>CAJTRV010000004.1 GCA_910578855.1 uncultured Bacilli bacterium
TATTTGTCCAAAATGTAAAGAAGAAATGGTATACTATAAGAGTTATTATACTTAATGAGGAGGTATATCATGAAAGAAGAACAAGAAATTCAAAAGTTATTGAAAGAAGCTCAAAGCTATTTTGGCAAAGACGAAACAATTTATATTTTCAAATGTAAAAAATGCGGCAAATTAGATCCAGTTCCTTCTTTTATTGTGAATGAAGAAGCTGGTTTTCTAAAATTTATGGGAAAGAAAAGTATACCAAAAATGGAATGTCCTTATTGTAATGGGACAATGACTTCTATATACAATTCAAACTAATTTTTATTGTATTGTTTTTTGATACCTTTTTCTTTATAAGAGGTATTTTTTTCTTGTTTTTTTCTTTATGCACTTTCCTTATATATAAAAAATCTAGCAAATTTAATTTCATACTAGATTTTTTAATATTTTATATAAAATAAAAATGTTGTAGCTACTCGAGGCGATGAGAATAAATCCTATATGGTTACAACTCCTAAAACTAAATCAAGTATTAGAAATATTCCAATACCCAAAGTTTTATTAGATGACTTAAAAGAACTATATAAAGTTTCTAGTAATCATTATGGATTTAATAATAATTGGTATGTCTTTGGAGATACTGAACCAATTACGAATGGCAAAATAAAATGTAGGAAAAATAAGAATTGTGAGTTAGCAGAAGTTAAACAAATTAGAATACACGATTTTAGACATAGTTGTGCATCACTTTTAATCAATAGTGGCGCAACAATCAATGTAGTTGCAAAATATCTAGGACATACAAAAATAGATGAGACATTAAACACATATTCCCATCTATTTAAAAATCAAATGAATGAAATAATAAACATTATCGACAATTTAAATTAAAATGGGTACCTATTTGGGTACCTAATACATATACAAAAAAGCTTGGAGCCATTATAAACAAAGTATCCCAGCCTTTCGACTGGGATTTCAGGGGGTTTTGGTAAGTTACTTACAATTTAGACGGTAAGTAACTCATGCGCGTGACACATATACTATCACGCTATTATCATTATAAATAGTATTCTAAAAAATGTCAACTGGAATTCATAAATTTTGAAAATCTTATGATTAATTTGTAATAATGTCTTAAGTGTTTTTTAACCTCGGTATTGTGAAACCCGTAAAATGGTTTCTTTTAACTGATTATCACGAGGATTAGAAAAACGAGGATCTGTTAAGAAATATTCACTATCACGTTTGGCAACCTGTAATATTTTAAAATCTCTCCGCAAGTCAGCAACCCTAAAACACATATCACCACTTTGCCGGGCCCCAAAAAGGTCCCCACTTCCCCGCATCTTAAAATCTTCCTCACTAATAACAAACCCATCGTTGGTCTTCACTAAAATATCCAAACGTTCACACGGTTTATTACTAATTAGTATACAATAAGACTGAAGGGCATTTCGTCCAACACGTCCCCGTAATTGATGAATGGTCGCTAGCCCAAACCGGTCAGCATCAAAAATAACCATCATCGTCGCATTTTTCACATCAACCCCAACCTCAATCACCGTTGTACTAATCAAAATTTGAAGCTCATTACGAGAAAACTTCGCCATTACCTCTTCTTTCTCTAACGCCTTCATCTTTCCATGCAATACACCAATTTGGTATCGTTTCCCAAAGGCCTTTTCCATATTCTTAAATAAGCGCTGCGTATCATTTTTATCATTTTCTTCATCTTCAATTAATGGCGCAATTACATACACCTGATGTCCCAACTTTAATTGCTCATACATTGCCGCTAAGACTTCCGTTATTTCTTTTTCGCGTTTTATTATCGTCAATACAGGTTTTCTTCCCTCGGGCATCGTTACAATATTTGATACATCCATATCACCATACATCGTCAAAGCATACGTTCTTGGTATTGGCGTTGCACTCATCGATAAGATATCAGGACATACACCTTTTTCCGTTAAACCAGATCGTGTTTTCACCCCAAACCGATGTTGCTCATCAGTAATCACCAATCCCAAACAATTATACTGAACATCATCACTTACCAAAGCATGCGTCCCAATCAAAATATCGATCTTCCCGTCTTGTAATTCTTGGATCGTTTTTCTTCTTTCTTTCATCTTCATTTTTCCAGTCAGCAAAGCAACCTGAATATTACACTTATCAAACATTCTACACACCGATTCATAATGTTGAGTTGCTAAAATTTCCGTTGGAGCCATAAACGCACTTTGGTACCCACTTAAATAATTTAGATAAATAGCCGCCATTGCTACGACAGTTTTTCCACTTCCTACATCACCCTGTAATAAGCGATTCATCTGATAAGGACTCTTTAAATCACCTGCAATCTCCCAAACACTTCGCGCTTGATCTTCCGTTAATGCAAACGGAAGGGTTTCAATCCACTCTTCTAGTTGTTCCTGCGAAAAAGAATGAACCAATCCTGGCAATTTTTTTCGCTTCATCTTTAAATCAGTTACCTTAAGCATATAAGTAAATAATTCCTCGTAAATAATTCGCTTACGCGCTTCCTGTAACCTTTTTTTATTATGCGGGTGATGAATCTCTTCAATACTCTCCTTCTGATTCAAAAAATGATATTTTTCCTGAAAATAGACAGGAATATGATCAACCACCTCATATGGTAATGTTAAAGCAAAATCAATATATTGGCTCATCGCTTTTTGGGTAATCCCCTCGGCTAGGTGATAAATTCGTTCAATCTTTTCTTCGATAATTTTCCCAAAGCGAATTTCACTCGCCACCACGGTATTATGACGTTTATCATATTTTCCAATTACAGTAACTTCCGTACCAATCATTAATTTATTTTTTAAATAAAGACGATTAAAGATGACAATTTGTAACCGTGTCGTCTCATTTATTATAAAAAAAGCCATTCGATTACGACGATGACCAAAAAACGATAACGTTGGAATCGTTTCCACTACTCCATCGATCACAATATGATCATCTTGATTCAAATCTTGAATATTACTACGACGAATCATTTCATAACGATACGGGTAATAGGTCACAAAATCTTCAACATTCTCAATCCCCATTCGCTTTAACGTTTGCTCTGTCTTTGGTCCAATCCCCTTTACACTCGCTAGCTCCATACTATCACCTTTCATTCAAATAATAACAAACATTCGTTCGAAAGTCAACGTTATTCCCGAGCATTTTACTCCTTTTTAAAGAAAAAAATCATTTTCTTTCAAAAAAGTATTGACAAAAACAGCATCCTAAGTTAGTATAGAAATCGCCAATTCGGATTAGGCGAATTGGAGCTAGTATCACACTAGCCAACCCCTTTTTATTCTTTTATTCGGAACTGTTCTCAGGGGGACAGTTCCAATTTTTTTTGTCTAAAAAAGGATTATCCTTGATAACCTTCTTTTTCAGTTGTTTCCAATATTGTAATTTGATTAACCACCAATTGTAATTTATCAAAACGTTTTTCAACTTTGGCTTTCACTTTTATAATATCACCAACTTCAAGATGAGAATAAGCTTGATAAACCCGTGGAAACAAGACCACATCAACATTTTCCACCTCATCACTTCCCGTGATAAAACACATTTTATCTTTTTTCTTTGTCTCAATTATTTTAATCTTATCAACATAAACGATCGTATCAATTACCCGATCAAAGTATTTCGCAAGCTCACTAAGAGCGACAATACCCTTTGTTTTTAATTTGTATTCCGTAATAGGATGATTACTCAAATAAAACCCAAATATTTCTAGCTCACGTTCCATTAATTCATATTTTGAAAACTCTTTCTCAACCACTAATTCTGGTTTATCAACATAAGTAGGATCGACATCCTTCGTAATTTCTCCATAATTAATAATCAGATCTAAATTTTCATGAAGTGTTCGTTTATTATAACCCATATTAGCAAAACAACCAGCATTAATTAATGATTCAATCGTTTTACGATTTACCCCTTTTCCATACGTGCGACTTACAAAATCATAAATATCTTGAAAAGTCCCTTTTTCTCGTTCGGAAAGAATGAATCGTATCGCACTCTCACCAACATTCTTTATATTACTGAGTGGGTAACGAATCCCAATTTCTTCAATTTTATAACCTTTCGTACTAAAATTGATATCCGGTTTTAAAATATCGATATGATTTAATTTAGCCTCATAAATATATTCCTTGGTTTTAGTACTACTACCAATAACATTTGATAATAAGGAAGCCATAAAGTACTTTGGATAATGAGCTTTTAAATAAGCCATTCGATAAGCAATCATCGCATAGACAACCGAATGTGATTTATTAAACCCATAAGAAGCAAACTTCAAAATCCGGTCGTAAGTATTCGTTGCTACTTCTTCTTGATAACCACGAGTTATACTCTGGGCAATAAACCGCTCCCGCTCACTTAATAAAACACGTTCCTTTTTCTTACTCATTGCTTTTCTTAAAATATCAGCTTCTGCCAAAGTATAACCTGCCATTGTTACCGCAATCTGCATAATTTGCTCTTGATAAACAATAATACCATAAGTTGGTTTTAAAATAGCTTCTAAGGAAGGATCTAAATATTCTATCGGTTCCAGTCCCCGTTTACGCTTGATAAAGGTATCGATGTTATCCATTGGTCCAGGCCGGAATAACGCAATAGCAGCCGCAATTTCATCAAAACTATTTGGCCTAAATTTTCGTAAGAAATTTTTCATTCCGGCTGATTCAAATTGAAAAATTCCTTCTGTATTCACATCTGTAAAAATCTGAATTGCCGCCTTATCATGATTCGGAATTGTATCAAAAGTAATATCAATTCCATCTTGCTTAATCTGATCAATCACCCGATGAATTAGGGATAAATTACTAATTGCCAAAAAGTCCATCTTCAATAACCCAAATTGTTCTAAGTATTCCATTGAATATCCAGTCGTATAAAAATGATCAGTATTTTTATTCAAAGGAATTACATCATCTAAATCGGTCTGACACATGACAATCCCGGCTGCATGAATCGAAGTCTGGCGTTTTAAATTCTCAAGCTTTAAAGAAATTTTATATAATTTCATAAAACCATCATTGCTATTTAAATATTCTCTTAATTTGATATTCATCTGATAATTGGTAATCAAGTCGAAACGAGCATCCAACATTTTGGTAACTTTATCAATCCGTGAACCATCAATTTCTAAGACCCGTCCAACATCTCGAACTACCTGTTTTGCTTTCAAAGTCGAAAATGTAATAATTCCTGCTACTCTTTTTAACCCATACTTTTCAGTACAATAATCGATTACCTGATAACGTTTGGTATCCTCAAAATCGATATCAATATCTGGCATACTAATTCGTTCGGGATTTAGAAATCGTTCAAACAATAAATCATATTCGATTGGATCAATGGTAGTAATATCCAATAAATAAGATACAAGGGACCCCGCAGCACTACCACGACCAGGCCCAACTAAAATATCATGTGTCTTCGCAAACTGAACATAATCATACACCACTAGGAAATAATTACAAAATCCCATTCGATTGATTACATCAAGCTCATATTTTAAACGATCCCGATATTTAATATGAATTTGTTCTCCAAATTTTTCTTTTAATCCATGAATACATAACTGTTTTAAATAGGTATAACTATCTATGCCATCTGGACATTTATAAATCGGTAATAAATTTCCACCAGTTTCAATGGTTACATTACATAACTGATTGATCTTAAGGTTATTATCCCAATCCTCAGGAAACTGATCCTTAACTTCATCTGGCAAGCGAAATGGTTTGGGAACATCTTTAATCTTATGATCAGTGATTGTTTTTCCATCACGAATATCAGTTAAAATGGTCAGATATTTACTATCATCAGCTTCAAAATAACGAATCTCATCCATATAAACACAATGTTCTCCGCGGTAAGAACGGCGTTCTTCTAGTGAAGTATATCCGTGGAAAACATATTGATATATTTTATTAACCTGATCAATCAGTTCCATACTAGCAAATGGTAAGATAGCCAGTAACCCTTTACTATGTGTTTCTAAATCACATAAAGTAAGAGCCCGTTCACTCATAAGGGTCGCCAATTTCATTAAATTATGATACCCATCACTATCCATACAATATAAAATAATATGTTTTTGATTAAAAGTAATATCTAACCCAATGATTGGTTTGATATCATGTTTCCGACAAGCTTCATAAAATTCCATGACACCAAACATATTATTATCGGTAATTGTGAGGGTGTCTAATTGATTAGCCTCGGCAAATTTAATCAATTGAGGAATCTTGATTAAACTATAAAGTAAAGAATATTCTGTTTTTAAATTTAGTGGTACGTATTTCATAGAATCCTCCTCTACCTTATTATAACATGTATCATATTATTTTTGACAATTTCCTTATGATTGTGTTAGAATAACCATAAGAGTGAGGAGTATATATGAACGCAATTTTTTTTACAAATAGACAATTGAAAAAACTACAGAACTGTAGTTTGCAAAAAAGTATTGATCATACCGAATCAAAACTATATATTGTTGAAAATAATGGAAAATGGCAGCATAAAAAAATGATATTAAAATATTTTTATAATAATAGTGGCGAATACTTTAAAAACAAATTATTTACCATTAATAATCTTATTGATAGTACTAGTACTATCAATATCAGGGCCCTGATATTGCCCCAAAAATTAGCAATTGCTGGAGGGCAAATAATCGGATATATAATGCCATTTATTGAAAATACTAATTTATTAACTTTATTACAAGATTTCAAACTCAATACAGAAAAGAAAAAAGAGTATTTAACACAAGTTGGCCAAATTATTTCTCAAGTCCATGACCTAAATAAATTTCAAAGCGAGTTATTTATTGGTGACATTCACGAAGCCAACTTCATTGTTGGAAAAGAAGATGATCAAGTATATGTAGTTGATAGTGATAGTTTTAAAACCAAAAATAATCTTCCTTTTGCTGCCAAATATTTAGCAACCAATCCTAATATATTAAATATGACACATAAATATCCCATCAATACCGAAGGGATTCATATTCCAAATGAAAATAGTGATCTTCTTTGTTATGTTTTTATCATATTAAACACAATTGCTCGAAAAGAAATGCAGAAAGTTTCTATTGATGAATATTATAATTACCTTGATTATTTATTATCACTTGGATTTGGAGACGATTTTATTAAAACATGTGGCAAAATTTATACCAATGCCAAAAATACCTCTCCATTGCCATATTTAGAACAAATTCCTAATAATATTTATCAAGCTACCTATCAAGTATTTAAACAGCGTCAATATATAAGTAATAATAACCGAACAAAATAAACATTTTTCATATAAAAATTGTTGATTACTCAACAATTTTTTGTTCTTTATTTAGCTATCATTTTATCGACAATTATCTTAATATCCCGTTCATTAAACGGCTTTTGTAAGACATCGATAATCGGATATTGAAATGCCTTCTTTACTTCATCATCATTGCCAATTCCAGTAATAATTGAAACCGGAATTTTCGTAAACAATTGTTGCCTCTGAAAATAATCTAATACCGTAAACCCATCGACATGGGGCATATTTAAGTCTAGTAACATTCCAACAATATCATATTGATTGGATTCAACAATAATTCGTAATGCTTCTTCCCCATCACTAGCCGTTACAACTTGATATTGATCCATAAATAGCTTCTGAATAAACTTTTGGATAATATCAGAATCATCGACCACCAAAATAGTTTTATCAGTTGCGACGGTAACTTTCTCATGATCAATTGCAACCTCTCGCTGTTTTCCTAAATACGTTAATCCAATTTGAATCATCTGTTTAAATTCCTTGATTAACTCATCATAGTGTTCATACACATAATAAATATCATTTGCACGACTCTTTTCTTCGTGTTGATAACACATATCCCCTAGTACATCAAACCCAAAATACCGAGCATCACTTTTTAAGGCATGAACTAAAATAGAGTAATTTCCCATATCAGCGATCTCTTTAAACGCTTTTAATTGTTGAAGACGCTCCTCAATATCTTGAAGAAAATCCGCCAATGTCTCATCATATGTCTCCATATCTCCAAATAATTCCAAACTCTTTTGAACATTTACTCCATGTTGAAGCAATAAATTTACATCTTTCATATCAATTCTCCTATTTTCTAATCTTTTCCTATAAAAATTTCCGCAATACTCTATCTAATTCAGCTCGATCAATTGGTTTTGAAAGATAATCATCAAACCCATCTTGCAAATACTTCTCCTTCATTCCGGTAATCGCATTGGCAGTTAAAACAACCGTTGGAATCATAAAACCAGGTATTTTCTTTAATGATTTTAATGTTTCAACACCACTCATTCCTGGCATCATATCATCTAATAATATCAAATCATACTGTTCACCATTATTAATACGTGTAAGACATTCTGCTCCTGATGATAAACAAACAGTCTCAACCTCATAATTTAATAATAAGCGCGCAGCTACTTTTAAATTAATACGATTATCATCCACCAATAATACCTTCTTACCCTTAGCAACAAACGGTTTTTGGTCCGCGCTTATTAATTTTTCTTGAGCAACTTTTCGCTCCTCTGTAATCGGGATAATTTTCTGATCGATTGCCACCGTAAAACAAGATCCCTCTCCATAGGTACTCTGAACGACAATTCGGCCATGCATTAATTCAACCAATTTTTTGGTAATTGCTAGCCCAAGTCCCGTTCCTTCAATGGTTACATTTTTCTCAACATCAAAACGCTCAAACTTGGTAAATAACTTCTGAATATTCTCTGGCTTAATTCCGATTCCAGTATCTTTTACTGATATAATTAAGCGACAGATATCATCTTGAATCACCGAACTCATCTGCAACTCGATGGATCCATCTTTCGTATATTTAACCGAATTGGTCAGTAGATTAACCATAATCTGCTTTAAGCGCATACTGTCACCATATAATATGGGCGGCATATCGGCAGCCAAATGAAAGTGGAACGCCAAAAACTTATTTCCAATCCGGACTTTCGTTAACGAGACAACTTCATCAAAGATTTGCCGCGGATGATATTCCGTATTTACAATCTCTAATTTACCAGCTTCAATCTTAGAAATATCCAAAATACCGTTGACAATTTCTAACAGATTATTAGAGGCGATCAAGATATCTTGAATTTCATCTTGAGTATGTTCAGGTAAATTCTCTTCTAGTAAGACTTGACTGAATCCGACAATCGAATTTAATGGTGTTCGAATCTCATGTGACATATTAGATAAAAACTCTGATTTTGCTTCGTTAGCGCGGACCGCCTGTTCCCGCGCTAGTTTCAGTTCATGAATTAATTTCAAATCAGGATTCTCAATAGTAAAATACATTAAGAATGTTACAAATGTCTCCATCGATGTAATAAGTAATAAACTAGGATTATATTTTTGTAATAGCATAATTACCGTTCCAAACGTTAATAGAAAAAATAATGGTAAATATTTCTTGGAACGAATATTTTTTAAATTCGCAATTAAACTAACAATACTGATTATAATACAAATGATCGACACCAAATAAACCAAATCAATACTAGGACCATAAGAATATATCTGTCCAGCAGTATTAACAAATGATATTGGTAAAAAAATTAATAATACAATAATAATCCAATAACTTATAGTAACAAAATTCATTACTTTCCTAATATTTGTACTAATATCATAGTGAATTTTATCTTCTTTACTAAAGGAAATAATAAAAATATAAACAGTAAAAATTAAAATCCATGTTAATAAATAAACCAAATATAATTTTGAAATAACTAAATTATAAAGGGGATAAGAATTCATATTTAACACAGAATAATAATTTAATAATTCGATCATTAAACCGAGAAAATTAACGACAATCAAAATAGAAAAAATTTTATTTTCAACACTTTTCACTTTATCTTTTCTAAAAAAAACCGTCATTAATGAAATACTATAAAATAAACTTCCGACGATTAAGATAACACTTCCTATCATGAAACATCATCCTTTACTATCTGTCAATATTATAGCATAGAAAAAGAGAAAAAGTAAACACACTTTTCCCTTTCACTATTTAGTAAAAAATACTAATTGTTAACATCCATTTATTTCTTTAGCGTTTATAACAATACACCTTTGAATTTTCCTTTTTATATTGATTAGCCGTTAATAACTGGCCTGTCTCTATACTAGGTTTCACCATAAAATCACCATCATACCCTTCAGCCTTTAACAAGGGTTGACTACGCTTTCCGCAACCGCTTAACGGAAATGACTCTTTCATACCACGAATTCGATAATACAAACAATTTAACACTTCATCAGAAAAAACATTCTTACATCTTTTTTCAGCTCCCATTAAAACATTCGTGACATTAATCTTTACTCCTGGTTGAAACTCAATATGCACAACAATCTTATCATCATTTTTATCATCTTTTACCATGACTAACTCGCATGACAAAATATGTTTGGTATCTTTTAATATCTCATCGCTTATTAAAAATAAGGGAATTTTTTCGCCATTACTACTAATAAATTCATTTCCTATTCTTCCTTTGATATGAATAGATCCAAATTGATCAATATATCCATAAACTTGACAATCTCCCCATCTTTTTCCTGTATTATCATAAATAAAAAATTGCCTCGTCGCTTCCGGATTATTTTTATATCCTTTCATTGTACAATTAGAATTGGCAACTAATCTCCCTAGTTCATTGACTCCACATCGCTTCCCGTTCTGATCCAAGATAGCATACTCAGCCAAAGCAAATGGTTTTAAACCAAATGATTTTTTCCGTAGCCAACATGATAATCGCTTTTCTTGTAATGCCTTATAGAGAGTAAAAAATAATCCACCGTGTTCACAATCTCCCCCACCAATCGAAAGGCAAACTGGCGTATAAGGTAAATGAAACAGATCCTTTCCCGCTTTAGTAGTTTTCAAAGCTTTATTAATAAACTTTTCTTCATTAGGTGCGACCGGCTCACCTACCGCAGTTGGTATTATCAAGAATGGCAATTGTAAATTTCGGTATGACTCATCAAATCTAATTTTCTTCGCCGCATTTAACCAAAAACTTGTAGTAGCTGGAACAAAATTAGGTTTGTTAATCATCAAACTAGTCAAAAAGAAATTTTGATCATAGATTGGCTCTAAGGCAACCGTCCCATGCTGCGATAATACATCAGAAATACTCGTAATTAAATCCGTATTCGAATGAGCTGGAATATGCGCTAATCCTCTAATATTTTTCATTGCTGGTAATCCTGAAACATCAGAATCATGAATCCGCGCCATGGTAACAAAACTTCTAATTCGATGAACAATTGCCTTGGGTCTTGTTGAATGGGTAGAACCACTACTATATGTAATGGTGAATTCATCATCTAAATTGGTATTGGCAGGAACAATATCCTCCATATCATCACCAAAAGCTGCAAACTCTTTCACATCGATGATTTTATCATTTTCACATTGAAATTCTGGAATTTTATTCCTAAATTCGCAAAAAATCTTATCTACCTCATCATAAGGATCTATCCCGTCCTTCAATGAACTAGTCAACGAAACCAAAACAATCTTTTCAATGCTACTTTCTAAAGTTATATTCTTAATATCTTCATATTGACAGTCAGTCGCAAAGAATACTTTTGAACTACAATCATCGATAATCTTTTTTATATAATCCTGATCAAACTGACTTCCAAAAAGATTAATTTTAGCTCCAAGCATACTAATAGCCAATAAAAGATAAATAAGTTCTGGTGTATTAGATAAGCATGCTGATACTTCATCACCTTGTTTTATTCCTAGTTTTCGTAATGACTTTGCATACCTATTTGCTTCTTTCAACATCTCTTGATAAGAGATGTTGGTACCGCGGTACCATAGGGATGGCGCATCTAAATTATCTTTGTTTCGCTCATAAATGTCTTGAAACCACGACTCGTTATGTTGTTCTATTTCACTTAGTACTTCTTTGATATCAGATTCTTTCATAATACCTCCATCAAACTTTACTACTCACTCTTATCATAACACAGTTAAATGAAATATAGAACTACTTTAATCATAAATATCTTCTTATTTTTGATAACGACTAATATTTAAAATAATTCCAATACTAGACATCGTAATAAGCAAGCTAGAGCCTCCATAACTTAGAAATGGAAGTGTAACCCCAGTTACGGGAATTAAGCCAGTTACAACCATTAAATTTAAAATCGCTTGGAAGCCAATTTGAAAGGCAATCCCAAATGTCAAATACTTCGCAAACATATCTTGACTCTTTCTAGCAATCTTAAACGCACGCGTAAGAATAATAAGAAACAAACCAACGACAATAATGACCCCTAGAAAACCAAACTCTTCACTGATAATGGAGAATATAAAATCAGTCTGTGGTTCTGGTAGATAGAAATGCTTTTGTCGCGAATTTAAAAAGCCATAGCCAAATAATCCTCCAGGACCAATCGCATATAACGATTGAATGATCTGGAAGCCACTACCAAGTGGATCCTTCCATGGATTTAAAAAGGATAATATCCGTTCTAACCGATAGGGAGCTACAGCAATCAAGCCAACAATCCCGGCCATTCCAAGCATTCCCATGCGTAAGAAAAATTTGAAAGGAACACCGCCAACAAAGATAAGCCCCATAATACTCATCACGATAATCATTCCGGTTCCAAAGTCAGGTTGTAACATAATAATTCCAAAGACAAGTAAGGTAAGGCTTAGAATCGGTAAAACCCCTTTTTTGATATCAGTCATCTGCTTTTCATTCTTAACCAGATACTTCGCTGTAAAAATGATAAGTGCCAATTTCATGAACTCACTTGGTTGAATCCCAAATGAGCCAATTCCAAACCAGCTACGACTTCCATTCCGAACCGTTCCAATCCCAGGAATTAAGACCAACACCAATAAAATAAAACAGGTAATAACCAAAGGTGTAGCCTTCTCATAATAAAGTCGATAATCAATTTTACTAATAACATACATAAAAACTAGTCCCAAGAGAAAGAAGACACCTTGATTAATGACAAATTTAAATGGATTATGAAACTTATATTCAGCCCATACATAAGAAGCGGAATAAATCATGATAATTCCAAAGATGGAAATCAAGATCACACTAATCAGAAGTCCATAATCAATATTCCCTTTTTTCATTCTATCACCCTTTTAAAACCATACTCCAAATGCCAGCGCAACCATTGCCCCCAATAGTCCGATAATCCAAAATAACTTCACAATATCATTTTCCTTCCAGCCCCATTTTTCAAAAGTATGATGAATCGGTGCCATAGGAAAAAGGCGTTTTTTCGTTAGTTTATAATAATAACGTTGTAAAATACAACTCATCGTTTCTAGAACAAAGACAATCCCGATGATCACTAGTAGCAATTCATGACGCGTCAAAATGGCTAGTGTTCCTAATGTTGCCCCAAGAGCGAGCGAACCGGTATCACCCATAAATATTTTAGCTGGTTTGGTATTAAACACAAGAAACCCTAGTAGTGATCCAATCAGAATAAAACAAAATAAGCCAAGATCCGTATACCCCTCTAACCAACCAGTATTATAACTAATTAAACCAAAAGCAAGAAAAGCAATAACGGAAAGACCGCCAGCAAGACCATCTAAGCCATCGGTTAAGTTAACCGCATTACTACTGGCAAGGAGCAAAAAGAGAATAAATAAACCATAGAAGAACCCGATGTTACAGCGAATATTAAATGTATGAATCCAGATTAGTGGCTCGTTCCCAGCTTTCATAAATAAATAGAAAAAGACAATCGCAATGATCAATTGTAATAATAATTTTTGTCCCTCCGATAATCCTTTATTATTATGTCTTAACACAATTAGATAGTCATCGATAAACCCAATCATTGCATAACCAATAAACGATAATAAAACGATTGCTAGCGTATAAGTCATCACCATCTTGCCTGTAAGAATTAAGATCGTCACCGTAAATAACGTTGGAAGTAGGAAAATAAGTCCGCCCATCGTCGGTGTATGCGACTTACTCTGGTGGGCCTCCCGAAGATAAATACTGAGATTTTGATCAACCTTAAATTTCTTTAAAATAGGAATGAGAATCGCAGCGGTAATCACCGATAAAATAAATCCGATCATCATTGCTAGTACTGATTTTGTCATTAGTAACATACCATTCCTCCTACTGTTTTAATAACAATCTTACTACGTCACCCTCGTAAATTTTCTCGCCTGCTTTAGGTGATTGATAGGCGATTGTCTCCCCAGTTCCAGAAAATTCTACCTTGAAGCTGGTAAGCTCCTTCATCGCCTCACTGGTACTCTTGCCAACAACATTTGGAACCTTGGCATATTTCTTATCCCCATAGTTATAGCGTTTCTCGCTACTTCCTTTTCGTTTGGGAATATTAAGAGCAGTAATCGAATCTTGTAAAATAGTCTTAGCAATCGGTGCCGCAACAGTTCCACCATACTGGGTAATGCCCTTGGCATTGTCAATTGCTACATAGACAACAACCTGAGGATCATCAGCTGGTAAAAAACCAATAAACGAGGTAATATAGTTTCCTACCATATAACGACCATCCTTTACCTTTTGCGCTGTCCCAGTCTTTCCACCAACCCGGTACCCATCAATAAAGGCTGGGCGTCCTGTTCCATTGGTTACAACACTTTCTAGCGTCATTCGTACTTGCTCAGATGTTTTCGAACTGATGACTTTGCGGACCACTTTCTTCTTCGTCTCTTTAATTACACCATTGGTTTCCGGTTCATTTAAACTCTTAACAATATAGGGTTGATATAAGTATCCCCCATTGATGGCTGCACTAACTGCTGTAATCTGTTGAATTGGTGTAACTGATACCCCTTGCCCAAATGACGTCGTTGCAAGTTCAACAGGCCCTACTTTATCGAGTGGAAACAAGATACCAGATCCTTCTCCATTTAAATCAATTCCGGTTTTCGTTCCAAAACCAAAATTATGAATGTACTGGAACAATTTTTCCTTACCGATTCGCTGCCCCAGTACAACGAATCCTGGGTTGCATGAATTTTCAACAACCTGTAAAAAAGTTTGTTCCCCATGACCTCCATGCTTCCAACACTTAATCTTGGCATTCTCAACCCGAATTGATCCCCCATCGGTAAACTTATCTTTATTAAGATCAACAAGCTTCTCTTCTAAAGCCGTTGCAAGGGTAATAATTTTAAATGTCGATCCTGGCTCATAGGTCATCCAAATTGGTAAATTTCGATTGATTTCCTCGATGGTATAATCTTGATAATTACTTGGTGAAAAATTAGGACGCGAAGACATTGCTAATATCTCCCCACTCTTAGGATCCATCACAATTCCAAGAGCTTGATCAGGATTATACTTTAACATCGCATTATCTAGTTCCCGTTCTAGTGAGGATTGAATATCATAATTAATTGTTAACGTCATATTCATTCCATCCTGTGGTTTTTCATAGACCTCATTTAATTCTAACTTGTTTCCCTTGGCATCACTAAAATATTTAATTGCTCCATATTCTCCCGTTAAATACTGATCATACATGAGTTCCAATCCTGATAATCCTTGGTTATCAATTCCAACAAATCCAATCGTATGTGATAAATACCGATCGTTAGGATAATTGCGTTTTGACTCTTTTACGAGATAAACCCCTGGTAATTCTAAAGCAGCAATTTTATCGGCAACATCATATGACAAACGGCGTCCTTCAGGGTGAACCCGTTCAATCGACTCCTTCTTGGTAACATGCTGATAAATAGTCTGATATGAAACACCTAAAATCGCACTGATCTCTTTGGCTGTCTTTTCCTTATCTTTAATTTGATTGGGAATAAAGACCAATGACGATGTTGTTAGATTATCAGCGAGAACAACCCCATTACGGTCATAGATATTACCACGACTCGCCTCGATAGGAAGATTACGACTCCATAAACCAGCTGCATATTGATTAAGACGTTTATAATCGATTACTTGAATATAAAAGACTTTCCCAATGATCATCAAAAATAATAGAAGCATGATCAATAAAACAATCCGAATACGATAGTGAATATTTTTAAAGAACATGGTAATCACCTCTAATAATGTATATGTACAAGCACAAAAAAAAGAACAACATCACGATTGTTCTTAGCGTTCTTTATGTGCATAAATATAAAGTGAGATAGGGTAACCAATCTAATGATCATTGCGGTCATCAACCAGTAACAAAGTCCCTGGATGCGCAAAAAATATTTCAAATAATACTACACCAATGGGAAGATTATGCTTCCAGATTTTCCAAAAAGTTCTCCAGTAAGACAACTAAATCTTAATTGTTCACTCCATGATGGATGGGCTTAGTCCCAGCTGTAATCCGATCAAACTGATAGCCATTCTGTTTGCCATAGGTAATAATACGGTCTAAAGCATCCGCTGTTTGTTGGTTTGCTGCATAATCATGCATCAATACAACATATGTGGACTCATTACCTAAACTAGACGTTACATTTTTGACAATCGCATCGCTCCCAATTCGCCCAGTATCTCCGCTATCAATATTCCAATCAAAATAATGAAATCCTCGGCGCATTACTTCGGTTGTCAGAGTACTCATAATGCCTGGTTGAAACTTACTAACAGTATTCGAACTTCCTCCTGGAAAACGAATAATATTAGCATCTTCCCCAGTAATCGTTTTTAAGCGAGCTCGTAATTCATAAAGATCTTTAAAATAAGTATCCACTGATTGATAAATATAACGATAATTATGCGTATTGCTATGAATTGCCACCGTATGACCTTCATCATGTACTCGTTTCGTGATAGCATTGTAACTAGAATCTTTCCCGATCATAAAAAATGTTGCTTTGACCCCATGCTGCTTTAAAACATCCAATATGGCAGGTGTAACCTGCGATGGACCGTCATCAAATGTTAAATAAATAGTTTTTAAATTTGGATCTTTCTTAGGAACCACTCGAATTGTTCGGATTTCCGTCACTTCATTCCCCGCTTGATCCTTACTATAATATTGTAATCGATATTCCCCCTGTTTCTTTGGATTGACTTGCCCCGTTACCCGAACAGATTTGGTAATATCTCCATCATTATTATCGATTGCCTGATAACCAGGCTCGGTATAGTTTGTCCCCTCTTCTACAAACATCTCTTTGGCTCCATGTAGGACAAGTCGGGGTTTATCACGGTCTATAACAATCACTGTTCGTGATTTACGAATCGTTCCATTTAGATAAGAAATACGATATTGAATTTGATACCTACCAGCTCTCTTCATATTTAAATTACTTTTAACGATAACCCGTGGTGACTTCATTCCAAGTATCACTGAAACCTTCGTTCCAGGATCAACATAGTTCTCCCCCATAGGAATAGTCATTGTCTTTGGACCCTTCAATTGGATCCTTGGACGATATAATACCAGTCCCGTAATTAAAATAAATAAAAAACTCCAAAAAACAACGAGAAACTGCATTCTTCGCGTCCATTTTTTTATCGCTTGTTGCTTCATCAATAATCACATCCTACATCCTCATCATTAGTATAACTAATTTTAATCAAAATACTCTTTTTATCATAACACACCCAAATCTTTTTGTATAGCAAGTTCTAACTTATTTTAGCAAAAAAACATAGTCATTTTTTCATGTCTATGTTTCTTTTTTAGAATCTTGTTCCTCTACATATTTATCATTTAAAATAATTTTAATCGTTTCTTTTCCAGTAATTACCGTTCCTGGTTTGATACTCTGGTTAGTAATATATCCATGTCCTTCTGTTTCATACGCAATTCCTAATAAGGTAAACAGGTGAATGGCATCACCACTCGACCAACCAGTTAAATCAATCATTTTTTTATTGGCATCATTGGTTAATAGAATTACTTTATCTCCTGACATAACGGTTGTTCCACGAGAAGGATATTGACTAATAATTTTTGCACCCTCTCCAATGACGATTGGCGTAATTTTTTGATTGGTTAACTCTTTTACCACCGTCTCCTTTGTTTTGTTGATATAGGATGGCAACACATAAGTAACAATCGCCGTCTTATCTAATGTTTCACCAAACATATTTCTATATTTGGCAATACTAGTAATCACACTCTTAACCGCGGTATATAGGCCTTTACTTTCACCCCAGCTTGGTTTTCGCATGGCACCATAAATAATAATTTCCGGCTCATCTTTGGGATACATCCCAGCAAACGAGAAAATATAATCATTTTTCCCACTCAAATATAGACCTGTTTCATTGTCAAAAATTTGGGCAGTTCCGGTTTTTCCAATAATATCAAAACCATCAATTTTATATGTTGTTCCGGTCGTTCCAAGATCTTTTCCGTGAATGGTATTCCACATCAATTCTTTCATCTTATCAACCGTCGATTGTTTGACTAGTTGTTCTGATTCTTCCCGCTTCGCCTTATACGTAACTTTTTTGGTATTAGGATCGACGATTTTATCAACAATATGTGGTTTCAACATCTTTCCATTATTCGATAGAATTGTAAGGGCTTGTAAATTTTGAATTTGCGTTGTTGTAATCCCTTGCCCAAATCCCGCATTGGCAACTTCAATGGGATATGTGAATGAAATATCACCAGTTTGTTCCCGAGGAAGTTCAATTCCCGTCTTCGCCCCAAAACCATATTTTTTAAGACAAGTCCGTAAATCTTCTTTATTGATAAACCGCGATAGCATATTGGTAATACCAACATTTGAAGAATACTCATACCCTTTATCAAAGGTGATGTTTCCCCAACCTTTTCGGTTCCAATCATATACCGTATTCTCACCTACAGCAATCGATCCCGATTTAAACGAAGCTTGACCATCATAAGTACCTTTTTCAAGCGCACACATATAGGTAAATGTCTTCATCGTCGATCCTGGTTCATAGACATATGAGACTAAAGGATTCTCATAGTTTTCAATATCTCGTAAATTAGGATCAAATGAAGGAATCGAGGAAGTACCAAGTATTTTCCCAGTCTTTGCATCCATAGCTGTTAAAATTAGCCATTCTGGATCATAAACGTTTTCACTTTCTTTCACCGCACTTTCGATAAAGCGCTGAATATTAGAGTCAAGTGTAAGATAGATATTTGCCCCATCCAAGGCTGGAGTCTTATATTCTTTCGTATCAGGTATTTGATATCCATTTCGGTCCTGTTGTTGCCTAAGACTCCCATTACTTCCTTTCAGTAAATCATCATACATACTCTCGATACCAAGCTCTCCAACAATATAGCTTTGAATGGTACTAATACCATTATCTTCAATTGTTTTATCATACTGTTTGGCATATCCAACGACATAAGAAGCAAAATTTCCATTTGGATAGTAGCGTTTCTTATTCTCAGTAAAACCAATTCCTGGTAGCTCCAACTGTTCAATCTCTTCTTTTTTTAGCTCCGTAATTCCCCGACCACCAGGTCCAAGCTCAACCTGATAGGCATTGCTACTAAGTAGCCGCTCTAAATATTCTACAGTCATCCCAAGAACGGGCGCTAATTTTTCGGCTGTCTTCTTTTTATCGACAACATGACGTGGCTTTTTCGAATTGGTGGTTCGGCTCTCACTTAGATAAGCAACCACCGTATACGAGTAAACATTTAAAGCGAGCGTATTTCCATCTTTATCATAGATATTTCCCCGCTTCGCATATAATGTTTTCGTTACTGTATTTCGAGCCTTAGCAAATTTCTCCATATTAATTCCATAAATAATTGGTGACAATGATAAATAACACAATTGCACATACAAAAGAACCATAAAAAAAAGGAAGCATTTTAAAATCAAATTTGGAAATTTCCAAGCTTTTAATTTTACACTTCTCTTCTTCATAGGTTCACCTCGATTATTTATTAATTATTACAATATTATCATTATTATACTCTAAACCCATTTCCTTGGCAACATCTTTCACTTTATCAAAAGATGTTAACTCATTGACTTTCATCGTTAAACTCTCATTCTTTTTTTCTTGTTGGGTAATATCATATTTTAACTTTTCAACATTCATTTTTAAATTTCCAATATTGGCTCCACAAAAAATAGAGGAAGCAAAAGAAAGCACAGCACAAAGAACTGCTGCTGTATATAATATTTTCTCACCCTTAGTAATACGTAGTCTTCTCACTTTTCTCGTTCTCACACTGAACCCTCGCTTTATTTTATTCTTTCAATGACTCTAAGTCGCGCACTACGAGCCCGATTGTTTTCTTCTAATTCCTCAGTACTTGGACAAATATTAGCAATGATTTGATACTTTGGCAAGTATTCCTCCGGAACTACCGGCAATTGCCGCAAGCTAGCATCCATTGTACTATGTGCTTTAAAGATCGTCTTTACCAACCGATCTTCTAAGGAATGAAAGGTAATTACACAGACTCTTCCCCCTACTTTGACAAGCTCCAGTGCTTGTCTTACCGCTTCTTCACAGACTGCTAATTCCTGATTCACTTCAATTCGAATTGCCTGAAACACTTTGCGTGCAGGATGTTTTAAACGACGATATTTTTCAGGAACATGATTCTTAATAATCTCAACCAGCTCTAATGTCGTGGCAATTGGTTGTACTTCTCTTGCTTGAACAATTCCCCGGGCAATTTGATAAGCAAATTTTTCTTCTCCATATTCTTTAAAAATACGGGTTAAATCAGAAATCGTATAAGTATTAACCACTTGATAAGCAGATAACGCTTGATCCTGATCCATGCGCATATCAAGCGGTGCATCCTGATGAAAACTAAACCCCCGATCTTTTTCATCTAATTGTGGACTTGAAACCCCAAGGTCAAACAAGATCCCATCGACCTCTTGGATTCCCCGCTTCTGTAATTCTTCTGTCATATGACAAAAATTACTCTTGATAATTTCAAAATTAGGCGCTATTTCACTAAGCCGTTTCTGACTATGAGAAATAGCATCGCGATCTTGGTCAAAGGCGAATAGAAACCCCTTTTTAATTTCTTTTAAAATGGCACTACTGTGCCCGCCATATCCCAAGGTGGCGTCGACGATAATACTATCGTCGTGTATTTTTAAATAGGATAGACTCTCTTCTAATAAAACACTTTTATGCATAGTCCCTCCTAATTAAAACTTGTAGAAAATAGATTATCAGCAATTGCTGATAAGTTGCTCTCATTTTCATCAATAAACGCTTCCCAACGATCTTTACTCCAGATTTCCAAACGATCATTGACGCCAATAATAATACAGTCTTTCACTAGACCGGCAAATTTCATCAGTGGTGGTGTTAATTTTAAACGTCCTTGTTTATCAAATTCACAAGTGGTCGCACCCGATAAAAAGAAGCGCATGAAATTACGAGCATCTTTCGTATTGGGTAATTCTTTGTACTTCTCAATAATGGAATTCCATTCTTTCATCGGATAGACAAATAGACAGTTATCAAGACCTCGCGTCACGACAAAAGTTTCTCCTAGGTCATAACGGACTTTCGACGGAATGGTTAATCGGCCTTTGTCATCAACCGAATGATGATATTCCCCCATCAACATGAAATCACCCACTTTGCTCCACTTTATTCCACTAGATACCACTATTTTACTCCATAACACCCACTTTGTAAATAGGTCCTTTCGATTTTTTCATAAAAAGTGAAGCAAGAAAACAAATTAGAAATCAATTATGACAAGTAAATTGTCAAGAAATAAGAATGGCCAACCATAAGACACAAAAAAAGACAATCAAAAATTCGATTGTCGAGACCATTATCAGAAATTGTGAATAGTATTTGATAAATCGGTATTCCCAATTTAAAATCAATTCTATCAATTACCAACGTCTTACTTTATTATTTTTTACTCTTTGAATATTTTGAATATTAAGCTGATTGTAATTTTGTTCTGCACCACAGAGATTCAATATATCTTCATCAGAGTTTAATTCAAAGAATCTTTTTAACGACTCCTCTAAAGTGATATTTTTACCTTCCATTCGCTGCTTCATTAGCCATATTTGCATATCACCATAATTCATAATATTTTTCAGAAGCAGTAGGAATTCATCATACTCCATCTTTTCTTGTCTTTTATCTTCAATAGCTGCTTTTATTATCCAAAGTCTTTGTAACACTTCATCATCCCGAATACCGTATACTAACTTCATATCTTCTAATGTTTCATTTATAATAAGAATGTCTGTACAACAAAGTTTGCTCGGTTCCGTACCACATCCCTTTTTCTGCTTCCTCTTTAAACTTTCACTCAATTTTTTAAATATGTTTTCACCCATATATACTTCCTCCCAGAAGTAGTATAACATATTTTAGATATTATTGTTATTATCTACTAATATTATTTAAAATAACTGTATAAAATTTTATATAAAAAAGAAAAGAGGACTACTCTCCTCTTTAAAAGAAACAAGAACCTAAAATAATTGCTAATAAGATGTATAATACGATAATGCAAACATAATTATTTCCGGTGTTGCATCCACATCCACATCCACAATTAGTTGGTTCTGGACGACTGCAATTGTTTCCACATGCCATACGATTCACCTCCTGCCTAAATGTACGCTCCAAGTATGATTATTAAAAGAATAAATAATACTAAAACGATAGCAGCGCCTGATACTCCTGTGTTACACATAAAAATCATTCCTCCTTTTTTTGTCTTTTCAAGAGTATTTTATGGCAATCAGAGTAATTTGTGATTACTTATAACCAAAATATTGTAATTTTTATATTTTTTTGATAATATAGTACATGTATAATTGAAAGGAGTTCATAAAACATATGAATAAAAACAGAAATAAAAAACTAGGTTTGATTGCCCTTGTAGCAGTTGTACTGTTAACAGCTGGATGTGGAAAGGTATCAAAACTAAAAAATGGTGAAGAATTAGTTGCTAGTATCAATGGAAAGAAAATTACAACCGAAGATTTATACAAGGAATTAAAAAAACAGGGAGGATCTAGTGTTCTGATTAATTTAATTGACGAATATATCGCCAATAAAGAAGTAAAAACCGATGATACAACCAAAGAATATGCCAATGCACAATTAGAACAAATGAAAACACAATATACCCAAGCTGGACAAGACTTTAATGCAGCTCTTATCAATGCTGGTTATAAAAATGAAGCGGCATTTAAAGACGTATTAATTCTCGACTATAAAAAACAACAAGTAGTTAAGAAATTCTTAGAGAAAGAATTGAAAGATGAAGAAATTGACAAATACTATAAAGATGAAATCTTTGGAGCCATGACAGCTCGCCATATCTTAATTAAACCTGATGTCAAAGATGATGCTAGTGATGAAGACAAAGAGAAAGCGGAAGAAGCAGCAAAGAAAAAAGCCGAAGAGCTCATAAAAAAATTAGAAGATAGCAAAGATGTTGAAAAAACATTCAAGGAACTAGCTGAGAAAAATTCTGACGATGAAGCTACAGCCAAAGAAGGTGGACTATTTAGTGACTTTGAAAAAAGTGAAGTCGTAACTGAATTCTGGGATGCAAGTGCCAAATTAAAAGATGGAAAATATACCAAAGAGCCAGTAAAAAGTGACTATGGATATCATATCATTTATCGTGTTAGCCAAAAAAGCAAACCAAAATTAAAAGATGTCAAAGACGAAATTAAAGAAACCCTTGTTTCTAATAAATTAACAAATGACGCTAACTTATCTAGTAAAACTTGGGATCGTATTCGTCGGGAAAAGTATAAATTAAAAATTGAAGACAGTGAACTAAATGATTCTTATAAGAGCATTGTTGATAATATTAAATAAAAAGAGCAACTGCTCTTTTTTTGATCTTCTAAAACATAATCCGTGGTTTAAAGTGTCCTGGTTCATATTGTTCATATATCCCAATCGGTGAGCCATCAGGATTAATAAATAAAATCTTATCAACATCATAATAAGCTTCTATTTTATTACCATTCCGGATCCGGGTTGCATTTTCATCACCAACGACCATCTGTTTGACATCGACTAATGCTTCGGGAATCGAAATACAACGATAATTGCCATTTTCAAGCGCGGTTAAGCGAATTGCCGATGCCAAGGTATAATTTCCCTGTCTCGTCCGTTCTAACCGCAGCATCGTTCCAATCGTTCCCAACTGAGCAGCCAAGTCCCGGATGAGACTACGAATATAAGTCCCCTTACTTACCGTTGTTCGAATCGTAAACCGAATTTTTCCATCGCTAACAGTAAGTGGGGAAATCCGTTTTAAAGAGGCAATTGTCACCTCTTTTTTTGGTAATGTTACTGCCTCATGATGACGAGCATACTCATATAATTTTTTTCCCCGAACCTTAACCGCTGAATAAATTGGTACTTCTTGCAGATACGTCCCAATCATTTGCGCTAAGGCATGATCAATCTCAGTCTCTGATTTCCTTACTGTTTCCGAAGCGAGAATCTTACCCGTAATATCTAAAGTATCAGTCAACGTTCCCAATTCTATTTCGGCAATATATTCTTTCTCCTTATTGGTAATATAATCCACTAATTTCGTTGCTTTCCCAACGGCTAAAACCAACACCCCGGTAGCCATGGGATCAAGAGTTCCCGTATGGCCGATTTTCTTCGTCTTTAGGGCCTTGCAGGCAATGTTTACAACATCACGACTTGTATACCCTGTTTCCTTATTAATCACAATAAACCCATTCATATCATCACCACTCGTCTTACAGTATAAAGAAAATTATTGAAAAAGGCAAGAAAAAAAAATCCAGGTTATGAATTCTTACAGGTAAGACCATCATCTTCCATCTGTTTTTGATACTTTTTCACATCAATCGTTTTCTTGTTTGCATCATACTTAGGCATAAACTTTTGAATATCTGCTTCCGAAGCCTTGGCAAAATCTAGCTCTAATAACACGACAAGATTGTTATCCTTCTGTTTAACCGAAGCTTCGACTCCGGTAGCATTATATGATTCATAGGCTTTTTTTAATGCCTCATAGGCAGCGGTTCTAACACTCTCTTGCTGCTTAGAAACATCCATATCAACCGATATCGTCATTTGTTGAATCGCATTTCGCTTGGTCTTTAAAACCATTTTTTGCTCGGTTGGAATCCCAGAATCTTCCGTATGCTCCGTACAAGTTAAGGTCTTCGTTCCCCCGAAACATCCCGTTACCATGCTTACCATTAAAACAGTAACAACAATGGCAACTCCTTTTTTCTTTATCATTTCCTCACTCCTCCTATTTCAATTATAACATAATTTGACTTTTTTCACCAATGTTTCACATTCAAAAAAACAAGATCAATCACGATCTTGCATCATTATAATAATTCGCAAAATATTTAGAATATTCGATACCAAACTCGCCACATAAGTCATCGCTGCTGCTTTCAACATATCAGCGATCCCTTGTTTTTCGTCTGGTTCGATTAACATTAACTGTTCTAACTGAACTCCAGCTCGTTTAGAAGCATCAAATTCAACTGGCAATGTCACTAGCTGAAATAACAATGTCGCACATAACACCAAGATAGAAACCATGAAATATCCTGTCAGTCCACTAAATAAAGAAATGATAATTCCAAAATATCCAAGGTAAGAAACAAGATTTACAAATGGTACTAAAGCTGAACGGATTTTCATCATGGAATACCCTTCTTTATCCTGAATCGCATGCCCTACTTCATGGGCAGCAATTGCTAAGGCAGCAATCGTTTCCCCATGGAAAATCTGTGACGACAGACGAATCACTTTTCTACTAGGATCGTAGTGATCAGTCAATTCTCCTTTGGTTTCCACCACATAAATCTCTTGTAACCCATTGGCATCTAGAATAACGCGAGCAGCTTCTGCTCCACTCATCGTTTTCTTATTCTTGATCACTCTAAATCGTCGGTAGGCGCTGCTTATTTTTGACTGTGCAACAACTACAATGATAATTGCAATAATTGATAATAATATGGTTAAGGGCGTCTCATAGCCCCATGTTAAATAATTCATTTATTTCTCCTCTATTTCATATGTCGTACCAACTCTTGTATCTCGAAGCACAATTCCTTGTTTTAAGAGCTCTGATCGAATTCGATCGGCAGTTGCAAAGTCTTTTTGCTCTTTGGCTTCTTGACGTTTGGCTATTTGTTCTAAAATATATTGTTCTAAATTTTTATCAACTTCAACTGTTTCTAACAATGACAATGATAAAACAGAATCGAACTTACGTATCAAATCAAGTTTGGTCGCATTGTTACAATCCAATTTCAAGACATCATATAAAACAGTACAAGCATTGGCAGTATTTAAGTCATCCATTAACGCTTCCTGAAATTGCCTGTCATACTGAAAAACGATTTTAGAATCAACTTCTCCACTAGAATCTAATAATAAACCTCGTACCCGCTGTTTTAGTTTTTGATATGCCTTCGCCGCACTTTCTAATGATTCATAATGAAACAATAACTGTTTACGATAATGCGAACCAAGACAGAAAAAGCGGTAACTAAGTGGATCAAAGCCTTTTTCTTCTAAGGTTGCCACCGTAATAAATTCCCCAGTTGACTTACTCATCTTCCCACTTGCTATATTCAAGTGTTCATTATGAACCCAATAGTTACACCATTTATGCCCCAAATAGGCCTCACTTTGGGCAATTTCGTTGGTATGATGGGGAAAAATATTATCAACTCCGCCACAGTGAATATCCAATGTTTCCCCAAGATGACACATCGAGATACAGGAACATTCAATGTGCCAGCCAGGATAACCAATTCCCCATGGACTATCCCACTTCAGCTCCTGATCATCAAACTTTGACTTAGTAAACCACAAAACAAAGTCGGCCTGATTTCGCTTACTATCATCATACTCTACCCCAGCCCGTGCTCCTACTACCAAGTCATCTTCCTGATGATTGGTCAGTTGATAATAATCATCTAGCTTAGATGTATCAAAATAAATATTACCTTGACTCTCATAGGCATACCCTTTGGCTAGTAACGTCTCAATCATTTTAATATAATCAGCAATATGGCTCGTTGCTGGGGAAACAATATCAGGGTATTTAATATTTAATTTTTCACAGTCTTGAAAAAATGCTTTCGTATATAAATCAGCAATTTCTAATACCGTTTTATGTTCCCGTTTGGCCCCCTTTAACATTTTATCTTCACCAGTATCTGCATCACTACTAAGATGTCCAACATCGGTAATATTCATCACTCTCGTAACCTCGTATCCGATATACCGTAAAGTCTTTTCTAAAATATCTTCCATAATATAATTACGAAGATTTCCAATATGTGCATAGTGATATACCGTCGGACCACAAGTATACATTTTTACTTTTCCTTCTTCAAGGGGAACAAATGGTTCGATCTTTCCAGACAATGTGTTATATAATTTCATAGTTTCCCTCCACACTATTTATTATATCATATCTCATTTACTTTGGAAATATGTTCGACATCTCTATATTCCGCTATATTTATGGTACCTAGACCAAAAAGATTTAAAACTATTTTTACATCTTCTTAAAGTAAGTATTTGAATATTCATCCCCAACATGTTATAATACAACCATTCCAAGTCACGCTTTTAAATACCATAAAAAGAAGTGAGGAAAATATAATATATATATCTTACTATTTATGTATATTATATTACTTTATAATGAAATATAATTTAGACAAAGAGGCGGCGCTATTTATCGATAGAATTAATCATGGTTTTTTCTACCAAGATTACCTAAAAAACGGGGCAAAAAGTTATCACGATACCGGAAAAGCAGACCAAGATGTCCAGACGTTCCTTGATTGTATGCTTTTAGATTTTCCTGATTTATTCGCCCAGGAAACCCCTTATACAATTAATGTCAAATACAGCGAATTATTAGATCCAATTTATTTTGAAACAATGAAAAATAGATATAAAATGATTCTAGAAGAAATGATAGCTTTCATTGAAAAAGGTAATCATGAAAATAATTTAATTATAAATACCAATCTTTTAAGTCAGGCTATTTTGGATTACTTTCTTAATATTCAACATTTAAAGAGTATTTATAATGTTTACAATGTTAACACCGATATCATCTATGCTGATACAGCATTCTGGCTCTTACGAAAGAAGCCTATTCAAGTTATCCCTACTTTGAATCATGATGAAATAACAATTCCAAACCAAAAGGAAGCAATCAATCAATTCCTATTTATCAATGAAGAGTTTGTTGCTTTCCAAATGATAAGTAATCTTTTATCAGACTTAGAAATTAATCCATTCTTATTAAAAACGGAAGAAACACATCTTACTGAGTTTTATAATCATTTATTATACTATTTTAAAAATTATGATTTCACATCATTCCATTTAGAGTTAATGGTGAAGGGATTTAGATCCGGCTATACATTCGGTAAAAGAAAATAATTTTAATACCTTTCATGCCAAAATAAAAGACTAAATAGCAAAGTTGATTTTCAAAACCGCCTTTGCTACTAGCCTATAAAATTTTAAAATAAACCGGTTTATTACAATTGGGAACTTTTCTAAAGTTGCCAGGATCGATTATATATCCCATTGTTTAAGAAATTATCTCATAATCTAACAATTCAATTTGATTAGATAAATAAGCTGCATCAGAATTGATCTCATCGGCATACGAAGTAGATAAATATTTTTTATTATCATCAGGAAAAACGGTTGCAACTACTCCAGGATAATCAGCTTGTTCTAAGACAGCTGCTAAAAAATTAGCACCCGAAGAAATTCCTACGCCAAGTCCAAGTTTGGCTGCTAAGAGCCTTGCCATATTAACTGCATCATCATCATTAATTAATCGAACATCATCTAATAATGATTGATCGACTAATTCAGGAATAAAATCATCGCCAATTCCCTCAATTTTATGTTGACCGAGTATCGCTCCATTTGTCAGCATTGGCATCTTATCAGGTTCTAAAGCTACAACCCGAATACGAGGGTTATTCTCTTTGAGATAAGAGCCAATCCCCATTAATGTTCCACCCGTTCCAATCCCTGATACAAAACTCGTAACACCAGGAAGCGATTTATATATCTCTAAAGCGGTACTTTTATAATGGGCCTTTCGATTATCAGAATTTGAAAATTGATCAGGTCGATATCCACCAAGTGTTTTCGCTAAGGCATCTGCTTTTGCAATACACCCAGCAAACCCACCTTCTGCTTTAGATACCAGTGTAAGATGGGCGCCATATCGCTTCATCATAAGTTGTCGTTCTTTGCTACACCAATCTGGCATAAAAATATAAACTGAGTGATGATAACGAGCTCCTAACGCTGCAATCGATATTCCTGTATTCCCACTCGTTGCTTCGATAATCGGCATACCATCTTTTAACATTCCCGTTTGTTTGGCATTCGTTAATATATAATCGACCATTCGGTCTTTAATGCTACCTGATAAATTATAGTACTCTAATTTGGTATAACATGAGCCCATCACTCCTTGATATCGATAGTTTATTTTGATCATTGGGGTATTTCCAATTAATGTTGTCATCTTTTTCCTCACTTTCACATATATTATTATAGCCAATTTTTAAATAATTGCCCTCTTTTTTAGAAATAATGTTGCAAAATCATCAAACTTATGATATTATTAAATAGCGATGTATCTTGGACCTTTAGCTCAGTTGGTTAGAGCATCCGGCTCATAACCGGACGGTCGATGGTTCGAGTCCATCAAGGTCCACCATTACTTGCGAGTGTGGCGAAATTGGCAGACGCACTAGACTTAGGATCTAGCGCCTTATGGCATGGGGGTTCAAGTCCCTTCACTCGCACCATCGATGAATCTGTTCGAACTATTCGAACTTCATATATAAATATCAACTCAATTTGGGTTGATTTTTTCGTTATATGGAAAATCATCCTACTAAGAAAAGCTAGTGTCTATGATAAACATTATTAAGCAAGAAATAACTTTTGATGAATCTTTAAAATAAAAATTAGAGTTTATCTATAGTTTTTGCAATACTACATCTACTATTTATAATGAATTTATCATATTTCTTCATTATTCTTATCTCCAATGATATCATACTAAGATGTATCACAAGGGTAAATTTTTCATTAAAAAACGTCTATACCCAAAACTGCACCAGCGTATTTTGACCAAGTTACTTTAAATTCACTTTGGACTACTTTTAGATTAGCAGTAAATTTTATAGTCTTTACTTGGAACATATTTTAAGAAATTTCTAATTAAACGTACAATACATCTTTGTACAATAACACCTTTAAAGATTCCTTTTGCACCATCCTCAATACCACTGACTTCATCCATAGAAATAAAGAATATGTCTTCAACACCACGAGTTTTTATCTCATCAAATATTTGCACCCAAGAATGCTTCGATTCTGTCTCATTTAACCAGATACCAGTGAGATCCCTATGACTATCATCATATCCAAGTATTATATAAACAGCACTTTCCGTACGTTCAGATTCATAACACATCATAACATACACATTTCACCCTGTAGCATCACCTCAAACATAGGAACAAATACATCTTTTAATACATCCGGCACTTCTTTAGTAGTTTCTGGTTGATAAACACCTAACATTGATTGAAATAGCTCATTTTACTTCTCATACTTTTACCTCTTTCATTTATTTTATCACACTATAAAAGTGCGTAGCTTTTACTAGACTACACACTTTATTTTACGCACTCTCGACTTAATTATAATTTGATGCTAATATTTTTAGTTGCTCCCTGATTACCAGTTGCAAATACTTTTATACTTTCTGGATCTGTTAAAAAGTACATGTTGTAAACTACTTTTTCCCTTATTAATTGTAACCATTTATTATCATCATCAACCATAGATCTACCAAACCTTGAAATTAGAACTAAATCGTCACCAATTTCAGTTATGTTTCTTTTTATTGTATCAACGTCATTGTGAATAAATCCACATGCATCTGAACAAGCTAAAAGATAATCTAGCGCCTGAAAATCTTCTAAACTTTGAAGTCGATTCCAAAGCCTACCACTTTTTAAAGTCGTCAAACTTGCTAAACTTATCAATAGATGTTCATCAATCCCTAACTCTTGTAAGATAAATGTCGTCAGTATTGATATATAATATCTCTAAAGTTTAAAAATAACTAAAAATTATAATAGCGTTTTTAATACTAAGTCAATTAAAAAAGAGATCGTTTTAGATTTTCCATAAAATTGATAAAAAAAGTTTCTAATATAGGTATTATAAATTAAGAATTTTGATATTCTATGATTAAAAATTATAAATCTATCCTTCCACATTCGAACTTTATAAAACCAATTCATTGATTTTGATAAATTATAAGAAGATGATACAGCATAATAAATTCCCTCACCACTTACTGGAGAAATAAGACCTGCGGCATCTCCTACAAAAAATATATCCCCTTTTCTCAGAAAAATATTATTCCCTGTTGGCAAAAAGGCTCCCCTCATAGGAATATCATTCTTTAAATAAAAATGATTTAAAAATATATTTTGAATATCCGTATTTTGAGAAACATCTCCCAACCCCCTCAAATTAGTTTTATTATTTGAAATAGTCCAAGCATATCCTTTGAAATGATTAAAAAAATCTATTTGAATTATTTCGTTTTTTATGGCATTTTCACTTTCAATAGCAAAATTCATTTTCTGACGTTTACCTGTCAAATCATTTCTTACTTTACTAAAAACCCCGTCTGCCCCAACTAAATGATTATATTTAAAAGCTTTCTCAGAAGTATATATAATTTTATTTTTAAAATCTATTTTTTCATAACTAGTGTTATCAATAACTTTCCCACCACATTGTTTAAACTGATTAACTACAAAATCGTCCAAATCTTTTCTATCTATTGTATATATCGAATGCATCTTTATTTCTTTTGTAATTCCATTATTATTAACCTTAAAAGTATCAAATTTTTTAAAATCTATTTTTGCAAGTTCTGTTCCATATATTTTAAATAAAAGTTTATATGCCTTCGTTGTAACGATCCCCCCACATAATTTGTTTTTCTTTTTTAAATCTTGACTTTCAACAATCATTACAGTTTGTTTTTTATTTAGAAGAAGATTACCCAAAGTGCATCCTGCTAATCCCGCTCCTATTATTATAGTATCAAAATACTCCATTTTAACCTCCGATATTTAAATTTTTCCTTTTGATAATTATACCATTTTTTATAAATTTATAATAGAATACTAAAATCTTTTTATATGCTTTTTATTTAACCAAAAGTTACATAATTATAATCGATATCGTAAATATAGTATTAAATCAATATAGCTCCATCTTATCCTATTGTATACAACTCTATCTAATTACCGATCCCTGTCCCCTAACCTCATCAAAAATACACGTTATTCATAAAAAATATGCTATAATAGTTATAATCATTTTAACCATTGGAGGTGTTGGATTGTCAAAGATATCAAATGTTATAACAATGCTTAATCTTCTAGCAACTGGTAAAAAATATGGCATTAAAGAACTCGCTAATCTGCTAGAAGTATCACCAAGAATGATTAGAATATATAAAGAAGAGTTAGAAAAAGCAGGAATCTATATTGATTCTATTATGGGACCATATGGAGGATATGTCTTAAATCAAACAATTAGAATTCCAAAACGTAAATTTAAACAAGAAGATTATCTATTACTCGATCAACTACTAACGAATCATATTTCTAATCTAGAAAAAGAAAAACTAGAACTATTAAAAGATAAAATTAGAGGTATCTACATTGGAAGTACCCAAGAAAGAGTCGAATTAAATTTGGACGATTACAATTTAAAAAAATATAATATTTTAACACGAGCCATTAAAGAAAGACAAAAAGTAAATACCTTATATTATTCTTATAACAAAGGTGAACATGAAAGAGTAATCTGTCCAGCTGAAATGTTTTTATTTAAAGATGGCTGGTATTGTGCCGCCTATTGCACCCTTAAACACGATATGAGACACTTTGAATTAAAACGAATTAGAAATATAGAACTTTTAGATGATAAATTTTAGAGTAGACCATATATTACCTCCTTACGTGATAAGATTCATGTAGGAGGTAATTTTAATTATGAAAGACAATATGAATGATAATTTTTCTAAATTACAAGCAAGAGTCTTCGATTCTATAGGCAAAACAGATTTACTAGCAATACGAAATATTTTATCTACAATAAAGGACCCTACACTGGTAAGTGGGGTCGGTGGTTCATCCGTAGTGAGTTTATTTTTATCCAAAGTATTAAGTGCTAAAAATAATATTATATGTGAAGATGTGACCCCAAGAGACTTAAATTATAAAAATTTACAAGGTTTTAAAAATATCATCGTCTGTAGTTATGGAGGGCTTAACTATGGTGTTACAACAGCCTTTAATCATGATTTAACAAAATATTTATTGGCTAGGAACACCAAAGACGAAATCATCAATCTTCAATATCAAAACGATGATCTAGAAAAAAGTTTTATTTCACTGGCGGCAACTTTAATCCCAATGACTATTTCCTTGATGTATTATTTGGACAATGATCCTACGATTATCTATGAAATTTTGAATTCATCACCTCAGTTTGATTTTATCGATCATGATATCTATGAAATATTGACTGGATACGAAACGAGCACAGCCGCAAGATTCATGGAATCAACCCTAGTCGAAGCAGGGCTTGCAATTCCTATCCTCCACGATAAATATGACTATTGTCATGGAAGAACAACATTAGGCTTTCAACAAGATCATGGTTTACTATTCTTTAATAATCATAATGAGTTAGACCAACTATATAGCGAGATACTAAATCATGCCTATCACAACATCATCACAATCGATCGAAAATATGATGATCATATTATTAACGATTATTATTTTACCTATATAAGTATGCTATTATGTAAGAAAATTGCCGAACAAAAAGGAAAAGATTTATCAAATGTAAGTTATTCGCCACTCGTCAAAAAACTATATTTTTATAAAGGAGAAATGTAAAAAAAGTCTACAATTAAATAGACTTTTTGATTTCATTCTTCTCAGGATAGATCGCAAATAAAACAATTTCCGTTGGAAAAATATTACTACCATAAAATCTTAAATAAAATTCATATCCGGGACAAATCTCCTCGATCATTTTAGGAATTTTCCACAAATCCTCATGGTTATGGTAAACAGATAGTAATAATTTAGGATGATCTTCTACAATATGTCGCCGACACCCTAATAATGCTTTCGTCTCTGCCCCTTCAATATCCATTTTCACCATTGTAATTGGTTCACTAATATCATCATCCAAGGTTACCGTTTCGACAAATGTATTCCCATTGTCTACTAACACATTGGCAGAAGCATTGACCCTATTCGTATCCATCGAGACAACTTCTTGTCGATCAGTCACAGCTTTTTTACGACATACAATATTGGGATAATCTTTGACATTTGTTTGGAGATTTAAAAATGTCTCATCCGTCATTTCGTAACAATAAATTTTTTGATAAGCATCCAAGCCATAACTATGAATAAAGTCTAAGGTCGAATCACCAATATAAGCTCCAACATCAACCAATATTTCTTGATCACAAGTCACAATATCTAAATCAAAATAGTGACAATAAGTTTGATCCATTAACTCCTTTAAAGTTGTAAAATCGTAATCATACCAATTATATAATATAGCAAATAATAATTTTTTTGAACGATAATCTTTTAAGTGTTGATATAACCAGCGATAATCATCAATATGATCATGAAGTGATTCTGCTTTATTATGAATCTCTTCATATACTTTCTTCTGATCATCTAATACACCCCAATAAGGAAAATCAGATAAGAATTGTTCCATTGACTGTTTCACTGCTAGTGGAAGTAGCTGGTACTTCTTCTTGATATGTTCAAATACTTCTATCTTCGTTTTTCCTTTTATTTCCGAAGTTAACCATTCAAAATTGCGATCCACATAATTCATCTTCTCACATCCTATTTCTTTACATCATATTCTAAACTTGAAAAATGATACCAATAATTGATTAAAGAATCGGAAACGTCCATAAATAATATTATGAACGTTTTTTTTATTCATTAAAAATTCCTTTTAACATATTGGATACCGCAACAAAAATAGCTGATATTCGATACCAAGTAGCAAAGTTAACAATTCCTGTAACTGGTAGATTAAAAACACGTTGAAATACCTTTACGGCCTCGATCGTATCTGGGCCATATATTCCATTGGCCTTTTGAATGGAAGGAATAGCAGGATAACTCCCTCTAATTTTATTCAATGCATTTTGTAATAGTTGAACTTCTTCACCACATGCCCCTTCTGTCAAATTATAACCTGGAAACGAAGTTGGCAACCCTGGGACAATTTCAGCTGTAACAAGCTCGATGGTATTTCCATAATAATAACGAACAATTTGTAGAGAATTATAACCTTGGTCCCCTAGTGACTTAGACCCCCACTGACTAAGCCAACCTTCTCGCACTACATTAATTCCATCACTATATTGGGCAAAAAAAGGATAAGAACGTCCAGGAAATTTTAAATATTCCATAAATACTTCATCGACTACATTAGATATGGTATCAAAAATTGTTCGATTATGAGAATATTTTTGATCATATGCAGTCGAAGAGGTAATCGTAAAATTATACCCTTTAGAGTAATACCATTCCGTATAGACCCGATTTAAAGTAAATGATACAATCGCATGGACATTGGCCTTTAGTGTTTCTCTAGGCCAACTAGGATAAATTTCTGACGATGTGACATTCTTGATATAATCTGAAAATGATACATAATAATTTGGAGCATAAGTATCCGTAGGAATTCCATCATGAACAATAATATATTCGGGAATGACAACCCGGGGTAATACCTTAGATTCCAATGATCCTATCTCTGGATGTTCAACAATTTTGGGAACTTCATTGTCCCATATCGTTGGTGGTGGGACAATTGTTGTTATCTTTCCTGATCCCCCTGTTGTTGTACTGAGATATACATCCTGAATCGATGTAATACCAGCATAAACTTGAACCCCGAGAACGGTTCCGGTTCCAAGGCCATCTTTGGTTACGGTAACATTATACGTCTCCCAAGGTTGAACTATCGTCTGTGGTTCTAAAGAGTATTCGATATTAGGTGCTTCAAGAGCAATCGCCTCCGTCCTTCCAGATTCATCAGTAACAACATTAATATTGGTATTATTTCCACTAATATTCACTCTGGCCCCCATTAATGGTTGCGCAACATTATCTACAAACACATTCACAACCAAATGTCCAATTGCCATAACACTCAAATCCTTTCTTTCTATAATTCAATATATGTTTTTTAACAACTAATATCATTAAAAGACAACATTTTTCATCTTTCTAATATAATACAAGTAATAGAGATGGGGTTATAAAATGAATGATAACAAAAAATACTTTGTTCACCAAGAAACGGTTTCATCACTAGAAAATATGTATTTTAATGATGTAATTACGATGATTCAACATCAACTTAAAACATTAGGTTATTATGATGTCAGCATTACCGGTAGCTACGACCACAATACCAAAACAGCAATCAAAAATTTTCAGACAGATCACCATTTAAAAAACGATGGTACGCTCAATGATCAAACCTGGGATACACTTTACTCTAACAGAAATAATTTAGAGCGCCAAGTAGCGGAACGCCAAACAAGACCGGTTCTTAGACTCGGTAGTACTGGCCCATATGTAACGGAGTTACAAACAATTTTAAAAAATCTTCTTTACTATACTGGTACCATTGATGGTAATTTCGGAAATACTACTGCTCTCGCAGTCAAAACATTTCAGACGAATAATCACTTAACACCAGATGGTGTTGTCGGTCGAGATACTTGGAGTGCCCTTTCGACGCTATATTCACCACTGGCTATCTGTGATGACAACGAAAATGGAAATGGGAATAATCCAATTTCTTATACAGTGGTGGCCGGGGACTCCTTATGGAGTATTGCCAAACGATTTAATACTACCGTTGAGGCAATTAAACAATTAAATCAATTAACGAGTGATGTTATTTATGTTGGTCAGCAACTTCTCATCCCGAGCGGCAATGATAATGGAACACCGCCAACTTATACCCTATATACGGTGGTAGCTGGTGATTCTCTATGGAATATTGCCAAACGATTTAATACCACCGTTGAAGAGATTAAAAGCCTCAATAATCTGACAAGTAACCTATTAACTATCGGTCAACAATTAAAGATCCCATCAGATACTTCAAATGTCATCACCTATACAGTAATTGCTGGGGATACATTATGGAAAATAGCTCAAAAATTTAATACTACTGTAAATACATTAAAAAGCTTTAACAATCTTACCAATGACACTTTAAATATTGGTCAGCAATTAAGAATCCCAATCAATCGTAACGAATAAAAAATACCATCGAAATGGTATTTTTTGTTTCTTATATAATTAATCGTTGGCCTGGATAAATTCTATTGGGATTATCTCCAATCGTTGCTTTATTCTTATTATAAATAGTCTGCCATGTCGTCCCAAATTGTTTGGCAATTTTAGATAAATTATCGCCTTTTTTTACAATATAAACAGTTGGTTCAACTGCAGTAGATGGCAAGATTAGTACTTGACCTGGATAGATTAGATTGGGATTTTTAATATGATTCAATGCTACTAATGTCGCAACAGTTGTTTGGTACCTACTTGCAATCGTCGATAAGTTATCACCAGCTTTTACGACATATGTTTTCTGATTAGTTGGTGGTTCATCTGGATCAGTTGGTTCTGTTGATTCATCTAGGTGGTTTAATCCTCGTTCTTTTATGATCATAGGATAATCTAGATAAGCAATATCACGATCGACTCGACCATTAATTCCGGAAATACTTCCATCACTCGTATACTGCCACATACCAAATGGTTTATCATAAGTAGGAAGATTACTCCATTGTGCCAACCACTTATCATAGCGATCTAATTTAGGTGAATTTAATTTTGATTGAAAAAAGGCTTTGCTCGAATATATTCCTACATAGTATCCAGCCTGCTCTATTTTATCACAAAATGTTTGACACATTTTTACCAGCATTTCATTACTATTTTGGTCGGTATAAGAGTTAGCCTCAATATCATAATAAATCGGATATTCTAGTCGGTAATTCTTAGCCAATCGTAAAGCATGATCTGCTTCACTACTCGCTTCAGCTGTTCCCCTGGCGTAACTAAATAAATAGATTCCAAAGGGAATCCCTAACCGAGTACATTCTGAAGCATTACGGTGGAACTTTGTATCATCTTGACTAGTACGATCAACACCATAACCACATCTTAAAATAGCAAAATCAACTTGATCTTTAACTTTTTCCCAATCGATATCACCTTGGTAATAAGAAACATCAATTCCTTGCTTTTCCATATACAACTCCTTTCGTTATTATAGTATACGAATGAAATAATATAAGAGTAAGGAAGTCAAACTAAAAAAGAAGGAATAACCTTCTATTTTTGAATCATGTTTAATAAATTGATTTTAAAAATGTCTTTTTCCGCATGTTCTTTCGAAACCATAACACCCTTGTAAGTAACCAATTCCGATTGATGACCTTCTGCTAAAATATCTTCCGGTGTAATCGTATCTAACATAATAATATGATCTGCTTCATAAACGTGATAATGTAATTTAATATCACCATGGACTTTAGAAAACATGGAATCCGTTGGCAATTTTAATTCATAAGTTACAGTTCCTTTGCTTTGATTGGTAGAAACAATTTCTCCTAGAAAAATACCAGTTTTTAGTTTTGGATAAAATTCGAAATATAATTTTTTATAGGCTAACATATTATACTTTTTTAAAGAACGTTCAAGCTTCTTAAATTCATTTTCATTGACATAGTCAAATACGTAAGCACCCTTCATTATATTTCACCTTCCCCATGCATCTACTATTTTCTATCGTACTTAAATGATAACATGATTACTGGTTTTTGTCAAACAAAAAAAGGAAAGATTCCTTTCCTTTAGAAACTTGAATAACAACTATCGTGACATTCCACCAGTAGATGCTTCTACTTGAACAGGAGTGCCATCAGATAAATACCAGTTACCATCAGCACCCATAATCAAGTCACTATAATAAACTTCCTCAGTCGTCGTTGTAGTAGTTGCACTATTACTATTTTCATTTGGTTGCGACTGTCCACCATTATTTGGAAGCACATTACCACTATCGAAACCTGGATAATAGTTGTCTTGTGTATCTTGATTATTATCTATAACATTATCGTCCTCAGGTGGCGTTATGTTATTTTTAACAGAATTATATCCTAACATATAATTAGAATCACTTGATTGTGGTGGCAACCCTGCAAGTGCATCATTTGCCCCACGTTGAACTAATTGTTCAACTGTTTCTTTATTTGACTGTTGATTGTTTTCATCATGAAAACCGGTATCCACTTCTTGACCTTTATGTTCATTATAATCAGCTACACCTGCATTAATCGTCGTTTTTCCAGTCTTTGGATCAGTTCGCAAATTTTTATAATCCTCCGCTGTCATCTGACTACCTTTTTGTTTTTTCATTGCTTCTGTATATTCATGTGAATCACTTGCTTGCGAAGCAATTTCACTAGCATTTTTCTTATTTTCAACTTTTACTTTACTAATTTCAATCGCGATTTCTTTTAAAGATTTACCACCATCAGACTTTGATTCATCAGTTGCTTTTTCAATTTCAATCATCTCAGTAATATTTTCTAATATTGATGTGAAAGCACTGGAATAACTAGAATGATTTTCTTCAATAAAATCCGTATTTTCTGTTCTTTCAGCACATGCTTTATCGAGATGATCAATGAAAGTATTTCGAACAGTTTGATTAATATCCTTATAGCTATGAAAATACTGAGCGTAACTTGTTGCAACGAACATAGCCATTTCACTATAACCAGCTGATCCATTTTGAATTTTATCTAAGGTCTTTACCAATTCATCACGATTTTCATTACTTCGTTCTGTATTCAATTTTTGATACAATGCTTGTAACTCATTTAACATCTTCGCATCATATTTTTTCGGAAATATACTAGACCAATCCACTTTGAATTGATTAGTCATCAACCCAGTATTCAATGATTGTCTATATTCCTCAAGGTATTTCAACGCATCCGCTCTATTAGATACAAACTCAGAAATATTTAATGATTTAATTCTAGCATCAGTTTTTGCTTCAAAACCAGCTAATATTGAATAAAATGCTAACTTATCATTAGAAAACCGTCCCTCTTCTAACAATCCATTTTCACCTAATAACTTCTTAATACTAATTCCTTGATCAATTAGCGTTTGGTCTGCTAAAGCATTACGGCTCCAATAATCCTCATCAAACAAAACAATATTATTTTTATCTGAACCTGGTTCTTTATCTTTACTATCATTTCCACAACCAGTCAAGGAAACCGCAATTGCTCCAATTAGTCCCACTGGAACTAGTATTTTTACAAGTACTCCATACTTTTCTTTAATTTTACTGACAATATTTTCCCGAACACCCTGTTGCTTTTTATAGTCCTTCACAATTTTATTAATTTTAGTTAATGCTCCATTCGAAAAATCATTTAGTTCAAGTTTCGAAAAGGCTTCCAACACATTTTCCCCGCGATCGAGTGTTCGTTGTAAAGCTGCAATTATGGACATTTCATATGCATTCATCTAAACCCCTCCTTCTATTTTTCTTTCTTCTCGCCGGTCCATTCATAACCGTCGTTGATTAAATTTTTATCGTCACACTTGCTCCATTTTTCATCACGCCATCCGCTCTTAATAGATCGTGTTCGGTAACGATAATACTTTGTATTAACAGGAACTTTGACCGTTCCATAAATTGGTTCGGTTGTTTTTTCGACCCGTTGTGATGTACCATAATCTACAATCACCTTAATGGTTGTATAAACAGGTGTTGACTTCGTCTCCCATTTTGTACATACCGTTTGCGTTTTAGTAACTTCGTACTTTTGACATGTTTTTTGAGCCCATATCTGATATTCTCCAAAAGAACAATTACCACAATGCTCTGGGACATCTGAAATCCAATACCAATACTCAGTATCACTAAAAGTTAACTCGTCTCTACTTCCAACCTTTTTTCTAACCCCTGTATCAGTAAATTTTGTATATTTATACTCACCAGTTCCCACTTCCTGAGTTTTCGTTGCTGTACATACTTTTTTCTGTTCAGTACCAATTTGAATTTGTTTATCACCATAAATTGGCTTATTTTTATCTTTATATGTAATGGTCTTGGTGATAATTCGTTCTCCAATTTTAACCGTCTCATTTTTATAAGTAACTTCGTTTTTCGTTTCAACATCAGTTAAATCATCTTCATACTTTGGTGATGTTGACCAGCTTGACCAGTTACCCCAATCAGTATAGGAAGCCTTTACCGTCTTAACATACTTACAAATAAATTCTTTTTGACCTGGTGTTGGCGTTGGTTTTGGTTTATTTGTCGGAGTTGGTGTCGGTTTTGGTTTACTAGTTGGCGTTGGTGTTTTACTAGGCTTACTGGTTGGTGCTGGAGTTGCCTTTGATGGTAAGATCGCTGGTGTTTTCACATCCTTTTCATCTTTTTCACAGATGGTCGTCTTACAATAATCATAACATCCCATGTAAACTAATAAATAATTTTCTTGTTCAGTACATTTCAAGTTGACCTTCATGATATACTCTTCATCCATCTTCGTAATTTCTACATAAGAAGCCGTATTATCACATGATCTTCCTTTACTATCGGTAAATGGTAACACAATTTTCTTGTCTAACATTTCACCTAATGTCATCGACACTTTATCCCCAACTTTTTGTGGCAATCGCGGCGTCGTATAATAACTCTTTGCTGAATCTTTCATCATTAAAATGTTTTCATTAAAGATTCGATCATATAAAGGTGTTAACGCATCCTTTACAAATTGTTTTGATGGAAATAAATAAATTAAAATAAATACAAACAGTACTACAAATAAAATCTGTAATACAATATCCTTAATTGAAAAACTATCTTTACGTTCTTGATACATAAAAACTCCCCCTCTTCTCAAATTATGTTCGCTATGATAACACAACCGTCTATTCTTGTCAAGTGCCACACAATTCCAATTTTTTCTTATTTTTCAAACCATCACTTGTTAATAAATTATACCATATTTTAGGCTGTTAGTCAATTTTGATTTGGACAATTGTACAACCATGATTATAGTAAAAACTCTTGTAATCGATTACCATTTTATGACTTCTTAATACTTCGTTGGTCGTGCTTCTTAAAATTCCATATCCAATTCCATGAATGATAACGATAATTGGTTGTTTTAACGTTCTTTGATCACGAATAAAATCCTGAATGGCTACTCTCGCCGTTTCCCGATCATAACCATGTAAATCTAGTTTAGGAAAGCGATCAATAAAAATAACATCATTTAAATTCATAAAAATACTTCCGCATTTCTTCTTTTTCGGGCATCGAAGGCTTACTGCCAATGCGGGTTGCCGAAATGGCCCCAGCTAAATTACCGATTCTGAGGCAATCTTCAAACGGATAATGTTTGGCAATCGCATAAGTAAATGCCCCATGAAAAATATCACCTGCTCCAGTTGTATCTTTGGCCTCAACCGTAATAGATGGCATGATTTTGATCATTCCGTCATATTCATAAAGACAACCATGTGCTTCTAAAGTAATAACAATATTGGTTTGAAATCGTTGTTGTAAATAACGGAGATTATCAATTAACGTTTGATGATTTTCGTAATCAATAGTAATCCCACTTACTTGCTCAGCAAAATCATGAGAACAAACAACATAGTCAACCAACGAACATAATTCCTGAATCTCAGGAGTGGACCTACCCGCATCGATAATTCCAATTGCCTTCGGATACTGCTTTAACACCATCTTCGCATAGGCATATTCCTGACCATCAATTAAAATAATATCAGGTTCCACAGGATAACACGGTGCCTGGTATTCTAACTGATCAGAGCGATATGTCAAAATTGTCCGTGACCCTGTTTCCGTATTGACAATTACCGTTGATGATGTTGTCGCCCCTGTCTCACTAAACGCTAAATAATCCGTATTGACATGGGCTTCCGTTAATTCCTGCTTAATCTTCTCTCCAAAACGGTCTTTTCCAACCACCCCAGCAAAGGCGACATCTAAGCCCCATTTTCCTAGTAAATAGGCAGCATTACATGCCGGACCACCGCCACATTCAATTTGCTGTTTCACTCTATTTTTGGTATTTTCCTTAGGATAACCATCAACGGGAATGGTCGTATCATAGGCAGCATGTCCAATTGCTAAAATTTTCATTGATCCACCTCATCTTGTGTATCGTACTATTTACGATCTACTATTATTATTCTACCACAAAACTAATTATTACAGAAAAAAAGTGATCAAAATCATCACTTTTTTACAACTTTACATCATTTCTTTTACTTTGGCCTGTGCTGCCGCTAAACGAGCAACCGGAACACGGAATGGACTACAAGACACATATGTAAGGCCAATGTTATGGCAGAACTCGACGGTTGCTGGTTCTCCACCATGCTCTCCACAGATTCCCATTTTCATATTTGGTCTTGTTTCACGACCTTTTTCCACAGCCATTTTCACAAGCACTCCCACACCTGTTTGATCTAATTTAGCAAATGGATCAGCCTCGAAAATTCCTTTGGCATAATAATCTTCTAAGAATTTACCAGCATCATCACGACTAAATCCATATGTTAGTTGTGTTAAATCATTGGTTCCAAAACTAAAGAACTCAGCCTGTTCGGCAATCTTATCAGCTAAAAGCGCTGCTCTTGGAATCTCGATCATCGTTCCAACACTATAACGAAGTTTTACACCAGATTCAGCAATAATTGCATCGGCTGTTTTAGTGACAATATCTTTTACAAATTGCAATTCCTTTTCATCACCAATCAATGGGATCATAATCTCAGGTTCAACATTCATACCATCTTTATTAACATTGATGGCCGCTTCAATCACCGCTTGTGTCTGCATTCTTGCAATTTCTGGATATGTTACAGCAAGCCTGCAACCACGATGTCCCATCATCGGATTAAATTCTTTTAATGATTCAACCCGCACCTTTAATGCTTCAAAAGTCATCCCAAGACTTTCAGCAAGTGGTTTTATCTCTTCATCTGTATGAGGCAAGAATTCGTGAAGTGGTGGGTCTAAGTAACGAATGGTAACACTATATCCATCCATTGCTCTAAATAAGCCTTCGAAATCGTCACGTTGATAAGGAAGAATTTTTTCTAAGGCTTCTTCACGTGCTTCTACTGTTTCTGCGGTAATCATTCGGCGGAAATTAAAAATTCGCTCTTCTTCAAAAAACATATGCTCCGTTCGACAAAGTCCAATTCCCTCAGCACCATATTTACGAGCATTGATCGCATCTTTTGGGGTATCCGCATTCGTTCTGACCTTTAATGTACGAATATCATCAGCCCAAGCCATAAACACTTCGAAATCCCCAACAATTTCTGGATCAACAGTTTCAATCTTTTCCCCATAAACATTACCAGTAGTTCCATCTAAACTAAACCAATCACCCTCATGGTACTCATGACCATCTTTGGTTCTAACAATTTTAGCTGTTTCATCGATTTGTAATTCACCACAGCCACATACACAGCAAGTTCCCATTCCTCGGGCAACCACAGCAGCATGACTGGTCATTCCCCCACGCGTTGTCAAAATACCATGGGCGAGGTTCATCCCTTCGATGTCTTCCGGTGATGTTTCTAATCGAACAAGAAGAATATCTTCAATCCCTTCTTTATGTGCCTTAATTACATCAGGAGCTGTAAAATAAATATGTCCCGTAGCTGCTCCAGGAGAAGCTGCAAGTCCTTTGGCAATGACCGCCCCATTCTTCAACGATTCACTATCAAAATTAGGATGAAGCAATTGATCTAATTGCTTTGGTTCTACTTTTAACAAAGCCTCTTCTTTGGTACACATTCCTTCATTGACTAAGTCAACCGCAATTTTTAATGCTGCTGGCGCTGTTCGTTTCCCATTTCGAGTTTGTAGCATAAATAGTTTTCCATCTTCAATCGTAAACTCCATATCTTGCATATCACGATAATGATTTTCTAAAATACCACAGATTTTTACAAATTCGTTATAACAATCAGGCATAACCTCTTTTAACGTATCAATTGATTGTGGTGTTCGAATTCCGGCAACCACATCTTCTCCTTGGGCATTCATGAGGTATTCTCCGTATAACTTCTTTTCACCTGTCGCTGGATTACGTGTAAAAGCTACTCCGGTTCCTGAGGTTTCCCCACGGTTACCATAAACCATCTCTTGGACGTTAACAGCTGTTCCCCAACTTCCTGGGATATCATTTAAACGGCGATAAGTAATTGCCCGGTCATTGTTCCAACTACGGAATACTGCTTTGACCGATTCTAATAGTTGTACCTTAGGATCTTGAGGAAAATCAGTTCCTGCATGATTGCGATATTCATTTTTATAGATTTCCACCACTTCTATTAAATCTTCAGCAGTTAAATCAGTATCAAACTCAACTCCCTTAGCTTCCTTGATACGATCAAACTGATGTTCAAATGAACTTTTAGGAAATCCCATCACCACATCAGCAAACATCTGGATAAAACGACGATAACTATCATAAACAAACCGGGGATTATTGGTGATTTCGATAAATCCTTTGGCAACTTCATCATTTAGTCCCAAGTTGAGAACCGTATCCATCATTCCTGGCATACTCGTTCTTGCCCCACTACGAACTGATACCAATAATGGATTCTTAGGATCGCCCATTTTCTTACCCGTCATCACTTCGAGCGCCGAAAGCTGTTCAAAGATTTCCTTTTCAACTTCCTCGCTAATTCGTTTCCCATCTTCATAGTACTTGGTACAAGCTTCGGTCGTAACAGTAAATCCTTGAGGAACTGGTAGTCCTAATCCCGTCATTTCTGCAAGATTGGCGCCTTTTCCTCCTAACAAATTCTTCATTTCTTTATTTCCCTCTTTAAAGAGGTAAACGTACTTTGTCATAACTCTTCCTCCTTTATGTTATACATCCACATTATAACACATTTTATTTTGTTTGTAACAAAGTATGTAAAAACACAATGATTCGACAAAAAAAGAATGTCACTTGACAATCATTCACTTCTCATGGGCCCGGGGATGGGTGTGGAGATAAACACTTCGAAGTCGTTCATTCGAAACATGGGTATAAATTTGGGTTGTACTTAAGTTTTCATGTCCCAATAATTCTTGAACACTCTTTAAATCCGCCCCATTATTTAAAAGATGGGTGGCAAAGGTATGGCGCAGCGTATGGGGAGAAACATGGAGTTTTAATCCACTTTGCTTCAATAGTTTATTTATGATATAACGAACTCCGGCAGTCGATAATTGATTCCCATCTTTATTTAAAAATAAATATGATGTCGGTTTCTGGTGAAGCAACTTCTTTCGACCATCTTGCAAGTATAATTCTAATAATTTAGCACATTGACGACCATATAATACATAGCGTTCCTTGTTTCCTTTTCCGCAAATTTTAATATTCCGCTCAGTGTATTTAATGTGTTTTAACTGAATAGAAACCAGCTCACTAACCCGAATGCCGCTAGCATACAGTAATTCCAAAATTAAGGCATCACGCTGCCCAAATGGATCTTTCAAATCAGGAAGTCCTAAAATTGTCTCAATTTCTGTATCATTGAGATAATTTGGTAACTTTTTATCCTGTTTTGGATTACTAATCAAAGTCATAGGGTTAACCGTAATCTGCTCTTCCTGAAGCAAATACTTAAAAAAAGAGCGTAGTGTACTAATATGTCTTGCAATCGTCTTTTTAGCATATTGTTTTTCATACATCATTTTTAGAAAAGAACGAATATCTTGATATGTCACTTGTGAAAACGAATGCATCTTCTGCTGCCTCAAAAATTCACTAAAATGACATAAATCTTCTTCGTAACTCAAAATGGTATCATCCGCATACTGTTTTTCAAATGTCAAATAATCTAAAAAAGCTTGTTTGTTTCTATCCATACTATCATCTCTATTTTTAGCATAACAAATTTTAAAAGAAAGAGCAAATAAAAATGACTATGAAAGTCATTTAACGTCTTATTGTGCATCCATTATAATTATCTTGGGGACGATAGTATCCAGGTTGAGTCAAACGATCGATAAGATCAAAAATCTCACCCGCAAGGTCAGCACGTTCTTGGCGTAAAACATCAAATTGCATCATCATCTCCAGCATTGCTTTTACCCTATCATAATCATTTCGTCTACGAAAAGGAATCTTTGAAAGATCAACCGTTCCATTAATAATTGATTGATAAAATTTCCAAACCACTTCATTTCCTTGATAACGAAGAGAATCAATATAACTCAAATTTTCACTTCCGAAAGAAGCGGCCGTTATTTCATCAGGCTTTTCGCAATGATAAAGCCACCAATCGCGTTGTGTTACTTTTTGTTCCTTTAATTCCTTAAAATAATGACTTGCAGCTATATAGGTTCCGCGTAATACAGGATAAGAACTCATCAACTGAAAGACATTATAAATTGAGACGTGATTCCCATTATAGTGTTGTAATGCCTGTTTCATCTTAGTTCCAATATAAGGACCTTCCATCAAATGATTCCGGTAAGCTGCTTGATCGATATCATTCATAAATTGTTCTTTATAATGCAAAAACGAATCAGCAAGCATAGGGATTGTTTCATTCTTCGAATCCATACTTTCGAGAATTTCTTCCATCATATAATCATGATAAAGTGGCTCGATATCGATTCGTTGCTTCTGTTTCTTTTTAAATAATTCAATCCGTACAAAAGCTTTGTACTGATCTTCAAATGGATCATATGATGTAAAATACTGATCAATAAAGTGTTCCATGCAATCGTACTTTAACAATTCACGATCAATATCACTAAGCCGATTCCCAATCTCTTCAGGACAAAATGTATAGATATGATCAAAACGGGTATAATGATTGATCGTTAAATGAAATAAACTAGGATCTTTTGGCTTTATTTGATCTCCCATAGTTTCAACGATAAGAAAATACTGATTATTTCGTTTTCTTACTTTCATACTATCCCTCACTTCTTTCATTATATCCAATCTTGGGCCAAACGTCAATTGCATCTTTATCCTTTTTCCTACAAAAAAAGGGAAAGCTTATTTCCCTTCGCTTTCCAAACGTGTTAACACTTCTTTGGTCGTTGTAATCGCTTTTTCCCGAATTGAGTTTGCTGTTTTTTCTAACACTGGTGTCCCTTTTTCTACCGTATATTCAACCAATTCTTCCACAGCATCTTGAATTTGTTTTGCTTTTTTCTTGGCAATCTTAAGAACTTTCTCTTTGTCTAAGTCTTCTAGTTCTTCTTTGATCTCATACAACTTTTCTTCAAACTCTACTTTTACTTCTTCAACATCAATATCTTTAATTTTAAGAATCATATCATCGATCGCTTTTTTTAAATCTTCTCTTGTTTCACTTCCTTTTTTCGGTGCGAACAAAATTCCAAGTCCAGCCCCAAGTGCTGCTCCAGCTAAAAATTTTCCAAAACCACTATGCTTTTTACTCTTTTTACTCATAATTGTTATCCTCTTTTCTTTTTCTATTCATGATACGACTCACGGTTCGTGTAATATATCCAACCGCCATATCACTTACCGATGCTAAAGCATCAGCAGTATGATCAACAATATCAAACACACCATTTAACTTACTCGCTTTTAAATTAACATCATCAATTAGCGTATCCACTCGATTCAACGTCTGAATCAATCGGACACCTAATACAATCATGACAATTAATAATATGCTACCTAACATATAAAGTATGATTGGAAATAATTCATTTATACAGATCATTATTCTTCATCTCTCTTTTCATACATCGAATCAATCAAATGAAACAAATCATTTTCATCTAATTCTTGGTCTTCTACTTCTTGATTTAACGCTTCTTCAACCATATTATCAGATTCGATCGCGTGGGCCATTGCTGGCGATTCTTCCACATTACCAATTGTAATATCATCCGTCTGATCAATCACTGGTTCGGTAAGATGATCGACACTCATTTCCTCAAAAATATCATTTTCTAATGACTCTTCACCAAATTGATTTTCTAAGACAAGATCATCATCTTGCAAAGCAGATTCGGTATGCAAATTCAAATCTATATCATCTTCTAGAGTGCCAAATGCCTTTTTTCGTACTTCATCTACCGTTAATTCTCTTGTTGTCTCATGGTAATAGGATGATACAAAATCTTCTCCTTTATTCACAATATCTTCTTTTTTATAATTTTTATCTAAAATACCATACACTGGAGAAATAATTGGCGAAGGCTCGAATACATGCTTTTCCCGACGGTCTTTTTGATGATACGTTGGCCGTTCCGTTCGCTTAGCAGGTACTTCCTCTTTCCGTTTTGGCTTTGGTTTTGGTTGTTCCAAATTGACAAAATCCTTGTCATCAAAGAACACTGGTCCCGATGTTTTCATTTCTTCTAATGGGGCAATGACATGATCCACTTCAGGTACTCGTACAGTTTCCTTCTTCGGTACTGGGGCCTTAATCTCCACCTGCATCACTTCTTTTTTAACGGGTTCAATGATTTCCTCTTCCTCTGTGAATAAATTCTTCATTTTTTCCATAAATCCCATCTTATTTCACCTCTTCGTTTTTCTTTGCTTCTGCTTCCAGGCGTTTTGCTTCTTCTTCATCATACTGTAAAAAATTGTTATCAGTATCCTTCTTAGTCGTGTCAAAAATATCATATTTTTCCTCTTTATTGACAAAACTATTTTCATTCATCATAAGTTTAATTACATTATGATTAAATTTAACTGTTGACAAGATATAGGAAGCATTTAAGACTGTTTCGTTGATATCTTGTTTATCAACCAACGCTTCAATCTTAGAATAGTTATACATGAATTCAATGAGATATTTTCCATCCATCTCGTTAATCTCCAAATAGCCTGTCTTACCATTCATATTTAGCGCTCTAGAATAATAAGCATCCGGATTTTCTTGATAATTACTCTTGGCTTTATGATAATACCGAATTGCGTCAATATATAAATAATAATAAGTACCATTGGAATACAGCTTTTCATTTAATTCATTGGTATCAATATAAGTTACACCTCGTGGTACATAATACTTATATCCCTTACCTACGCGATTATATAATGTATTGTTCTTCGATAATATTACATTGATAGTATTATCTATACTTGCTGTATCTATTCTCACAACAGTACATCCTGATAGAAAGACTACAGTAAGCATTATCCATATGAGTTTTTTCATATATCACCACTCTTTCTAAATTATATCAGATTTTAATGACTTGCAAAAGTCCTTTTGTTTTTTAGTGTATATCAAATGTCTAATCATGCTTTTTGGCAACTAGTTTATAGATTGGAAAACCTTGATTGGCAAACCTTTCTTCATATTCAGTTGGAATATTATCCTTTACATTATCTTGATATAAATCGAGAGATAATTCCGTTAGTTGGTATCCATAATTAGCAATACTCATTATGGAATATGCAAATAAAGATCGATTATCTGTTTTCATAACAATTTGTTTTTCTTGACAAAATAAGGAATCATATTTTTGAAGAAATAACGGACTACTTAATCGACGATTCTGATGCCGTTTCTTAGGCCATGGATCAGAAAAATTCAAATATACAGTCGTAATTTCATGATCAAATACCTCCATAATATGAAGCGCATCCATACGAATTAGTTTTAGATTTTGTAGTGGTTCTTCCACTTCCAACTTCTCAATCGCCCGAACAATCACACTATCAAATTTTTCAATTCCAATAAAATTGATCTCAGGATAACGTTTGGCATTTTCAATAATAAAATTTCCTTTTCCCATTCCAATTTCAACATGGATTGGATTATGATTTTGAAAGACTTGGTTCCAGGCTCCAAAATGGTCCTTAGGATCTAAGACCATATAGGGGGAGTTATAAATCTTCTCCTCTGCCCCTTTCACTTTTTTTAATCTCATATTATCACCACAGACATTATATCATATTTTTAAATTTGACACCATTTTATTCTAGATGCATATAATGAATTAGAGAAATAAAAGGAGTGTGTAATGTGAAGAAAGATAGAAACTGTGGTTGTCCTGGAAACATGGCAATGCCCTATGGTGGTATGCCCGTAATGCCAGGTGCTCCAATGCCAGGAGGAATGCCAGGAGGAATGCCTGTATATCCAATGGGTCCAGGAATGGCATACCCAATGCCAAATGATATGAATACCATGCCAACACCTAGTACAGGAAGTACGATGAATTCTAATTCAGGCATCACGACCAACCAAGCTGTAACAGCCGTTGAACAGTTACAAGCCCAGATCAATAATATTGATCGCCGAGTTAGTCGCTTAGAGTCAATGATTCAAGATACTAAATCAACATCATTCTCTAGTAACAAATATACTGATTCAAATTATCATATGATGTAACAAAAAACTTCACAAATCGTGAAGCTTTTTTTAGTATTAGAAACGGCCACCACCACCGCCGCCACCGAAAGATCCACCACCACTAGAAAATCCTCCGCCAAATCCGCCACCAGATGAGTTGGACGACTGAGCAGCACTTTTGGTTGAAATCGCATTCGATACAGCCCGACTCATTCCCTGATTAATTGCTCGGTTAAATGAAACCATAAAATAGAAATCATATGAACTATCTGGGTAAATCGAATGGTCACCAGAATAATATTCCTGAGCCTTGATCTCCATCGTTTTCGCTAGCTTATTAGCACATCCTAGAACGACAGCATAAACAAGATATTTTTCCCATAGAACAATCTCTGGTAATTCTTTTTGACTAAAATTCCCAAAGTCTAATAAGAAATTTTTAAACGCTTTCCAGCGAACATATAATTCATTTCCTTGAATCGTTCGTTTTTGAAATGATAATAGATAGATTATACTACCAATTGTCAGTACCAAAATAGAGGCTATAACAATATTATTTACCTCTAAATTAACAAGCATAAAGACAAGAATAAATCCTAGTAAAGCATAGAAAACAGTTCCTATTTTTTGACGCGTAAAATTGTAGAAAAAATTACGTTGTTCAGCCTCTTTTTTCACAATATTTTTCCAATCCTCATAGCCACTTAAAAAGGTATCATAGTTGCGTTTGGCATCCTTTTGCAATTCTGATAACAAGATACTTTCCTCTTTTGAAGCATCATGATGACTTTTCTGAAATAACCATCCTATCAAAATTCGATCAGTTGGTGATAACGTCTCATTGGCAATTTGATCTGGTTGATAAAGAAAACGATAGTCATCTTTTTTCTTTCCTTGAACTTTTTCAACCTTAATTGCTTTCCGATAAACAAGATCTAAAATGGTTGCCGATAATGCCTTAGTTCCAATTTTTTGTTCCATCAAATATTCAATTGTTGACGGCGAATCCTCACTCGGAAACTCTCGATAATACTTACCTGTAAAATTACCTCGATATTCTTTATCATACTTGAAATAAACCCAGATCACGATTGCGATCATTCCCAGTGACCATAATCCACTAAGCATTAAAACTCCATAGTATTTTACCCGAGCTTGCTTACGAATTTGATTGGCTTCATCGGCCATTTTCTCCTCATACTTCAGAATCTTATCTAAAGCTATCACATCTGTTTTTTTCGTACTTTCTTTAATCACTTCTTGATCAAAAGCGAGCCGAACATCAAAGGCAGTATTTGCTGATAAATGATCGATGGTCACTTTGACTGTTTCAGAATCAATTATTTCACTCTTTCCATTCAATGGACCATGCGCCCAAATTCGCATCAAAGTTTTATTATCCGGAAGATGAACCATTAGTTCAAAATAACCAACTGATTCTTTTAATTCGTCACTAAAAATATTCCAACCAATTTCTGCCATATCCTGATGTAGAATGGCTGCATTTTTGACAATATATTCTAAATAAAATGATTTGTTTCGCTCACTTGGATTATAAATTCGGTACCGATAACCATTTGCTTTACTTATTGTTGTGTAATCCCCATAATCACTTCCAATATTGGTAGCAGTAAAGACTTCGATATCACGATCTGTAAGTGTTTCTAAACGTTTCCCACGATCAACTGCCCCTACTCTTACTAGTACAATATCATCAGCATTATGAATGTCACTCCCACCATAATAATTTTGATTTGCGTCAAAAGATGAAGCAAGGGAGTTCTTATAATTAATAATACGATCATACCCATTATAATCCCCATTCACGGTAAATAATTCCTTTATGAGAATATCCCCGTTAGCCTGTACAGTTGCATCCATATAATAATGCTTAATGCCATCATCACTTGCCATTACATAATCAGGCGCAACATTCAATGCCAAAACAAAGAAAAATGCAATGATAAGACTTTTTATTTTTTTCACTCTAACACTCCTTCATTATAAAAAAGGGCTTACTTTGTAAGCCTAAAATTTTACTTGTGGCACTTCTTTATCCGCTTCAGATGCTTCAAAGAATGCTTCCTGTTTAAATCCAAACATTCCGGCGATAATATTAGATGGGAACATTTCTAATTTATTTTTATAGGCAAGTACCGTATCATTATAAAATTGTCTTGCAAATGTTATTTTATCTTCGGTATCCTGTAATGAAGCTTGTAATTCCATAAAATTGGTATTGGCTTTTAAATCAGGGTAACTTTCCGTAAGAGCAAATAAACGACTCAAGGCACCACTGAGTTCTCCATTAGCGGCCATTTCATCAACAGGGGTAGTCGCACTCACCGCTTTATTCCGCGCGTTGATCACCGCATCTAATGTTTCTTTTTCATGACCAGCATATCCTTTGACAGTTTCCACTAAATTAGGGATTAAATCAGCCCGTCTTTTTAAGACAACATCCACTTGTGCCCATTGATCTTTCACTCGATTCCTTAAACGAACTAAGGAATTGTAAACTCCCATCGCCCATAGGGCAATTAAGACGATTAAGACAACGATAACAATAACACCAACCATAATTCCATTCATAACAAATCCTCCTTCTATTTTCATTATATAATAATTTTCTAAAAAAATATAGATAAATTGAATAAAATTGAATTATTTCATCACTATAACTTAGAAAGGATGGTTATATGAATATCGATATTAGAAAAAACATCATCGACAATTTTAAAGGATCAGATATTGAGGAGATTAAAACATCGATTGTCTCTTCAATTTCAGAACATCAAGAAATTACATTACCTGGACTTGGTGTCTTCTTTGAATTACTATGGAACAATAGCGATGAATCAAATCAAACCGAGATATTAAATACCATCAAAAAAGGACTTTAACAGTCTTTTTTTGATGCTAATTCTTGATAAGATTGAAAGCGTCGCATCGCATCTTGTTTATTTTGTTCAAACAATTCTTTCGCATGATCAGGATTAACTGTTTCTAACATTTGATAGCGAAGCTGACTTCGTAAATAGTTCTCATACTGATCAAAATCGACATTTTTATAATCTAGAAGGAATTTTCCGGTCTCAGGATGCCGATGAAAGATTGGGAAATAGCCACAAGTAACCGCCAGTTTTTCACTCGCAATACTCTCCTGCATTCCCCCAATTAGTCCATGGGCAATACATGGGGCATAAGCAATGATAATAGATGGCCCATCATAATTAGCAGCCTCCCTCATCACCCGAATTACCTGTTGCATATTGCCACCCAGTGATACTTGGGCAACATAAACATGAGGATACATAAGCGCAATTGCTGCCAAATCTTTCTTAGCTAGTTTCTTTCCACTCGAAGTAAATGAGGCAATCGTTCCTTTGGGACTTGCTTTACTAGACTGCCCGCCAGTATTAGAATAAACTTCAGTATCTAAAACGAGAATGTTGATATTATCACTCCGTGATAAAACATGATCAATCCCACTATATCCAATGTCGTAGGCCCAACCATCCCCGCCGATACACCAAACTGTCTTGGTCAAAAAATCACTTCGATAATTTTCTAACTCACTTGGTAACTTCATAGTACTTAACGTATGATATAATTCTTTTACTTGATCCAAATCATGATGTTGTTCAAGCCATGTTTCAAAAATAGGATATTCCCTTTGATATTTCGCTACCAGTGCTCGCATCCGTTCTTGTTTTAGCTGTTCTGACAATAAAATTCCATACCCATATTCAGCATTGTCTTCAAACAATGACGATCCCCAGGATACTTGATATGGTAATGTCGGAACACTGGCTCCATAAATAGACGAGCACCCAGTCGCATTGGCAATCACGAGTTGCTCCCCAAATAACTGTGTTAATAATTTAATATAGGCTGGTTCCCCACAGCCAGCACAAGCCCCACAGAATTCAAATTTAGGCTTGCGAAATTGACTTCCCTTGATCGTATATTTATTCCCTACAGGTTTTTCTGTAACATGTTGATTTACATAATCAAATATTTCCTGCTCATGATTTCGCTTGCTATCGTCTAAACTAATTTCAGTAAGAGCTTTCGGAATCGCAGGACATGTTTTAATACATAACCCACACCCGGTACAGTTTTGAATCGATACAGCCAACAAATAGTAATAGTCGGATAAATCTGGTGTTTTGGCCTTTATTGCACGCTGTTTTACAATATCTGGAGCTTCTTGATACTCTGCCTCTGTTAATAGAAAAGGTCGAATGACACTATGCGGACAGACAAAGGAACATTGATTACATTGAATACAATTGCTGCTGATCCACTCGGGAACCAAGGCACTGATTCCCCGTTTCATCGTCTCCTTTTCATCATAGTAGAATTTTCCATCGGCCCCTTTAAGAAATGCGCTAGTTGGAAGAAGATTGGCAGTTCTATTTTGGAGAGCGTTGATCACACTCTTATTGGCAAGATCTAATATTTCAGCATCATCAGTGTCATATATACTAATTCTTGTGATATAGCTAAGGGCTTGATCAAGCGCTTGAATATTGGCCTCGACAACTTTATGACCTTTTTTATAAAAGTGATGTTGAATATACTGGATTAATTCCTGTTTCATCTCTTCATGAGAAAAATCTTCTAATAAAGACAGAATTGCACTTTCCATAATCATACTAATTTTATCTTTTAGACCTAACTTTCGAGCTAGTGCATAAGCATGAATGGTGTAGCAAGTAATATTTTGATCCCGTAATAACTGCTTATCTTTTGGTGTTAATAAATGATTCAATTCTTCTTCCGTCTTAGCCGTATTAATTAAGACAATTCCATTTTTACAAATTCCATGAAAACAATCAAAGTCATCAAGGTAAGTATCTTTACTAATAACCACAATCCGTGGATGTTCAACATAATAAGTTGATCGAATAGGATGCTCACTAATTCGTAGATGACTAATCGTTACCCCACCTGATTTTTTAGAATCATATTGGAAATAGCCTTGAATATACTGATTTTTACTAGTTCCGATTAATTTTAACAAGGACTTACTAGCGCTGATCATTCCGTCACTACCATATCCATAAATGCGCATTTCATGCGATGATGAAATATAAAAATGATGATCAACTGGCAAACTCAAATGGGTCACATCATCGATAATCCCCACCGTAAAGTTATGAAATGGTTGCTTTCGTAAAAAATCATAGACCGCCTTGATATCAGCCGGAGTTGTATTTTTACTAGATAATCCATAACGTCCTCCATAAACAGAAATGTTATCTCCTAAGACACTCTTAATATCTAAATATAACGGTTCCCCTACACTTCCACTTTCTTTGGTACGATCTAAGACTGCAATTCTTTGAACTGTGGTCGGCAATACTTGTAATAGATACTTCGGACTAAATGGGCGATATAGGTGAACGATGATCAACCCTACTTGATATCCTTGTTCATTTAAGACATCAATCGTTTCCTTGATCGTCTCTGTCACCGACCCCATTGCCACGATAATATGCTCAGCAACACTCGATCCATAGTATTCAAATGGCTGATAATGCGTCCCCTTAATCCGATTGATTTTAGTCATGTAATCGTTAACTATATCAGGAATTGCATCATATGCTTGATTTCGTGCTTCCGTAGCTTGGAAGTAAATATCATCATTCTGATTGGTTCCAATAGTATAAGGGGTCTCTCCTAATAAAGAATGAGTTCTAAATTTCTCTACCTTTTTCTTATTCAATAATGGAGCTAGATCATCACGTTCTAATAAAGTCACAGTAGATAATTCATGACTGGTTCGAAAGCCATCAAAAAAGTGAAGAAAGGGCATCCCCGCCTCGATCGCCGCTAAATGACTAACCGCCGCCATATCGCCTGCTTCTTCTGGATTAGATGAAGAAAGCATGGCAAAGCCAGTCATTCTTGTCGCATAGACATCTTGATGATCCCCTAAAATACTAAGAGCATGAGTCGATAAACTACGGGCTGCTACATGCATTACACAAGGTAGCATTTCCCCGGCTATCTTATACATGTTGGGTATCATCAACAATAGACCTTGACTTGCTGTATAGGTAACTCCTAAAGTACCAGCTTGTAAAGCCCCATGCAAAACCCCGGCAGCCCCTGCTTCACTTTGCATCTCGACTACATGGACCTCGGTATCAAACAAATTTTTCATATTCTGACTGGCAAACGCCTCGACATGCTCGGCCATCGGACTCGACGGTGTAATCGGATATATGCTAGCAAGTTCTGTAAATAAATAAGAGACCCTTGCTACCGCCTCATTACCATCTATCATTAATTTTTTCATAAGATCCTCCTTTTAAGCATACGAAAGAAACATTCTATCTATTAATATTTTATCACAAAATTCTATATTATGGGCCCTGGAAACAAGATTTACCAAAAAAGAGTAGCATCATCGCTACTTTCAATAATTACTTTGTATCTAATTCATCTAAAATATTACGCATTTTCCCTTTGATCCGTTGTAAAGCATTATCGATAGACTTCGTATTCTTATCTAAAATGCTGGCAATTTCATCATAGGAAAAATGGTTAAGTTTTAATTCAAATACCTGCAATTCAAGATCAGTTAACTGATCTTTGATTAAATTGGATAAGATATGTTCCCGTTCACTATTTAATAAAACATGTTCTGGATCCGTAGTTTCATCACGTAATAGATAATCAGCATAGACCATTTCATTATCATCACCACGCACTTCAAAAGGAACTGATTCATTGAGAATTTTATGTTTCATTCGACGGGTGCTAACAGCTGCAGTAATGATTTTCCGTTCAATACACGTTTTAGCAAACGTATAAAAAGTAATATTCTTTTTTTCATTAAAGTGATCAATCGCTTTCGATAGACCTAACATCCCTTCTTGAATCAAATCATTGAGTTCGAGGCCACCATTTTCACAATAAGGAAGCATTTTCTTCGCAAAATTAACAATTAATGGTTTATATTTATCGTATAAAAGAGTTTCTGCTTCATCACTATGTTCTGCAATCGCATAATTTACCAACTCATAATCATTAAGATCTTTATAATTCATAAGAACCTACTTTCTAAGTCTTACTGCTTCATAAATAATAATCCCGGCAGCCACCGAGGCATTTAGACTATTGGTCTTACCCTTCATAGGAATACTGGCAATAAAATCACAGTTTTCTCTGACCATTCGCGCCAAACCGTCACCTTCATTTCCTATCACAATCGCACATTTTCCACGATAATCAATATCGCTATAGTCTTCACCCTCCATATCTGTTCCAACAATCCAAAACCCCTGTTTCTTTAAATAACGCATCGTATTATTTAGATTGGTTACCTGGGCTATTTTCATATAATCAATCGCCCCCGTACTCACTTTAATAACCGTTGGGGTTACCCCAACAGATCGATGTTCTGGAATAATAATTCCATCCACTCCAGCCGCTTCACAAGTACGAATAATCGCACCTAAGTTATGAGGATCTTCTAAATGATCGAGAATGACAATGAGTGGGTTGTCCCCTTGAATTAGGGTTTCTATTTCATCATACTGAAAATCAGGAACTTGCAAAACAATTCCTTGATGATTTCCTTTAACCATTTGATCCAACTGTCTTTTTTCGACATAGCGAATTGGAGCTGCAGTCGTGGCAAGGGCACCTATGACTTCGTTATCCCGAAATTGTTTGGATAAGTAAACCCGTTTTATTTTCTTGTTCGTCTTAATTGTTTCTAATGCGACATTTTTTCCATAGATATACATAATTTTTCTCCTAACATTATTTCCATAATTTCTTGAATTCGATTAAAGTGACCATTTAGATAATGATACCCAATTAATGCTTCTAAACCAGTTGATTCTTTATAAGTTACAATGTCAGTATGCTTAGGATGACGAGATCCTTTATGATTCCTGGCACGTTTCACAATCTGAATCTCTTCGGTTGTTAATGATTCCTGATCTAGTAACATTTTTAAATAACGACTTTGGGCTTTGGCACTAACATATTGAACAGCTTCTTTCTGAAGATCATTCACTTTACAAAGACCTTTTTTTAATAACAGAGTCCGAATAACAACTTCATAAATACTATCACCAACATAAGCCAACGCCAAAACATTTAGGCAATCTGTTTTCATACAAGTTCCTCAATTCGATCAAAGGTAATTCCTTTTATTAGACCACTTTTCATATCGTTTAAAATGAGATTCATCACGCGGTCATAATCAATTTCCCCACCCTGAATCATACATCCTCGACGTTTACCAATGATATCCAACGTGTTAACCATATCTTCTTCATCAATAGTCGTAATTCCATAACGTGATTCTAACTCCTGAGGATAATAAGTATATAGCATGTTCAAAATGTAACAGACCACATCATAAATAGGCAATACTTCCTCTTTAATTGCCGTTAAACTTGCGAGATTAAGGGCAATAGTTTGATCATCAAACTTCGGCCATAGTACCCCTGGTGAGTCTAACAATTCAAGACGCTGATTGATGCGAATCCAATCCAATGACTTCGTCACTCCAGGACGGTTTCCAACATTGGCAACCTTTTTTCCAACTAAGCGATTGATCAATGTGCTCTTTCCAACATTGGGAATCCCGACAACAAGGACCCGAATACGTCTTGATTTCATTCCTCTAGCAATCATATCATCCATCTTATCTTGCATCATCGCTTCAGTCTTTTTCACTATTCCGGTTGTACTTTGTTGATGCTCTAAATCAACCCCCATTACTTGATAACCTAGTTGTTCATAATACCGAATCCAGCGCTCTGTTTCTTTTTTATCACATAGATCCATCTTGGTCATAATTAACAACTTCGGCTTATTTCCAATAATCGATTCAATATCTTGAATCTTTGATGAGTATGGCATCCGAGCATCGATTACTTCATAAACAACATCAATAACACTCATTTTTTCCTTCATAATTCGCTTGGCTTTCGCCATGTGACCGGGATACCAGTTGATTGTCGTATTTTGTCCTTTATTGTCGTTCATTTGTTTCACTTCCTTTAGATTTATTTTTATATTTAACATATTCTTCAATTTTTTTATTATAGTTCTTTAAATCTTCTACAAATTGAGGCTTAAATTGATTTAAATAATCAATGATTAAATCAGCATATTCATCAATATTTTCATCATCAACTATATCTATGAGATATTTATTGATTCCTTTTTTAGTATTTATTCTTTCTACATAAAAGGCTAACAAATTAGTTGGACCTATTTTTTCTTTTGCTGATAAAACAATAGAAATCAAATTTTCTCTTGATGCATAATATCTCGGTTTAAATCCATTTGACCTAGAAAATAATATCAAAGTACAACCAATAAATAATTTATCTGAACCATTTTTAGGAAATGTTTTGTTTGCAAATTCAATTAAACTTTCTGTATTACCCTGTTCGTAATCATCATATAGTTCCATTAAAATTCTATTTATCATTTTATCTCCTCTATTTATATAGACTTTTTATAACTCTATTAATGCAATCTTTGGCACTTCTGTTATTATTTGAAAAACTAATTTTTACTAATGTCCCATTTACTTTAAAAGCATATGGATTCTTTGTGGAAGCAATAAAATCCAATATTCTTTCATTACTAGGTTTTCTTCTATCTATTTTTATATTTGTTATTTCATCCACATCTTCTAATTTTACATCATCAAGATTTACATTTCTACATCTTTCTAATTTTTCTGCTAATTCTTTAATATTATATTTATTCATAAAATCACACTCCATATTAATTATAAAATCAAATACAATTAATGTTAAATGTGCAATTTTTTATTATAAATGATAATCTTTACTAATCTTTATTATTTTCTGAAGTTTCTAATAATTTTGTACTTTCAATAAATTTATCGAAGTCAGAAATATATAATTGGTCTTGTTTTTCCTTAAACTTATCATACTCTTTATATGCAAGTTCTTGAGCCACTTTATGAGATATTTTTCCTGCATCATGCAGTATTTCTTGCCCATTAAATTGTAAAAACGCATCCAATTTTTCTACCCAATCTTTCATTGTCATCGCATTATGATTTTCTGCTTGTAATTCAGCATAATCTAAATACATAGTAACTATTCTATTTAAGTTTTTTAATTCTTTTTCTGTCAAATAATTTTTAGCAATATCAACATCATATTTATAAATCGTTCCATCAGGAGAACCTGTCCAATTTGTTAAACCCATATTGTCTTTTTCTGAATCAACTCTATTATAAATAATCTCTGCAGCAGTATTACCAGTGACTGAATAATGAAGTTTATTCTGCACAGTTTTAAAAAAAGTTTTAGTGATTTCTGAATCTTTATCATAATCAACACTACAAGATGAATATATATCTGTTATCTTTTGGTAAAATCTTCTTTCACTAGAACGAATATTTCTAATTCTTTCTAGTGTTCTTTCAAAATAATCTTCTCCAAAAATATAATTTGGATTTTTTAATCTCTCGTCATCCATAACAACGCCAGTAATTAAGTATTCTTTTAGAACTTTTGTTGCCCATATTCTAAATTGCGTTGCTTTTTTGGAATTAACTCTATAACCTACAGCAATAATCATATCTAAATTGTATATTTTAGATTTTCTTCCACCTGTACTTTCGTCGGAAATTCCGACAGAAGTTTCTTCCTTAAGTTCACCACTATTTAATATATTATTAATATGTTCTGTTATGGTACTTCTACCTACTCCAAATAATTCAGCAATCAAATTTTGCGTCAACCAAATATCATTATTAATTAATAATACATTCACTTTGATATCATTATTATCATCACGATATATTAAAAAGTCGTGGGTAGTTATTTGTAAATTATTTTTCATTTATTTTCACCGCTTTCTTATGTTCTTAAATGTCGTAATCACCTATCTAATTTCTATTATAAATAGCGCAAAAATTACTATATTTTTATGAATTTTTATTGTTTTTTATCATTTTTTAATGAAAACATGCAAGATATAAATTGGATAGTTTCCTTTATTTATAAGGGTTTAAGGGTGTTCTTAATTAAATCGTAATCAACCAGTTTATGTTTGCCTGATTTTGTCGATTTTCATTATTCATTTATTTCACTTCCTTCAATTCAATATTATTTTCTAATAAAACGCTTTCTAATGTTTCATTTTCGTTTATAATATATAAGTTCTCATAATTTCTTTGCAAACAATCCTCATAGAATGGAACAAATACATTTCCCAAGCCACTAATAAAACTTTCATTATTACCTCGATTTATACACTTTCTCTTTACATCTTCCCAATTATTAATATTAGGATATGCTATACTGTATTTAATATTATTTTTATCGAAATAATCGAAGTGTTCTGGTTTTAATTGAACTAAAACAACATCATATTCCTTTATAGCCATTCGAATGGCTTTATAGTAATTCTTTGGCCATTCACTATTTACTTCTCTTTTCGTTCCTTTTCTTGCTTCAACAGGTACATTTTCAAGATTAGTATTAATATATTTAAAATTACTCGATTCTAAATCAATTACATTCCTATATTTTTTACCCAAAATGCTTTTTCCACACGTTGCAAATCCTGCAATTATTATTCCCTTAGCCATTATTTACCTCTTGTCTATATAAATTTTCTAAAATTTTAGTTAAACAATCATCTGCAGTTAAATTACTATTTTCTGAAAATCTTATTCTAACTAATTTCCCATTGACTTTAAATATATATGGGTTCTTTTTCTTCATTACAAACGCTAATATTCTTTCATTACTAGGTTTTCTTCTATCTATTTTTATATCTGTTATTTCATCCACATCTTCTAATTTTACATCGTCAAGATTTACATTTCTACATCTCTCTAATTTTTCTGCTAATTCTTTAATATTATGTTTATTCATATTATACCTTCTTTCTATAATAATTTTATTATTTAGAAAGAAATAACACAAATGTGCAAAATACTAGATATTATCTTTTTCTCCTAATAGTTTTATCTTTTCTGCATTATTAAGTATATCAAGTTGATACTTAGCAATGCTACTTAATATTTCAAATCTTTCTTCTTTGCTTTTTCCTTCTTTAATTAGTTCTGCATTATGTGATTCTAAATTAGATAATACTGTTAATTCATTTATCGATGCATAATCTCTAACATTTGAGTTTTTTGCTAAATTCGGATTAAGTTCTCTCCATCTTTTAGCAGTTGTGTTAAATAAGGCAACATTTAAAATATCTGCTTCTTCTGCATACTTTAACCATTCTCTATCTTTATAATAATCATTATCAGGTAATATATAATTTTTAATTGCATCTGTATGAATAAGATAATTATTTTTGGTTAAGATTCTTTTTATATCCCATTCCCTATTTTGATTTTCTAACTCTTTTAGTCTTTCAAATTCTTTTATCAAATATAGTTTAAAAACCGGACTAATAGAAGATGCAAATTCAAAAGCAATGTCTTTATGAGCATAAGTTCCACCATATTTTCCACGCTTCGAATATATCCCAATTGCATTTGTTTTACTACACCATTCTGTAACACTTAGTGTAAAAGTATGAAGTCCTGCCTCACTTTTAAACCCGTCGAATTCGACGGAATTAAAATTTGGATTGTAAATTGACTCCCAAGTACCTAAAAATTCTAAAGTAATTCTATTTCTTAACCAATTTCTGATAACATCATCTGATGTAGATTTTCCTTCTTTAAACTTGGTAAAATCAGAAATACAAATATAATCGCTATCATTTATATTTGTTATGTTCACTTTAATATTTTGAACTTCAATTATTTTGTTTGGCATATATTCGCCTCTTTTCCATGTCCTTAAAATTCGTAATCACCTATCTAATTCTTATAATAAATAATACCAAAATTATTAGTTTTTATATTTTTAATTATTTTTTAATGAAAATATGCAAGATCTAATCTAGATAATTTTCTTTATTTATAAGGGTTTAATGGTATTCTTAATTAAATCGTAATCAGCCAGTTTATGTTTGCCTGATTTTGTCGATTTTCATTATTCATTTGTTTCACTTCCTTTATTATTTAACATTGAGAATTTAAAAAATTTGCAATTTGTTCTAAATTTTTAAATATTTTTCCATCATTTCTTATAACTATTCCTCTTGCACCATATCTCATTCTAGGCTCATTCATTTCAATCATACTTTCGCCTAAATCTTCATCAGTTATTTTACATATTAATTTCATTAATATCATCTCGCTTTCATTTTATATTACAACTTGTATTCTTTTATCTCACAATTCTTCAATCCACGATTTAAAAACCAACCATCATTAATGCCATCAAAATATGCACTAAAAGCTTTTGAAACACCACTATGTGCAACAATTAAAACACTTTTATAATTTTGAGTTTTAAGTTCATCTAAAAAATTATATATTCTATCAAAAAAGTCTTTTATATTTTCAGAGGTTCCATATTGAATTGTTGTATTATAATTCCAATATTCATCACGATTAGTTATTTCAAGAGGTTTACCACTTAAATCTCCACAACTTCTTTCTTGAATTCTATCATCAATAATAATTTCATTATTATTAGCATTAATAATATTAGCTGTGTGTTTTGCCCTAATTAAAGGTGAAGAAATTATAATATCAAAGTTTATATCTTTAATTTTGTCTCTTAATTCTTCTGCTTGACTTATTCCAAGTTCAGTTAAATCTTCATCTTTTGTATTATATTGTTTCAATGCATTATGAGGTACTTCACCATGTCTTACTATATATATTTTCATTTATTGACTCCTTTTTTATAGAATTTTTATAGTAACATTTTATCATCGAGGATATATATTTATTTTATTATTGATACCATTATATTAAAATCATACTCATTTTTACTATTTTTATCTGTTTCTAAGGTTATATGATTATTCTCTGTTTTTCCTTTAAAATAAAGCAAATCAGCTATTTTAAATTGTCGTGTCATTTCGCGTACACAAGCCAGGAAGTCAGGCCCATATGTTCTTTATTTGAATCAACTCTATTATATATAATTTCTGCTGTTTGTTTTGATACAGCAAAATGCATTTTGTTTTGTACTTTTTTAAAAAATTCAATTGATATTGGAGATTTAAAATCATAGTCAATACTTGTAGCATATATATCTGTTATTTTTTGATAAAATCGCCTTTCTGATAACCTTATTTCTCTAATTTCTTCTAATAATTTTTCAAAATAATCTTCTCCAAAAATATAATTTGGATTTTTTTATCTTTCGTCATCCATAACAGCATCATTAATTAGATATTCTTTTAAAACCTTTGTTGCCCATATTTTAAATTCTGTTGCTTTTTTAGAATTGATCCTGTATCCAACTACAATAATTACATCTAAATTATATATTTTGGTTTTATATTTTTTACCATCAGAGGCAGTTATCGAGGATTCCTCGATAACTGAATCCTGATTTAATGCATTATCTTTAGAAATTGCAGATTTTTTTATTTCCTTTTCATATAAATCTCTAGCACCTTTAGCAACTCCTCCGCCTCTTTTTGCTACATTTAAATTTTCTTTTAAACCTTGCGGATGTTCTTCTCTTGCAATATCTCGTGTTGCAATCTCTCCTATATTTGTTCACTAGCTTTCATTCCAGACCACCCCTTATAGATTTCATTGGTTTGGTTATGCCTCCTTCTTTCCAAACATCTGTAAGTTTAAATCTATCTACAACCCCCATTAGTCTTGCCTTAATCCATTCATCAGAGTACCCTTTATTACGATAATAATTTACTGCTCTATTTATTGCAATTTCAGGATCAAATACTTCATCAATCCTCTCACTACCAAGACTCGCTAACCAAACTTTAAATGGTTCGGCCTTAGGGCTAGAAACTGATTCAATTAATCTTAATATTCCATTTGTATCTAAAGTATCAGTTATACGATTTTTACCATCCCGGGCCTCCATTTTCAACTGCACGATTTCTTCGTGCAGTTCACTTCCTTCATAAATTAATCTTCTTTTTAAACCGCTCCAATAATTTCTTGGGATTTTTGCTTCAGTTAATACACTTATTACATCAGCAACGCTAAAATAATACTCTTCTTTTTCACTATCCCAAATGCTTCTTATTTCTTTACCTTCAAATAAATTTGATATTGTTTCTAATTTGTTGTTCAAATATAACACCTCTTTTCTATGGTCTTAAATGCCGTAATCATCTTTCTAATTCTTAAATAAAAATATGGAAAATTTAAAATCGTACAACCTCCTTATTTATAGGGATTTACTTAAGAGTGCAATAAATCGTAATCAAACAGTTAATTCTGACTGATGAAAAACTTTTTTGATTACTTTCGCTATTCTTTTTTCTTGTCTCATTTTTCCCTTTTGATATATATCCATATTTTTCACTTTCTTTTCAATAGTTTAAAGTTTTTTACCCATTACAATGGGTCTATCATCATAAATATGAATTCTGTTATTTATATCACTAATTAATGCAACAAGTTTTCTAGGATTTTCTACTCCTTCAAAACTCATTCCATTTTTTATTTGTTCAATTAAATTATTAGCATAAAAATTAAAAGATATATCTCCATAATTATTTTTTTCTCTTGCAATTCCAATATGTTCTATATCAGATATATTTTCTATCCTAAATCCATTTTTAGAATTATATAGAGCTATCCTTTTATTGGTAATAAAATATTCATTATTTTTCTTTTTATATTTTAAGAATATATTATAAACTAATCCATAAATTAAACAAATTGTTAATATGCCCAAAGTAAGAAAAATTATCAAAATTTCAAAATTTAGTATTTCCCCACTTTTTATACCTATTATAATTAATATCCAAAATAATAACAATACGGCAAAACCTAATAAAAATCTACCATATTGTTTACTAGTCTTACTAACGTTTGAAACACCATAGAATAATATTTTTTCATTCTCTTCCAATTTATTTATAAACTCATTTTTCATTTATCTCTCTCCTTACAATTTATTAAATATAATACCATTTAATAAAAGAGAATTCCTTTATTAAAATCATTCTAGTTTTATCCACTATAGATTCCTCATAAGATAACCATTTATTCATTTCGAAAATGCATTTATTTTTATTTAAAGATTACATATGGAATGCCCATTTTATGATAAACATCATAAGCTCGTGGCCACGAGAACATTCGGGCAATTAATAAATTATAAAGTTCATCAAACATGATGATAGAACACAATGTAATTGAAAGCATTAAAAATAATTTTTTATTCATCCGTTTCGCAAGAAAAAAACACATAGGAATTATGACATACATCAACAATAAACTAGATAACCCAAAGAACATAACACTTCTTAAACAAACAAAACCATGAATGTTTCCAAAGTTTAAAATTTCCGAATTATAATCCCAACAACGCATTCCATTTCCAATGATATACATGCCCAAACCTGATATATATTCGAGAATCCCAGTTGCAAAAAAACTAATTAAAAATACCCAGAATGGTTTTTTTCGATGCTTGTAAGTTAATAGATAAATCATAATTGAACCTGTCGCATATATATTAATCCATGGTAAGAAATTACCACCTCGCCAATAAAATTGTTTCATACCACCATTAAAATAATAAAATATAAATTCATAGATCCAACCAAAAATTCCGGTGATAACGATTAACAGACAACAAATTCCTAGCATCGTCCATTTATCAAACGAATGATTATTTTCTATATAATGTTTATACCATTTCTTCATACTACTAAACTCCTACCTCATTATATCGTAAACAAAATATTAACTTAACAATTGTCCTACTTTCGTTCTTCCATTTTCAATATTTTTTGTTTTCCTTTTTCATAACTGCTATCTAACACTTGCTGCTGCTTTAATAACTGTTCTTGTTGAGCCATAACCGTTTCTTCTAACGATTGTAATTCCTCTAAAAATTGTTCCACTTCAGGACTTCGATCATAAGCGAACTGTCCCATAAACTCCATCTTTAACGATTGAAGTTGATCAAGTGAATCAGCGCAAAAATCAATCGACATCATCAAAGCATCTTTCTCTGTTTTTAATTGTTTCATTATCTTTTTTAAATCAAAATAAGCAATATCCTCGTTTCGGTCTTTGACCATATTGCGCATACCGCGAATTCCATGGTTCGTAAGCAATATCCCAGTTAGTAAGCCAAAGGCATTCTTGCGACTCTTTAATAACGTAAAAACCCCCAGACTAGCAAACATTGTATGTTTAATTAACGATCCTAATCGAAAGAGACGACCACGTTTTCTCTTATGTTGTGGCAGTTTCCAAAGACTCGCCTGTAATGACTCAATCATAATCCGTTGTTTGGTAATTTCTTGACTCATTTTTTTCTTTTCCAGAGTAATATCGACCATTTTCTCTTTTTGTTTATTCAATACTTGTTTCTCTTTTTCTTTTTTTACCACTTGCTGCTTCTGCTTCACTTGCAATTGGTGAGTTCGCTCTTGACACTTCTTCAATCTTGATGCAAAGATAAGATCGGATGTTAAAAAATGTTCCTTATCTATCTTTTTTAATGTCTTATCAGAGGCAAACTTTGAAAAACGATATTGCTTTCGCATCGATAATTCTGACATATGACAAGAAAATATTTTATCATAAAGATTCGATAATTGAAGCAGAACCATTCCTATTTCCTTGTCATCAATTGATCCAGTATATTTTGCAAGTTCCCGGTCAAATTCTTTTAGTTTTTCATGACTTTCTTCTAAATATTGAGCAAGTACCACGATCGCTGGATCTTTACCCTCACCGACTTTTTTTCGTTGTGGAGAAACCAAGACCATTTCCGTGGCTTCTGCTAGCGCTATTTCTTTTTGTTCTAATTGTTCACTTACCGCATCGATCGTATCAAGTGTTTCCTCAAGTTGCTCATCTAACATGGCTAGCGCTATTACTGCGTTTTCTTGAGGTGGTCGTGTTTCTGTAGTCACACCGACTTTTGATAATAACGGTTTCATTTTCACTGGTTTAGGTAACATTGATACTTCCTGATGAATATTTTGTTTGGCTATTTTAACATTCTGTACCCGATGCCGTAATGGTGTAATTTCTTGGCGTAATTTTCTCACTTGATTGGGACTAGTCTGTTTTAATCCAGTTTCATTTAATACCTGTACTTCTTTGGTAACCATCGTTAATTCCTGCTTTAAAGTCGTTACTTTTTGAACCAATACCTGCGTCTTTTTAGTTTCCTTTTTCTGAACTTTTGACGAAAAAATGGTCGTTTCTAAAACCCCTAAGAAAAGCCCTAAAACGGTTCTCATGAAAACTTGAAAGCGCGTATATTCATGAACCTTTTTCTTTGCTGATTGATCAAGCTTAGCCTTATGTTCAGCAATCAAGGCCTCTTCTTTTTCTTTTTGCCGTTTTCGATTCAAACGCCATTGCCGAAATCTATTTTTTAGATTACCGATTTCTCCCATACCAAATCACCTTTGTCTTATTATATCATACTTTAAAACGAAACAAAAAGAATAGAGCCAATTTCTATCCTTAACTAATCACACTAATTAACGTAATTCGGGCATATCCATGCTCAGTATTCCCCGTCATTGTTCCGCTACCACGAGGATTTGGCATACTGGTATTACCAGCAATCATCCCACTACCGATAAAAGATTTCCCTGAATAATGATTGGCAGTCGCAGTATGATTTCCACTACTATCAACCGCATTACATCCATCATATCCCGAGATAAAGGATGAACCGCCTCCGCCACCATAATCGTTGGCATCAGTACTACTACCACCACCGTAGTAGCCTCCACCTCCTCCACCGGCACTAGGAGTAGAACCGCCAATTCCAAATGAACCTGATCCAATTCCGGCCCCACCAGCTGTCTGAGTCCCGCCTTTTCCATAGCCTTTGGCACTATTTAACCCCGATAATGTACCACCATCACCACCATATTCACCATCAGTATAGGTATCGGTTCCCCCACCAGCTCCTGCAACCATGATTCGACTGCGAAGACCATCGATACTATTCCATGAGGTATCACCAATTAAGCGAATATCGGTTGCTCCTCCACCACTTCCGGCAGTTCCATAGCCACCACCATTCCAGGCCATCATATTCGCCGTCGTTGAAAGTCCTTTTTGCCCAACAAAAACATACAATTTTTCCCCAGCATTTAACGTAATTGTTCCTTTGGTATAAGCACCACGTCCTCCACGATTAGTGACGTCATTTCCGCCACCAGCACCCCAAAGCTCAATTTGATAATTACCGGTTACTGGAACTGTAAAAGTCTGCATTGAACCTGTATAATCAAAATTATTGGTACTCTTGACAACTGTGATTGTCCGTTTTTTCTCTGAAATAACCGTACTACCATTTTTTAACGTATACGTTTTGGTATAAATTCCTGAATTTGTTCCTACCGTTCCCGATACCGTTACTCGGGCATCGTTTTCAACAATTGTTCCATCAGTTTTTCTAACATAATATCCAGGCTCCGAAAAGGTTGTATCCTGTAAAACCATCATACTATTTCCTTTTAAGAAAACTTGCTCAGCTGTCGTTAATTCACTCAAATTTAAGTCGCCTACAGCTACTTTGCGACTATCATATAAATAATTGATGGAAATGCCATAGTCACCACTAACTAATTTATGAGTAATGGGAATATGAATTCGAATTACCGAATCATTCTTTCCAGGATCGACATTAATAAAGCTCTCATTGGTAATATCGATGGAACCAAACTTGCTTCCCTTTACCAACTTTGTCGTATAATCCCCATAATGGAAAATTCCTTTTATTTTATCAAAGTAAAGTGTTTTTACACTGTTATCCTCAAATGTAAACGATAAACAATTAGGCTCATCACTACACTTAGTTGCCACAACAATCTTATTATCCAAAAAACTACCAGCTACTTTTTGCGTCATCAAACTCTGTTTAATGAGCAATTCTGTCTTTAAACCATCTTTTACATAGAGATCTTTTAAACTGATGACAATCTGAAATAACAATAAAATTACAACAAGCGTAATCGAAAATGATACGACAAGTTCTACGACCGTAAATCCTTGATTCCCTGACTTTTGTTTATTATATTTCATACCATCAATCCCTTGCTATTCTAACTCCATTATATAATATCGTTATTTCTTTTGCAAGCAAAAAGGACTATCCCTATAGCCCTATTTTGCCTTTCCAAACTTTTGAAAAGGAAACAAAACAAATCCAGTAGTCCCTAACATTTCTTTTTCAGAGACAAGTCCAATCATTCTACTATCAGTCGAATTGGTTCGATTATCCCCCATCACAAAGTAATATCCCTCCGGAATTGTATCATACCCTAGTTCTTCTAACTTAAAATCGTCTGTCTTCCCATGGTCAAAATCTTCCTTAACTTCGTGATCATTGATATAAAGTTTTCCCTTTTGATAAGCAACATGATCACTAGGTAAACCAACAACCCGTTTTACTAACTTCGTATTTTGATACTTGACAACAACGATATCAAAACGTTGATAGGATTGGTCCCACTTCTGTAACAACAATATCTCTTTATTCTCGAGAGTAGGAACCATTGAGTCCCCTTTTACTCGAACCGGTGTTACAATAAAGGTTCGAATCAATACAACAACAATGATAATCACCAAATATGGTAACCATTCTTTTAATCCCTTCATAGACATTCTCCTTTAAGAAAAAATAAGACGATGTTCCCGCCTTATTAATTTCTCTCTTTAATTTTAATTTGCTTAATAGAATTTCTAAGGTAACCAAGTTTTGCTTGTCTAACACGACCTTTTCGTTCAACTTTAATATAAGCAATCATTGGAGAATTCATCGGGAATGTTCGCTCAACCCCAACACCATTTGAAATCTTTCGAACAATAAATGTCTTACTGATTCCACTTCCTTGGATTGCCATAACAATACCTTTAAACTCTTGAATTCTGTCCTTATTTCCTTCTCGTACCTTAACTCCAACGATAATGGTATCACCTACTTGGAAGGTAGGAAGGTCAGTTCGAATCTGTTTCTTTGTAATTTTTTCAATTATGTTCATCGTTCACGCTCCTTCTTTTCTAAACTATAATCTTAATATAAATACCAGCGGATTAAGTCGACAACAAAAATTATACCACACTTTTTTCGGTAATGCAAGCTATCTAGAGCGTTCTTCCTTTTCATACTCAATCTCCTCAGGATAAGCCATTAGATACGCTTGTTTCATTCGTAATTCTCGTTCATAAAGAGCAATTTTCTTAAGCAATAATTCGGTATAACGTTTATCCAAATATACACGATATTTATTCATAATCGTCCGCTTATAACGATCTAAATCATTTAAAGCAATATTAATCGTTCCATCATCTCCGCCTGTTGTATCAATCATCTCTAATATACGCATAATGTACTGAAGATATGATTCTAATTTTATCCTGGTTTTTCGCTCCAATACTTTCTTAACGAAGGTGACATTAAAGATAACCATTTCTTTTACTTGAACCCCATTATACCGGATCTTATTCTTTGGTGTAACTTTAAAACCCTTTAATTTACGAAAGTTGATGTAAGCATCGCAACCACTATGCCCAGTTTTAGTCAAACCATATTGCACACCATTCATCGTATCATCTCTTTTCTAATAAATCAGGTCGTCGTTCTTTGGTTCGTTTTAATTGTTGCTGATAACGCCAAGCACGGATTTTTTCATGATGCCCCGATAACAAAACTTCTGGAACTTTCATTCCTCTAAAATCCTGTGGTTTTGTATAAACGGGATAATCAAGTAATTGATTTTGAAACGAATCATTGATATGGGAATCTTTGGTAATAACCCCATCAAGAAGACGAATTATACTATCAGAAACCACCATACTAGCAAGTTCGCCCCCCGTTAATACATAATCGCCAATACTTAGTTCTAAATCAACCAGTGAGCGAATTCGCTCATCAAACCCTTCATAGTGTCCACAGATAAATATCAAGTGTTTCTCCTTGCTCAAATCTTGTGCCAAAGACTGCTGGTAAGGAACTCCCTGGGGAGTTAATAAAATCACCAAGGAATCGGTTGTTCGGATCTGTTCCACACAAGCAAAAATTGGTTCAGGACGCAGAATCATCCCAGCTCCCCCACCAAAACTATAGTCATCCACGCGTTTATGAGGATCAGTAGAATAATCACGGAAATTAATCACATTGATAACAACTTGGCCTTTTTCAATGGCCCGTTTAACAATCGATTCCGACAAAAAGCCATCAAACATATGTGGAAATAATGTTAAAATATCAATTCTCATTAATTAGGCCCTCAACCTGTTCTACTTCGATCCGGTGATTGAAAAGATCAATCGTTTTTACAAAGACATCAACATAAGGAATCAAACAAGAATATTCCCCAGTAACACGAAAAATATCATGTGCCTTACTTGTTAAAATTCCTTCAACCGTCCCTAAACATTGGTCATGATGATATACCTCTAATCCAATTAAATCTTCTGGAAAATAACCATCGATTACAACATCCGCTTTATTAATATAAACACGATCCCCTTTATAAGCAATCACATCATTGATATCATGAATTCCTTTAAAAGTTACCATGTCATATATCTTATGAGGTCGATATCGTTCAATCTCCAACGGCTCTTTTTCTGATCCTAGATACAAGATCCGTCCAACTTGAAAAATCGATTCTTTAAACTTAGAATCAGAGATAATTCTTACTTCACCTTTAATTCCATGTGTATTAACCAAATCACCGACATATCTATACTCCATATTCCACCTACTTATCTAACTCATATAAAATAATACTAGTTGCGACTCCAACATTCAACGATTCACATTGATCACTCATATCAATATAGAGAAATGTATCACAACAATCGGCAACTTCTGGTGATAAACCATTTCCCTCATTTCCCATTATTATAACAGACTTTGGTTTTTTTTCAAGTGCTTTTAGACTTTTTCCATGGGTAACTCTTGTTCCCATAATTTGATATCCTTGGTCCCTTAAATATGGTAATAACGTTAATAAATCGGCCTCAATAATCGGAATATGAAATAACATTCCTTGACTCGCTCGAACCACCTTAGAATTATATAAGTCAACAGTTCCTTTCCCAAGAACAATCATATCGACATGAAAGGCAACAGCACTTCGAATAATCGTTCCTAAATTACCTGGATCCTGAATCGCATCTAACACGAGAATTCGATTCCCTGTAACTGAAAGTTGCTCCTGTTTTTGACAAACCCCCATCACATCTTGCGGACTCTCGACATTACTTATATAGTAAAGCAAATCCTGTGTCACATAACTAGTCGCAACATCCAAAGGAAACAAACGATCCTGCTCTAAAATTAACTCTTTTAAATACCCAGTCTTATACGCCTCTAAAACCAAATGCTCACCCTCAATTAAGAAAAGACCCGTTTTGTCACGATATTTCTTCTGATTTAACTTCTTCCAGTCTTTTACTTTTTTATTTTCTGTCGATGTATAAAGCATAGTATCACCTACTCAACATTTTATCACAATTCCCCCAACTTTAAAAGAAGGTAATTGATTCCGTTATTAAAATAAAAAGCTGTATGATAAAGGTATTTTTAAAACGATATCATCAGCTTATTCATAAAAGGCATCTAGTAAACTCTCATTATCACTGCCAAACCACGATTGACTTGAAACATTTTTATATTGCTCTAAGGTGCCGGCTGGTACTTTGATCGTATTCGCACCTTTATAAACAAAAACAGCACCCCCAACTACAGGAACCTCCCCTTGAAACTCTATATGATTCAAAGGATTACTACCAAACGCATAGTTTGATAGGGATTTTAATGAAGATGGAAATATAATCGAAGATAATAAATTTCCTGAAAAACCAAAACCTCCAACTTTTACTAATTGATCAGGTAATTCAACTTCTGTAATCCCACAACCATAAAATGCACCATCTTTAATCTCTTTAATACTATCAGGGATAACAACCTTCGTTCTTTCACTTCCAGCATAACTATTTAAACTACTTTTATCTTCTGTTCCATCACTATTCCGGTTATAAATAAATGCTTGATCAATAGACATATTATTATTAGTAAAAGCACTATTCCCTAATTTTGTTACACTTAAAGGTATCTCAATTTCTGATAATTGATTCCGAGCAAAAGCATCCCCTTCGATTGTTTTAATAGACGTTGGTAAATGCAGTTGTTTCAATAGATTTCCATAAAAAGCCTGTGATTCAATCACTGTTACTGTATTAGAAATATTAACTGTCTTTAACCCCTTACTACTAAAAGATGCTCTACCAATTTTTGTAATGATATGTCCATTAATTTCTCTAGGAATATTGATATCTAAGATCTCACTATACCCATTGGTATTTCCTTTTCCACATAAATACCCAGTTATCGTATCTCCTATCTCATTCGTCTTGAAACACTCACTTAAAGTTGTAACCAGTCCACTACTATCTACTTCCTTTTGTCGTACTTCTACTTTCAAATCCAATGTTTTTGATCCACTTGGTAATGTCACCTCACCGCCAGGGATCTCTGCTCTTACCACAAATGTTGTTTCACTACCAGCAAATAGGTCATCTCCAATTCGAATCCCACTTACTTTAAATTGAATTCCCGTTGGAGCTGCATTATTTGCTTCCACAATTCCAGTTACTTTAGCAATCACTGCATCGGTATTCCCATTATTTTTGAGTGTTACATTATACTCAATATAACTACCAGGGGAATCTAAATCAACGTCAAAAGTAGCCGTTAGTTTATCCGTAATTCGACTATCGTTATTTACAGCTCTCTTACTACTCTTCTCTTCGATATTGG
>CAJTRV010000005.1 GCA_910578855.1 uncultured Bacilli bacterium
ATATGATTTATATATAATATCCTAACTACTTACACACTTTTCTTGACATACCCCAGTTGCGTGGCTGACAATAGCAATTCTCTTATTCCTATTTTCATTCAATATTTTTATAATAGTTGAATACATCCTACTTCTTACTTCTTTTTGGCTCTCACCATTGCCTATCTTATAATTTTCATCTAAAAATTGTTTTCTTTCAAAGTTTTCTGGCAATTCGTCCCACGAATTAATACCAAATTTTCTTTCTCCCAAAGCACTAACAATATTTATTTCTAAATCATTTTTAGTTGATATATATTTTGCTGTTTGTATTGCTCTAACATAGTTTGATGAGAATAAAACATCAATAAAATCAAATTCTTTTTGACATAATTTATCACGTGCTATTTGTTCACCATCTATTGAAAGAGATGATTTTTCATTTTGGATTTGTAAATTATCATTGTTTAAAACGTTATTAACTTTTAATGGTTTTGAATGTCTTATCAAATAGATAGTAGTCATTATAAATCATACCTCCTTTTAAACTATTATTTAAATATTTTTTTCATTTAAAATTTTTTCCACCTCGTTTATTAATACTTCTTTATTTGGAATATAATAAGTATAAGTTGAAGCAAATACATTATTTTCTAATCCACCTAGCGCATATTCCATAGCTACTTCTTTTTTACTTTTACAAAGTATAATTCCGATAGGTTTGTTATCAAATTCGTCATTAATTTCTTCATTATAATAATTTAAATACATATTCATTTGACCTGCATATTCTGGTTTCATTTGACCTATTTTTAAATCTATCAAAACATAACATTTTAAAATTTTATTATAGAAAACCATATCTACATAATAATGAGTATTTCCAAGAGTTATTCTTTGTTGTGTGCCTACAAACATAAAACCTTTACCCAATTCCAGCAAAAACTCTTCCATATGTTTTACTAATTTTCTTTCCAAATCTTTTTCAAGAATAGGTTTTGACTCTTTAATGTCTAAGAATTCAAAGACATATGGTTCCTTTAAAAGATCGTCAGGTTTGGCTAATGTTTGTCCAACTTTTGATAATTCATAGACTTTTTCTTTATTATTTTTTCCATCAGATAATAATAGTCTTTCAAACAATGATGTTTCCAATTGCCTTTTTAATTCTCTTACGCTCCAGTTAGAATTAACACATTCTTTTTCGTAAAAACTTCTTTCATCATCATTTTCAATGCTTAACAACTCACAATAATGTGACCAACTCAATTTTCCAGACAGCGTCTGGAATTTTGGGTAGATAACATAAAGCTTCCGCATATTAAATAAATTACTAACTGAAAAACCTGTACCTAAAATTTTTCGCAATTCTTTTGACAATTCCTTCATTATTTGTTTACCATATTCAGCTTTGATATTACCATTTTGCTCATTTTCAACAATAATTCTACCAACATTCCAATATGCTAATAACATTGTATTATTTATTTCATAAGATATTTTATTTCTACTATTAATAATTACTTCTTTAATTTCTTCTATCATTTGAATATTATTCTTTTCTAGCATAAAATAATTCCTTCCCGAATGAGTCAGACATATCTGACTCATTCAAATAACAATTAAATTATATCATTTATACGTTTATATTCCTAGATTAAGTGTACATTTTTGTTTAGATTTTTTTTTAGTTTTTTAATATATTAATGTACCAAAATCCGATTCACTTTTTAGCAGGATAAGGATGTATGACAACAACTCGCCAGTGGCGAGTTTACAAGGGTTTCCGTGTATGACATTTTTATTTTTGTATGACAATTGTAAGACATAAAATTAAGGAAAAAGTTAAAATATTAGTTATATTTAACTATTTGTATTACAAATGTCAGACAAAATTATCTATTTTTAATAGCTAAAATATACCGATTTGTACCAAAATTTAAGTTTTTTTATGAATCATATAACTTTAGCTAGTACAAAAATATGTACCTAAATATTAACATTTATAATATTTATTGGACTAACAGGTACTTCTATTAATCCGTAATTTGTTATTTTATTTATCAATAATAGGAATTAATTTAAATGGTTCATTAGAAATAAATTGTATTTAAAATGTACACTTGATAAAACTTTCTAATTCTTTTAAAGGAATAGACCTACTTAAATCATTAATATAAACATCTTCGCACCCATTAAAGAAAAGATAAGTTGTTCCTTTTATTTCAATACTATGAGGCTCAATATAAGCAATATTTGTGTTTGATAAACTAATAATACTTCCTGTCTTTAACTTTGCTTTAATATTATTAAATTTAAGCAAGTTATTAATTTTCTTTTCTAATTCCTCATCAATATCTATTTCTTCTTTTACTATTTGCATAATCAATCAAACTCCTTTCAAAACAAACAAAAAAGATTAATCGAAATTAACCTTTATATTTTGAAAGTCGAATTAGTTCGACTAATTTCCCTATGGTGCCGAAGGATTGAATTGAACAATCCTCTGATGCTTACCATGCATCTGTTTTACCACTAAACTACATCGGCATATGAGAATGCGATAAATCTATCGCACTTCATTAAAATTTTAACATTTCTAATTAGACTTTGTCAATCCCTATTATATAATTTCTAATAGCTCTTTTAATTCGGCTTCACTTAATTTTGATAACACCAGCTCACTACGGCTTTCACCCTCGATCACTTGGTCACTTAATCGTTTCTTCTTTTCCTGCAACTCCAATATTTTTTCCTCAATTGTCCCCTTTGTAATTATCTTAATTACTTCAACAACATTCTTTTGACCGATGCGATGGGTACGATCAGTTGCCTGGTTTTCAACCTGCGGATTCCACCATGGATCTAAGTGAATTACCACATCCGCACTTGTTAAATTTAAACCCGTCCCACCAGCCTTTAGGGAAATCAAAAAGACATTGGTTGCATCATTGTTAAAATCATTTACTAGCTGCATTCGATCCTTACTCTTAGTGGAACCATCCAAATAGTAATAAGTAATGTGGTGATCATCAAATGCCTTCTTTACATACTGTAATGCCGAAGGAAATTGCGAGAACAACAATACCTTATGCCCATTTTCAATCACTTGCGACACCATATCAATCAATTGGGTTAACTTAGCATTACAACCAGTATAAGTGTCTGATAATAACCGTGGCTCGATACAAATTTGGCGTAATTTCGTCAACAACGATAGAATTAAAATTTGACTCTTACCAAAGCCCTCCTCTTTCATCACATGATCAATTTCCCGTTTGGTCTTTTCCAAGTAAGCAAGATATAACGCTTTTTGCTCATCAGCTAATTCTACATAAACAGTATTTTCAATTTTATTAGGTAAGTCTTTTAATACATCACTCTTCTTTCGCCGAAGAATAAAGGGACTAATCTGTTGCTTTAAAATATCTAACACACTTGGATCCTCTTCTAACCGTTTGGTACTATACTTTTCTTTGAAAACTGTACTACTTTTTAGGAATCCTGGCATGACGAAGTCAAAAATACTCCATAACTCTAATATCGAATTTTCAATCGGTGTTCCAGTTAAGGCAAACTTCGTCTTCGCAATTATTTGTTTTACTGAGCGAGTATTTTGGGTCGTAATATTCTTAATATTCTGGGCTTCATCGATAATACAAGTATGAAAATGAAGATCTTCATAATAAGCAATATCCTGACGTAATAACCCATAAGTCGTAATCAAAACATTCGCATCATCGATATGTTCTAAAATCTTAATACGGTTGGCTTTATTATCACTTACTACTTGATATTTCATCGTTGGAGCAAACTTTTTAAACTCATTTTCCCAGTTATAAATTAGTGATGTTGGTACGACAATTAAAAATTTGGATGTCGGATCTTCTTTCAGCTGTAACTTAATATACTCAATCGTTTGTAACGATTTTCCAAGTCCCATCTCATCCGCTAAAATACCACCAAAACCACAGTTTGATAACATCTTCATCCATTTCACTCCGAGGCATTGATAATCTCTTAAAATAGCCTGATCTTCAGGATCGATTACCACCGGGAGATAGCGATATTCATGAAACTGTTTTAAAAGCGCTTCAACTGGTTGCCCCAAAGTGACAAATTCTTGATCTTGAATCTGTGATTCTAACGCTACTACTTGATAGCTGGGAACATTTTTTTGACCTGCTTTGATATCACGATCTGTAACATCCAATTCATCCAATAGTGATACAAATGCCTGTAACTCTGAATTCTTAAGAGATAAATAGTTCCCATTCTTTAAGTGATAGTACTTTTTATGATCACGAATAGCGCCAACAATATGGGATAATTCGTCAGGATCAATTCCAACAATTGAAAATTGATAACTTAAAATATTATCGCGTCCTAATTGAAACTGACTTGTAACTCGGGTTTTAGAAAGCATCTTCTTGGCTTTGACCTCTTTTGAAACATAGACATGATACCTATTACAAAGGTCATTAAGCCCTGTATATAGGAACTCAGCTATGTCCTCATCACGGTATAATACAAAACACTGATTGGTCTTATCTTCGAGAAACCCATACTGTAGTAAAGCCTCTTTATAACGTGCTTCCATATCCGGATACCGCGTTACGAAATAATCCCCTACCCGATAGTCTGAACTACAAATATTAAGTTTTAAAGGCGCATAGCATAACTGAATCGTTGCGATTAGTTTCTCGTCGTTACACTCGATATAAAAACGTTCCTCTGGCCTTTCATCTAAAACATGTTCTTGCAAGGAATCTGCTACTTTTAACGACTGATCCAACTGTTTTAACTGGGGATATACCTGACTGATAAAAACCTCGGCTTCTGTTTCATTAAACAAGACTTTGCGTTGCTCCCTAGACAATAATAACTTTAATAACTTAGCCTGTTTATTTGATAACTCATAGACCTTTCCTTCAAAGATAACAAATTGATTATCATCAGTAAGGGCAGTAACTTCTAATTTCGGATAGCGTAATAGTACATCACCATTTTCGATCTCCAGCTCCATTCCCAGTGGTAACTGCGATTCGATTTTTTCATAATAATCTGGAACATAGCCAAGTTGAAGCGCAAAAGAATGATTCCGTAGTAACGCTAAAAAGATATTGAGTAACTCTCCTTTTAGAGTAATTTGACTTGTTCCCAAGCGATCATAGTCAGCCATATACTGCGATTCATAAATCTTTAAAAAGTCAAGAATTGGTTGATCAATCGCACGAATACAATGTTCACTCGCACGGTAGATAAAGTTTTTCCCGAAAGACATTTCAAAATCATCTTCTTTATAATGATTCAAAAATAATGGTAACTTTTGATTCAACATATATTTTTGGGTAATACCAATTCGAAGTTGCAATTGAAAATAAGGTTCACGACAATAATCATACCCTCGTCTCAGTAATACCTCGAGTGCAACTTCCGTCTTCTCAAAATCGGTTGCCGCCTCGATTAACTGGCGATTAAACGACGCATCCCTCATCTCGGGAAGGGTCCCGATTACATCTAGCATAAACTCAGGGTGTTCAAGAATATGCTTGACTGCTAGCGCTATATGAGGACATAGTCTATCCTTATGAAAGGATGGGCAAGAGCAATAAAAGTAAGTAAACTCATGATGTCTAGAAATCCCCAGTTTCAGCATCACGATCTCAGTTGGTGAAACCTGATACTTAAAATTTAAAATCGCCTGATTAGCCGCATCCCGAATAAAACCGGTATATGATAATTGCGACGGTGTTAGTGCTAGGGCGGCAACATATTGCTCCATCCCTGTAATTTTTGCAACATCCTCTATTTTCGTAAGTTCTGCCATAATATCCCTCATTCCAATAACTTATTATATCATAATTACACCATTATACTATGTTTCTTGTTTCATTTCCTTGACATTTTTCCTCAATACTTTTATTGTCAAAATATAGAAAAACGATTATAATAAAGTAAAATACACTAAATGGAAAGTAAAACTATGGTATTCGTGTTAAACGAGTAATCGGTTTCACAGGTACCATAGAAGGAGGTATTATATGTGTGGAATGATAGGATACATTGGGAAGAAACCAGTTGTACCCATTTTATTAAAAGGGTTACAATCCCTAGAATATCGTGGTTATGACTCAGCTGGAATTGCATATATGAAGGATCAAAATGTGCAAATTATGAAGGAAGTTGGAAAAGTAAATAATCTTAAAAAACACTGTCAACACTTAACAGCAACTAAAATGGGACTTGGTCATACAAGATGGGCCACCCATGGAGTTGCCAACCAGGTAAATGCGCATCCGCAAAGAAACAGTGGTGTTACCATTGTTCATAATGGAATTATCGAAAACTACGAATTATGGAAACAAAAATTGCTTGAAAAAGGCTATCAATTTCAGTCTGATACCGATACAGAAGTCGCCTGTGCCGTTATTAGCGAAGCAATCAAACAATCATCGACAATTTTAGAGGGACTAGAGATTGCCCAAACACAGTTGGAGGGATCATATGCCTTTGGTATTATCGTCGATCAAGATCCTAATCATCTCTATGCGATGAAACAAAACAGTCCTTTGATTGTTGGCGTATGTCCAGATGGTTATCTCATCGCCTCGGATATTCCAGCGGTTCTAACTAATACGAACGAATATCAGATCTTAGAAGATGGAGATATCGCTATTTTATCAGAACAGCGTGTCACAATATACAACCAAGGGATAGAACAAACCAAAAATATTCAAACCTTTACTGAAGAGATCGACCAAGTCACCAAAGATGGCTATGAACACTATATGCGAAAAGAAATTCAGGAACAACCAGCTATCGTTGCTTCATTAGTTTCAGAATATCTTGGTGATCAGCAATCACATTGGAGTGACTTACCTGATCTAACAGCATATCAGAAAATCGATATTGTTGCCTGTGGAAGTGCTTGGCATGCCGGAATGATTGGAAAAATGTTGATCGAGCGCTATGCGAAAATTCCGGTTCAGTGTTACATCGCTAGTGAGTATCGCTATCAACCACACTTCCTTGATTCCAATTCTCTGGTGATCGTCATCTCGCAATCTGGGGAAACAGCTGATACTTTAGCCAGTTTAACGCTAGCCAAACAACAACAGGCCAAAACATTAGCCATTGTCAACGTTGCGAGGTCGAGTATTGCAAGGGCTGCTGATCAAGTTATATTGACCAAAGCAGGCTGTGAAATTGCCGTGGCAACTACCAAAGCCTTTATGGCTCAGATCACCATACTATCACTACTCGCCTTTAAAACAGCCAAACTACAAGGATTGTTATCAGAAAAAGAAATAAGGCAAATCGAAGAAGACTATAAGACATTGCCATTATTACTAGAAGCCTGCATCTATCAGGGAGTCGATCAAGCTGTAGTGAAACACTTAGCCACCAAGGAACATGCCTTTTATTTGGGACGACAAATAGATTATGCCCTAGCCCTAGAAGGTGCTTTGAAACTCAAAGAAATTTCCTATATTCACTGTGAAGCTTATGCCGCTGGGGAATTAAAACATGGTACCATTTCCTTAATTGAACAAGAAACTCCCGTTATCTGTATCGTAACTGATCCCGCCATTGCCAGTAAAACAATCAGTAACTTAAAAGAGGTAAAAGCGCGTGGTAGTTATAACTTCTTGATCGTAACAGACCAACTTAACTTTGAATCCGATGTCTATCAAGACAAACTAATTTTGCCTAGTCTAAATCCATTATTACAACCGATGATTACAACGATACCACTCCAGCTCCTTGCTTATCAAGTTGCCAAAGAACGTTTCTGTGATATCGATCAGCCCCGTAATCTAGCAAAATCGGTGACAGTAGAATAAAAAAAGACCTCATTTCTACCATGGAATGAAGTCTTTTTCTTTCTTTGTTTTTATGATGGAAGTGTACAACTAGCTGGTGATTTAATTACGGTAATTTTATCCGTGCTTTTTGCCTTGGTTGCACAGTATTTTCCATACATGAGCGCGAGCGAAACTTTACCACTAGGCTCAATTACGACAGTTCCCCGGTCAGGATCTTCCCCATCATATTCTAACGTTTTTTCAGTCTCGGGAAACGTAATAGTAACATTCGTGGTTACTCCTTTATCTTCCATTTCTAACGCATGATATTGTCTTGCCGCATCGACGATTCCACTGGCACTATTTTTGATCGTTCCCATTTTTGAATTCTCAATTACATCCATAATCATGGGAACTGCAATCAATACAATCACACCTAAAACAACCATCACAGCTAATAATTCAAGTAATGTAAATCCTTGATTTCTCTTCATAATTTCCCCTACCTTTGTATTAGTATAACATGGATCTACGGGGATGGTCAAATCATATTAAATCGTTCAAAGATCCCTTTTCTATAAAAACATCCCTTAATCGTTCTTGATAATAAATGTTCTAGTGTGGTTGATGCGATCCCAGGTTACTTCCTTCTTTAGAAGGGCAATCATAAAGCATGGAATATAAGTTGCTAAAAACAAAGGGTTAAAGAAAATGGCTTTGCGCTTCATCGCTGGCGTTAAATTTAGACGATCTTTTTCTTTGATGATAAGGCCAGCTGTCATCACTGCAATAATTCCATAAGCAATGAATAATATAAAAGCGATTGTTATTAGTGAATCTAAACGTAACGTATCTAGAAAAAGAAACTGCGTTACAAAAATATAAAGATGATGTAAAATGAGAATCCCCGCTCCAAGTACCATCATGATATAGGGATTAATTCCAATCACTTCTCCAAGTTGCGATCCCCAATTGGTATGCCAATGAGTCAGTTGTTTTCTAAGCCGAGGAATATAATTACGCCGTGAATCAAAGAAGCCGCGAATCCAACGAATTCGTTGGGGAACTGTCTGTTGATAACGTACTGGTTGCTCATCATAAAATACAGCATTCTCATTATAAAACGTCGTTAAATTATGTTCCATCGCATAAAGGGACATTTCATAATCTTCGGTAAGCGAATGAAAGGGAAACCCCTGCCAGGCCTCGATTAAACTTCCCCTAATAAAGAACCCAGTTCCCGAAATAACAACATTTCTAGACTGGCGATTTTTCGTTTTATTTCCGCGAGCATTGATTAATGTAAACGTAAGAATAGAACAAGCAGCAATGACATTTTCTGATCCATTTTTACAGTTCCGGTACCCAATGCCGAGATCATACCCTTCTATATAGGTTTCCTCCATATGAGCAAGAAATGATGGATCTAAAATATTATCAGCATCCATGATAAAATAGGCATCATAGTGCTTTTTCGATGATAAAATCGCTTTGATTGCTTCCTCTAAAGCATACCCTTTTCGTTTCAAATCGGGACGTTTACGAACAATAATTTCTGCACCTAACCGCTCGGTAATCGCCACAGTTGGATCATTCTTATCCTCGACAATCACATAAACATCTTGCATATCAACTTTTCGTGTTTGATTCTTAATACTACGAAGTAAGCCCTCAATCACTAGGGACTCATCCCGAGCCGGAATAAGAATAGCAAACTTTCCGTTCCGTTTTCGAGTATGTTTGGGAAAATTATCATTATGGGAGGCCAATCGAGATCCAATCACTAAGATTATGATTCCACCAATGATACATAGGATGGCAATAATTTCTACTAAATTCATAACTTACTTCCTCACTTATTTCTAACCGGACGCATATTAGGAAAATAATGTTTTAAATATGCGTCGGTATATACTTCATCATATATCTTTCCAATGACAGTATACGGTGGCCTCCCAGCTCTACGCTGTGTCTGTCTGTAAATTGCAGTCCATGAAATTAACATATCAAAAACAAGAAAGATTACCAACACCTTGGTTATTATCATTCCCAAGTTATATGGAATTTTTTCAATTAAATTGGATAGAAACGGATAAATAACAAAGGTCAAAATGCATCCACCCATTCCCCAGACAAGCATAAAAGGAATCGTTGTTCGACCACCAATTTCCAAGAAATATCCGGTATAATCCCACGATGTTGTTCCAACAAAAAATTCTTGAAGATAACTAACCCCATATTCAATGATACCGCCAAGTAAGGCACCATATAATAAGATTATATACCATGGATGTTGTTTACGTGCTAGACAAATTGTCATCGTGACCACGCCAGCGCCATAAAGTGGATTAAACGGGCCATAAATAACACCCCGTCTTGATTCCCAGACAATGCTTCCATCAGCCATATAATGATTGAATAATGTTAATAATTGTTCATAATAAACACCAACTACACAACCAATGACAAAAAGAAAGACTAATTTTGGAAAAGACAATCCTTGAGCAAATGGTTGGGGACTAAAAAGACAATAGACCTTGACCTTATGATACCATGCTTGAATTTGTTCTTTCATACATCACACTCACTTTTACTACAACATATTCCTATCATAGTAATTTAATACAGTTCCTGATCTTTCAAAATAAGCAGATAGGAAATTTTTTTAAATTAAGCCTATTATATCACAATTTGTTCACAATACGACAGTAGGTGACAATTTTGTAAGTCAAAAAACTATCACGCGATCGTTTTTGTTTTCTGCTTTCCTTTTTTGCGATTGCTAGAACTTTGTTTAATACAAAGTAAATTGTCATAGAGCCCATAATCAAATATCTTTCGGTTCGTTTGAATTAACCATTTTAAAAGTGATGCATGTTCTAAATCGCCAGTTTTCCTTAAATATTCTTTCGCGATACGTTTCATCTCTTTCCTATTACCATGGAGTTCACTACTTTCAATCAATAAAATTGTCTGTTGCCAAGGTGTTAGCCCTGCCTCATTCTCCATGATGATCCTACTAATATCCCCACACATTTCTGGATCCGTAGATGCCTGATAAATTTTATTTTGTAAACAACGCAATGTAGATGAATTTGAATTATCTTCTGGTTCAAAGAAACAATGATCTAATGATTTTCCTATATCACGCCTATCAAGTACACGATTAATTTCGGCAACAATTAACGGGTTCTCTTTATATGCCTTACGCATTGCAAGAAGACTTACGAAATCATCACGCTTACCATATAAGACAATTAATCGCTTCTGCATATCAAAATTATGTGGAAATTGGTTTGCCAAATCTTCTGCTTCCTCAACCATTTGTTGATTCACAAGGCAAATCATCTTTTTACCTATAATTTGTTCACAATTAGGATAACGATTACTAATTTCTAAGGCCTTACTATACTCCTTTATACTAATATAGAATCCCATTAGTTGAACCTGCAAGGCCACATTATTGGGATAACGACGAGCCATCGACAAAGCCTCTTTCACTTTATATAAAGCTGCTTTCTTTCTATTTAAATTTTTTTCTTTTTTACTTAATTGGATACAGATATCAAAGTGAATTGATTGAAGGATTGGACAATAAAGATGTTGTTTCGTCAAACAATACGCTTGTTTTAATTTTCCCTTTTCTTTTAAATCGTTAATTTCTACTCTCAGCTTTCCAATTTCGGCTCTATATCGTGATAATTTCTCATACACATGATCCTCTTTTAGAATCATTTTCCATACTTTTTTCGTATCTGGTAAATACCCACTACGAATCAATGCTCTTATCTGTCTTTTAGCCAACTCTCTATTATCATTCATACAATACCTCCTATAAACAATAACATTTCGCAATTGTGCTTTATCATAACAAACTTTATTAACTTTGTAAAGAAGATGAAACAAAAAAACTATCACGCGATAGTTTACTCAGTCTCAGGGAATGGGGTTATTCCTGGTGTATTTTCTGGAGTTGGGGTTGCTGTAGGTGTTGACGTTGGGGTTGGAGAAGTAGGAGTAGGTGTCACATCATGAACGGTTGTCTTCTTTTTTGATACGACTAAAGTAACAACATCATCTTCCCTCAGTTCTTTCCCAGCTTTTTCACTCTGTTTTAGAACAATCCCACTATTCTCATATTCTTCGTAGGTAATTTCATAGGAAATTCCTAGCTCGTTTAACTTAGTAAGTGCAACATCCAGTTGCTCACCAACAATGGATGGCATGATTATCTGGTTTTCCCGTACCCCAACGGTTAATATTACTTGCGTTTTGGCTGAAACTTTGCACCCCGCTTTTTTATCTTGGGCTAAAACGATATCATTCTTTGTTTGATCGCTTGTCAACTGCTCTTTTTTACGTACTTTTAAATCAGCTTGAATTAACTGAAGCGCTGCTTCTTCATAACCCATTCCTGTAACATCTGGAACGACAATGGTAGCGCTATGATACTTATCATATCCCATATAACCCGCTACCCCAAGTAACGCAATCACGAAAAGGAACAACAAGCCCATGAGTATTTTTTGAAAAAACGTCATTCCCCTTTTTTCTTCCACATTCTGTGTTTTAGAACGTCGTAATTTTTCTTTGCGAGCCCGTTTTCGTTTCACCCTCTTTTCTTTTTTAACCTTAGTTTTCTTTTTTGCTTTCATATTTTGGTCATTCCCAACGTGTTCAGCATTGGGATTATCAACATAGAGATTTGCCCCACACCGTTTACAAAACACGGCATCTTTTTCATTTAATGTTTGACAATTTTTACATTCAATCATACTATATCCTTCTTTCACTTCAATTTACATCTATTATAACAAAAACATTCTAATCACGCTAATTTTGTGCTCCAAAAGTTTTTGGTTTACATGTAAAAAGATTATCCATCGATAATCTTAACTATTCATGATACACTATCAAGCAAATCATATTTTCTAAAGCGATGAAGTTTTCTTTCTTGGATCGTGGCCAAGAGCAATTGCTTCTGCTACACGAATCCCATCCATTGCCGAAGTTGTAATGCCACCCGCATAACCAGCACCTTCACCACTTGGATAAATACCTTTTATACTGGCACAGAATTGCTGATCCCGATCGATTCGAATGGGTGATGATGTTCGGCTCTCAACAGCAGCCAAGACTGTATCACCTGCCCCAAACCCTTTGATACGTCGATCAAAGGCTGTCATTCCTTCCTGAATGGCATCACAGATTACCGGAGGCAATAGTTCGCGGAGATTGGCAAATTGATAATCCCCCTTCAATTCAGGGATTATTTCACCGAACGCCTGGGAACACTGATTACAACAGAAATCACGATATAATTGCACCGGAATTTTGCCCTGCCCGATTTGATAACTTCGAGCTTCTAAGGTCCGCTGAAAGGCAATACCAGCCATGACATCGTCACCATAATCAGCTGGGTTTACACTGACAACAATCGCACTATTGGCAATTGGACTATCACGATGGTAATTACTCATCCCATTGATTACTAAGTGTTCTTTTTCAGAACTTGCATTTACAACCATTCCCCCAGGACACATACAAAAGGAATATACTGCTCGCCCACTCGTTGTCTGATAAGTGAGTTTATAGTTTGCTGGTGGTAAAGTTGGATGCTTCTGAACGCCATATTGAGACTCGTTAATCATCGCCTGTTTATGCATGACCCGCACTCCTACGGCAAAGGGTTTGGCATGCATCGTAATCTGGTGACGGTGAAGCATGGCAAACGTATCACGGGCACTATGCCCAATCGCTAGAACCAAATGATTGGTCGCTATAATCTCTTGGTGATTTACCTCGATTGCAGTAAGTTGATCCTCTTTTATGATCAAATCTGTAAGACAGGTGTTATAGCGAAATGTTCCACCCATGGCAATAATCTTCTTACGAAGCTTCACTACTACATCACGTAAGAGATCCGTTCCGATATGCGGTTTATTGCTGTATAAGATTTCCTTTGGAGCCCCACACGCTACTAGTACTTCAAATACTTTTCGCATGCGACTGGCTGGATCTTTGGATAACGTGTTGAGTTTCCCATCGGAAAATGTTCCAGCTCCACCCTCTCCAAATTGGACATTTGATTCAGGATTTAATATCCCTGTTTCCCAAAACTGTGAAACGGTTTGAACCCGTTTTTCAATTGGTTCTCCCCGTTCAATAACCATAACAGGATATCCGTGTTCAGCTAATAGATAAGCACTAAATAGCCCCGCTGGTCCAGCCCCAACAATGATGATGGAGTGTTCAAATGTCTGGTGGGATACAGTCGGAAATTGATAGCGCATGCTTGGGGTTGGAATGACATCATTTCGGTGTTGCCGCAGGATTTGTTCTTCATGAGCAACGGTGATATCAACTTCATAAATATAAAATAGTTGCGGCTTTTTCCGGGCATCTAGTGATTGTTTATTCACGGTCAACTGTTTGATCTCCGTTACTGGAATATTTACTTTTCGGGCTGTTTTACGAATCAGTTCTTCCCGAGTATCCCGGGTGACATCAACGATTACTTGTCTTACTCTAATCATACTTCCTCCTTGGCGCTGATCCAGCTAAATAACCTGTTAGAAAGGCAAAGCTCAAATTATAGCCTCCGCAGTCGCCATTGACATCTAATAATTCCCCGGTAAAATACAAACCAGGTTGTTTTTTAGATTCCATCGTCCGCGGATTAATTTCTGTTAATGGAATTCCCCCACTACATGTTTGTGCCTGATCAAAAGAATTGGTCCCCGTAATAGTAAACGGAAAGGCAAATAAGAATTGTGCAAGACTTACTCGCTCCTTTTTTGATAATGATTGCCACATCCGATCCCGTTTGATATGTGCTTGTTTTAATAACAAATTCAACAGTTGATACGGTAACAAACTATCTAATAATTCCGATACCGTTCGTTTTACCAGCATCTTTGCTCGCTCATCCATCCAAATGATCCATTCATCAGTACTTACAAATGGCAACTGAGGTAAAAAATTGATTTGGAATTGTTCCGTATATCCGGCATCTAATCCGCGTGCCACCTGTCCACTTAGTTGAAAGACGCAAATACCACTTACGCCATAGTTTGTCAATTGGAGTTCCCCGGCTTCTTCACCAACACAAACACCATTTTCAAGTAATTTAAGGGAAACATCTGTACGAATCCCAGCCCATTCTTTGGTAATTGACGTCATTCCCCTTAACTGCACCAATGCGGGAAGCGGCTTTATAATCGTATGATGAAAGTCACGAGCAAACTGATACCCGATTCCATCTGATCCAGTTTTCGGACAAGCATAGGAACCAGTGGCAATGATCAGGCGATCTGCCGATAATTGGCGTTGATCCGTTTGGATATGAAATTCTGATTGATGCGTAATCGATTTCACTTCTTCGTGAATAATATTTACATTCTGAAGTTCTAGCTCTTTTAAAAAGGCCGTTTGCAAGGCCGTTGCTTGGTTCGAATATGGATAATAATATCCATTTTTAATCCGTGGAACAATACCCAATTGCGATAAAAACGATAGTACCATTTCCTGATTCTGCTTGGTTAATATCTCTTCTAAGACTTCGGGATTCGTAGAATGATAATGCATAAGTCTTTGATCAGCATTCCAATAATTACACTTGCCATTGCCTGTAATCCGCAACTTCTTCCCTAGCTGTTTATTTTTTTCAATTAGAGTCACCTGACATTGCTCACGAGCTGCATAGATTGCTGCAACCATTCCCGAAGCACCACCACCCACAACGACTACTCTCATAACATCACCCCATACTGCTTTTATTATACCATGGATCATTCGCTTGAAAACGTTTTTTAAAATAAAAGATAGAATTTTACATTCCATCCATTCCAAAATACGATACTTTCATGCTCAATCCTTAACATAGCCTTTTAGATTAATTCAATATGCTTTTCTACCACATTTACAGTTTTATCGCCAAGCTCCACTTCAAGATATATTCCATCTGGAACCCCATTACCGTTACTATTTTCACTAATGGAACCTACAACAAAATAATTTATCCCCTGTTCAAACAATCTTTTCGTCCAATGTTGATGGCCAGAGAAAACACCAATCACACCCTCTTTTTCTATGATTTCTTTCACTTCATTACGATTAACAAGCAAGGCATTTCTAGGACAATCCGCAAACCACCAATTATCAGTCATATCATCATTTGCGATACCATAATGGTGAAATAACAAACAAGTTTTTTTATTGCTTTGCAGATCTTTTTTCAACCATTCCAGATCCGCTTCCGATATATATTGTGTTTTTAATATTCCACCTTCATCATTTCCCAAATTATTTCTTACATCTAACCCAAGAAAAACCAAATGATAGCCCTTTAAATCTACAGAAAAAGTAGCAGAGCCAGTTTCAGAAATTGCTTCCCACTCTTTTCGTGAATCCATCGAACGTAGATCGTGATTCCCTGGAACTACATACAATGGTACTTCTATTTCTTGCAGTTTACGAAAAATATACTTTAAATTCTTAATATCTCGATCATGGTTATTCGTATCTTCTATAAGATCACCTAGGTAAATACAGGCATCAGGTCTTATCTCATCATTGATTTTACTAGTTAAATGTTCTAATAATGGTATCGCTAGATGGGTTAATTTTCTATTATACTGTTCTGAGTGATTTTGATCCAAATAATGTAAATCAGAAAATATAATTAACTTTAAAACATTCTGTTTGGGCATTAACCACACCCCTCTTTCTAATTGGGATGATTAATATCCCATTTTCTTTAATAACAGTTCAGGTTTTCCCGCTTCTACTTCTTTCGAAACATTAAGATTAAGGGATTGAATAAAATCACTGATTTTTTGCCGTTCTAATTCAACAACCGAACACTCGCGATTTTTCGATTCTACTTCTAAAAAATTTCCCAATTGTTGAACAACCTCTAAAGCAATTTTATATTCTTCATATTCAAAAAAATATTTTTTCATATCGACAATCACTAATTCTTTTAGCCCCAACTTTTGAATCATTCGTTTCATTACATTCGCATCACCAATCTTTGTTTCATCCTCATCGGAATATAACCACTTACCAGTTTCATCAAAATGATCAACTTTATAGGTTAAAAAATATTGGTCTTCTTTTTCTCGTACTCTAAAACACTCGGTAATTTCTAAACGATCATTGGGAGTTAGATTCGATCGTAGTGGATCGTAATAATATGTATCCTTCACACTCGAGGTCTCTTTATAAGTCGCTTCTTGGTGCAACTTCTTTAAAACATGATCAGTCTCTTCGTCCATTACCCGTACTAATATTTCTATCTCTTTCATGCCTTCACCATCCTTAATCAGTATCCTAAAAATTTATCATACTATAGCGATAATTAACTTCTATAATTCCCTGTTATTTTAAATATTTACATAGTTCTTCTGGATATATTTTTAACTCTCCGTTTATAAATTTATCAACATCAATCCATACCGCATCCGTTTCACAATCATCATCACTTATATGATATTTTTCTTTATAATCCGAATCATCTAGATCAACATTATAAAATAATATTAATTCATGGGCAGTTTTTCCATTATAAGTAAACATATTTTCAAAAAAACCTAAAAATTCTCTCACATGAATATCTACATGAATTTCTTCTTTAAATTCTCTTTTTAAAGCATCCGTACTCTTTTCTAGAAAGTTAACACCACCACCTATGCTTCTATAAAATGTTTCCTTTTTAATTTTGTCATATCCTTCACCAACTAAAATTTTATTATCTTTTTTTACCATACCAAGCACAACCGGTCTTATATTTTTATATTTATCCATATCTAAACTTTTCCTCCCTTAGAACTTACTATTTAGCGATTCATTTTCATTCACTAAAAACATCTTTCAATCATGACTTTGATAACACTCTTATTTGGCCACATGTTACCTCCCCATATTCTTAACGCTTTTATTATACTACTTTTTAATAATAAAAATCTTTATTTTAAGATTCCCTTTACAAGAATATAAAGATATTTTACCACGAATTTACCATAAAACAAATAAAAATAAATGAATGAACTTTGGTATAACAATATAATTAAAGTAAACTTTAATAAGTTAGTTAAGTTCATTATTATTAATTCTGTATACAAGAAACCAATCAAGTTCAATATGATATCCTCTGCAATCTTTGTATCTTTTATTATCACTTTTGGTAAAAAGAAAAATAGGTATTGCTACCTACTAGGGATATGTTTCGCCTTTTCACTTATGACTAGGGCAATATTGATGTTCCTAGTCCTAAATAAATCGATTAAAAAAGTAGCGATTTTTTATTTTGCTACTTCTTATACACAAGTTGTTTTTCTTCTTCTGATAACCCATGATTTGATAGTGGATAATATTTAAAAATATTTGTTTTAGCTATTTCTATTTGTTCAAAGGTTAATGGAGTTTCATTTGCTATTTCTGGATTTCTTTGAACAGCAAGATTATGAACAGCATTTCCTAAATTAGATAAAATTTGAGAAATTTTTTCATAACCACCTGGATTCCATAAATGGCTTCCAATCCAACCCGAAGTATGGTCTCTACAACTATCTTCATTAGCAATTTCACAATAAAAATCATCTGTAACTCTCATGTGAATTTTATTTCCATTTTCATCGGTTGCACTAAATTGAGGAACAGCATTACTCCAATGAAACCATAAGTAAGCTTCTTTAAATCCGTCTAATTGTAAATCCACTATGTCTGCATTATGACTATTACCAATTAATTCTTCTTTAAAAGTTATTCCAATTGAATTCGTTTTATAGTCGTGGACTGCTTTAGTTACTTTTAAAAGTATTGCTAAAGCATTATCTTTTAACGGCTCTGCTAATTCATCAAGTTCTCTATCAATAGCAGACCATCTTTTTTGAATTCTATCTTCTCGTATTTTTTCTATTTGACTAGCATTTTGTTTATCTTCAAAAGTTTCATATCTTTTTCTTGAAGCTAATAAGTTTTGTCTTTGTACTGCTAAATATTGAAAAATTATAGGATTTTCATACGCTAATCTAACAAAAGGTGCATAACCTCTTGCTTCGATATTATTTAAGTGGTCTTCAACTAATTGAATATTTCTTTCCAAAAAATTAAGAAACTCTAGACTTCCTTCACCATTTGATAACAATCTTTCTAATTCTTCTTTATATGAAATTACATCTTCTTTTGTTTTTTTTATTTGATTCATAAAACATTTTTCCCCTTTTTTAAGAATTGCCTAATATTCTAGCACTTTTGTATAAAAATGTCAAATTTTTGACAACCAAAATTTTTGTAAGTGATTTTTTATAGACTTTCAAGACTTTACAAATACTATTCTTATGATTTTAAATTAATATATATTATTTATAAGATAAGTAAAAGTAAGGTAAATAATCACTATATATATTCGTTATACTCATATATATAGTGGGTACAACTTTCGTGTTTTTTTCAAGAGTTCACAAAATCTTTTCCGTTAAATTATAATTTAAATATCAAAAGTGAAAAAGGAGGTTAATTATGTTCGTTGTTCCAAATAGAGAAGTATTTTTTGACTTATCAGAGTTCATACCAAATTTTGAACTTACAAGCATTAAGCATAATGAGTTTAATATCATTAATGCAACTGATAAAATGTTAATCATTATATTTCACAATAATTTAAAGTTTGCTATTATTGGTCTTTCCAAAGAAGAACAAGATTTTACTTGTTCATTAGTTCATTATAGATTTTTCTTTCTTTAATATTGTTCTTTCTAAAATCTAAAACAAATTGATTCCTTAAGTTATTAAGATGTTCCTCTAAAAGTTGTTTATCTTTTTTCTTAAGCTTTTTACTCTCTCCCATTTGTTTAGTTAAAAGAAGTTCAATAAAAGTGTTGTTCATATCTTCGGTTATATTAAACCTTAGATTTGTAAAATCTTTTTTCATTTCTTTAAGCTCCTTTTCTTTCTAGGTATTTTTACTCGTTTATATTTTGCTCTTTTGATTTAGATAGTTGTTTTTTAATGAGTGCCATAAATAGTGCCATAATAGGTATTACTAAAAATTAAGTTGTGATACTTTGTAGCACTTTTTTGGAAATATAAAAAATCTTGCAAACAGCTTTATTTACAAGATTTTTTTAATCATAAATGGCGTCCTTGGGCAGATTCGAACTGCCGACTTCTCGCTTAGGAGGCAAGTACTCTATCCATCTGAGTTACAAGGACATTATACCTTTATTTTAAAAGGCTCTAGCAATTTTTTAGTCCCTTGCCCCCTTACTTAGGAGGGGATTGCATTATCCGGTTATGCTACAGGGACAGGATAAATACATTATCAGTATAACATATTTTATCCCTTTTTTATACAAAATATCTTTTTTTTATTGAAATTACCAATGCTACGATACATTCGTCCAACTTTGATAAGAAAGTAAATGCTACCACTAATAATCACAAGAAGTCTTATGACGCGGAGAAATAAATACATCCCCGTTCCTTGATACCGTAGTGTATAAATTCCCTCATGCATAATTGTTGTCTCCAAATAGCCCGATGTACTCATGGTAAGGGGATAATGGTTGCCCTCCTCATCCGTTAATAAATATCCCTTATAATATAGCTTCGGTAATTCGATTGTCACATGACCTAGGGTATCTTGAATAGTAAACTGTAACTGATCCCCATGATTCTGTAGCACTTCAGCCGTTGCTGTTCCGGCTAACACGATGATATGCTTTTCACGAGTCATGTAATTCGTTTGGGCTAAAACTGGCAAATACTCGGTTTGATGACCAAGGGCCTGATTCGCATTGCCTGGTAGATAATAACGATCCAAGTGATAACGTCGCCCCTGAATTCCCGTAAATAGTGAAAGATTAAGAACCAATGATAAAATGATTATGGTAGGAACAAGCCATGGAAGATGGTGATTTCTTGTCCCATACAAAAGACAACATGGCGCTAAAACAGCAATGGGTAAGATGGCAATTGTCATAAGTCGCCACGGAAATTGAATCATCCAAGTTACTTTGGGCATAAGGTGCCATGGGAAGATAGAACTTGTCATCCATAAAGTAAGAATAGTTAGACAGTAAAAATAGCAAAGATGTTGGTGTTCCTTTCGATGGCGATATAAATAGTAAGTTGAACAAAGAAATAAAATGATGGTAGTCATCGGAATAAAATAAGCAACCACCCAATCATAGTTCGCATTCTTAGCGATAAAATGAAATAACGGAATGGTCTCAGCTTCAACCAAGCCAAGGGATGTCATCACATGATCTTGAAATACCAGATATGCTCCTGTAAGACGATGTTCCAACAGTAAGATCAGATCTGGTAGTACGAGAATGCTTACCACTAAAATTGCGATGATAAGGGGTTTTAAACACGTAATTTGAAAAACCTGTTTCCGATAAATGATAAGTGCTGGTAGTAATAATAATGATAGGAACATACTTAAGACCAAATGTGAAAATAATAATCCCACATATCCAATAATAAAGAATAGATAAAAGGCCCGATGATCATGCTTTAATAATTGTAGTAATCCAAGAATGACCATCGGAAAAAATAAGAAAACAAAGTTCTCATTAAGAGAAAATCGCGTAAAAAAGTTACTCCATAAATATGGCATGGTACTATAGAGAAACGCGGAACAAAACGCAATTCTTTTTTCTGGTTGGATTTCTAATGAGATAAAATATACAAGAATACTGGACCCAAACATAATCATCGTATATAATCCATAAAGACTTATGATACTAGGTAAATCAAACCATGCAATGATCTTATAAAGAAAAGCACCTAGTAAATGGGGAAGCATCGGATAAAAGATACCGATTCCATAACCTAAGTCATTCGCAATCTCTGGAATAATATGAAACCCCTGTTTCCATAAATCCCATGATAGATATTTGGCTAAAACCTCAATGTTGGATAAGTGATAACTGATATCATGTCCATAAAGTGGTTTTGATAAAAACATTGGTAGTAATAATAACATTGTCATAGCAAATAATAACAAGATCCATTTTTTATGTTCTTTCATAACCTCACCTATTTCTATCAATATCGTAACAAATTTTGACAAAAAGAAAAAGACTATTTTGTAAAATATAGCCTTTATTTCAACGAATTAAATAGAAAGATTAAGTATAAATTGGCAGCATAGCTCAATTTATAACCAAATTTTTTCGAAAATTCATAACCTCCAACTGCTTTATCGACAAAATTAACAACCCAGCTTTCCGCATATTTTGGAACAGACATGTTCACTGGGAACATATGAGTTCTAATAATATCCGCTTCTCGTTCGTTAATTCCAAATATCTGATTCGCATGCTTTTCCGCTTTCTTTGGATGGACAAACGTCGATAAGAAACGATCTTTGATTGTTCGCTCATCATCACTTAAGAAAAAGTCATGAAGTAACCCTGCCCTTGCAACATCGTAATAATCCAATTTTAATGCTTTCGCGATTTTATATGAGTAATATGATACTTTGACAGAATGATCAAAACGGCTAATCCCATGATGCTCAATTGTCTTAATCTTATTAAATTCTTCATTATCCAAAATATGACCAACGATCTTGGTGTATTCGTTATCATTTTGCATTTGACTCATGTTTTGTCACCTCGACACTAATACATTATATCATATTTTTAGAATTTATATCATTATTTTTGCATATTTTTACATTTTTTTTATTCTTGGATGGTTGTTTCCTGGGTGATTGGCTGGATATGAATGGCAGTATTCCCATCATTTACCTTAAGTTCAGATCCATCCATCTTGGTGTAGGTTGTTTCTTTAGATCGACTATTTTTGTGCCACTGAATTGGAATCGCATATCCACTAGTAATAAAGTATCCATCTCCTGTACCAATATTTTCTAAGTCTTGACGGCCATAACTATCAAAAGAATAATTAGGAATTTTTAAAATTAAGATATTTTTTACATGGTATTGCTTCTTTGTTTTATAATCAGTATGAGCTTCATCATTCATACTACGGTAATAACGTTGTTCTTCCTCTTTATATTGATAACTAGTAGTATGATAATAAGAATATGGGATCACAACCTGATTGGCAACCAAGTGATTTTCATCCGTCTCAAGATGTACTGGTTTCACACTATATGGTAGTAGTAATGGTGTATCCGTTTTCAATGCGTATGATTTGGCTTCTGCACTCGCCTTTAATTTTTCAATACTCGTATAAACATTATGAGGGGCATAAAAATTTTGATCACGCCAATAGGCATCAGAAGCGTTGGTAATTCCATTTAAATTATTAATATCTAAACTACTGATGTCATTCTTAGCCCGGTCACTCCAACCATAATGCGCATAGATCGCATCATTCTCTAGTGCATAATCCAAAAAGTAATGGCGAGAACTTCGAACAGGCCCAATTAAATCCGTATTGACATCTTTAAATAATGCCATTAGTCTGGTAATTCCACCTTCGGTAATCGCCTCATATGTAATATATGCGTCTTGTAAACCAATGTGATTTCCCCTCGCTGCGTCACTATTATCAATCATGACAGCGATTGACCGCCTTTTACTATTCTCATCGACTATTTTTAATGTCGGTTGAATCTTGGTTACTTTTTTGAGTTCATCTTGCACATCTTGATTCAGATAAAGGTAACTTCCCCCACCGATAAGTATTGCCAAAACCACTAGTAGCAAACCTGTTTTTTTTCTATTTTTTCGTTTCTTTCTTCTCTTTGCCATAATATCACCTTATAACTATATTATACCAATCCTTAGAAACAATTACAAAAAAGAATCAACAAATATTGTCTAGGGATTGTCAAGAATAACTATCATAGCTTTTTTATTAATATTGGAAAATATAAAAAAATATGATATACTAGCACCCAGAAAGCGAGGATTTTATGTCAAATACCCAAAAAAACAAAGATTATGAAGAAAGAAAATTAATTAAGGAGATTCAAGAACATCATGACCAAGAAGCACTTGAAACGATCCTCTCTCGCTATCAAGAATTTGTTTATTCCTATATCAATCACCATGTAGATAAGAAAGCATTAACCTATATCCAAGCGGATGATTTGGTACAAGAAGGAATGTTAGGGCTTCAAAATGCTATCTTGCAATTTGATCTTACGAAAAATAGTAAATTTTGTACGATTGCTCGTAAATACATCAAAGCACAAATTACCCAATTGATCCAGCAAAATGAACTGACCATACAACCATCAATGATTGATGAGAAAGACGTACTAACCCAAGCAAGTGAAGAAAATATTTCTAAAACAGTGCAACAAACATTTGACTTTCAATTAATACAACTGGCATTAAAACGAATATTAACTGCTCGAGAATATTATATACTTTATCATCGTTACTATGCACCTGTAACAAAGACTCCAAAAGAACTGAGTCAAATATTAGATACCTCCCAACAAAATATCGCATCTATTCAAAAGAATGGTTTAAATAAAATAAGACAATTATGGCCAAACAGTGAGTTAGAAATTACCGAACTCTTAGCGAGTGCTGGCATCACTCAATATGAGATCGAACACCTCGATCAGCTTCGCCTTGTCCCATTAGAACCAGAAACAATTTATGCGTTTGCTAAATTAAAGGGATTCTTAACACGAGAAGAGTATGATGCATTCTATCTTGCTAATATCTATGAGTTTCATCTTTCACATCTTGAAATGGCCGAATTACTAGGATTATCACTTGGGGAACTAGAGGAAATCTATCAAACTATTGCCGAGCAAGTAACGAAAACAGATGATTCTGATGATGTTATAATAACATTCAATGGGCGTATTAGTAGCGTTGAGATCCAACCCGCAAATATGGACTCTGCTTGGCGATGGTTACAACGAAATACAATGCAATCAGTAAAAGATAATCAAAAAACGAAATAAGATCAAAAAAGAAATGTAGCAAGCTCGTTACATTTCTTTTTCTATTTTAATATTGAATTCCCCAGATTACTAATTGTTTGGCTTCTTTGCCACAGCACACACAAGTATCACTTACTTGTTCTTGTTCAAAAGGGATACAGCGTGACTTCGTTCCGCGAATTTCTTTCATTTTTAATTCACAAGCTTCCTCGCCACACCACATTGCTTTAATAAAGCCCGGCTTAGTCTCCATCACTTCTTTTACATCTGTAAGCGTTTTACAAATATGCGTATTCTCGATATTTCGTTTAAGTGCTCTCTCATACATATCATGATGCATTTGATCTAATAAATCCGTTATAGTTGCTGGAATATCAACTGCTAGGGAAACAGTCTGCTTCGTATAATTATCTCGTCTAGAGATCACCATTTGATTATTCTCTAAATCACGAGGCCCAATTTCAATTCGAAGCGGAACCCCATTCATCTCATGCTCGGCAAATTTAAACCCTGGTGATTTTTCAGTTCTATCGACCATGACACGAATTCCAGATTCTTTTAACATTTCCGCAATTGCAGAAGCTTTTTCCAGTACAGCGGTCTCTTGCCCAATTGGAATCACAACAACCTGGGTAGGAGCAATCCGTGGAGGCAGAACTAGACCATTGTCATCACTATGAACCATGATAATTCCCCCGATCAAACGGGTTGTTGTTCCCCAAGAAGTCTGGTAAGCATATTCTTCCCGATTCTCACGGTTAACAAAGGTAACATCAAAGGGAATGGTAAACTTTTGACCAAAATAATGAGAAGTTGCCGATTGTAGTGATACCCCATTATACATCAAAGCCTCTAAGGTTAAAGTATATTCTGCTCCAGCAAATTTTTCTTTTTCTGTTTTCTGTCCACATACAACAGGAATCGCTAGATAGTCTTCAAAAAGACTTCGATACACTTCAAGCATCTGCTTTGTCTCTGCTTCAGCCTCAGCGGCCGTCTCATGAATCGTATGACCCTCTTGCCATAGAAACTCTCGTGTTCGTAAGAAAGGACGTGTCTCTTTTTCCCATCGCACTACATTACACCACTGATTATATAACTTTGGTAAATCACGGTAAGAAGTCACATTTTTAGAATAATATTCACAAAATAGTGTCTCACTTGTTGGCCGAATACAGAGTCGCTCTTCTAACTCTTTACTTCCACCATGTGTTACCCAAGCAACCTCAGGGGCAAATCCTTCGATATGTTCTTTTTCTTTTAATAAAAGGGACTCTGGAATTAATAATGGCATCGAAACATTTTGATGTCCCAATTCTTTGAATTTACGATCTAAAATCGCCTGAATATTCTCCCAAATCGCATACCCTGTTGGCTCAATAATCATACAGCCTTTGACTGCAGAATAGCTTGCTAAATGGGCATTTCGAACGATATCAGTATACCATTTCGCAAAATCCACTTCTCTACTTGTAATCGCTTTGTTTTTCTTCATTCCCATACATTTTTTCTCCTTTTCCTAAACAAAAAATAGGCCTGGCTACAGGAGTGCCAAGGGCACGGTACCATCCTATTTATACTCTTTTTTGATAACGGAATAACCGGAAATGTTTACATTTCACTCCGAGGTAGGAATCGAATAATATTATGATCTAGCTTCCACTATCCTAGACTCCCTATCCATAAGTGATTATTCCATTATGTCCTCTTCAACATATTCATCAATATTATCATTCTATCACAGTTAAACTATAATTTCAATATTATCATATGTATTTTTCCTTTAAAAAGTATATCATCTTTTACTATTTATTTAAAATTTAATATACTGACCCGTATCATACATCGTTCCATTTACTTCAAGATAAATGGAATAAGCCCCACTTAATCCTTCTGCATTCACATATTTGGTTACCATAATCCCGTTTTCATCTTCCTCTTCACTAAAGACATCGACACAAAGAGCGGTATATGGTTTTTTACTAATTTTCATCTGATATATATAAGAACGAAAGTTTTGATACAACATAATATTTACTTGATCCGTTTTTTTAAACTTTCCCGTTACTACCAAACGATCAATCTCTTTGGTAATCTTTAATTGGTGTTGATCTGCTATCGCACTTGTTTTTTTCTTAGACATCACCCAACCATATTTGGTTTTCGTTACTGGCGTCTTTCCTAACGTTCCAAGTCGTCTAGCTTTCCCTAGGTGAAAATCCTCTGTTTCCGGATATACACCCATTTTTTCAACCCGGTAATTGTTTGTTGGTAGTTTCAATTCAAAGATCACTTCACCTTCTAATAATTCCACCGTATCAGATACTAAAGTCGCATTCTTACTAAAGCCTGCTGGTTGGTTGGAATTTTTTCCATCAACATAAACAATTCCCCCAGAATGAACAATATAATGGTTTTGATCTAAGTAATCAACATCAGAAATATAAGGAGAATAAAATTCACTACCTCGGTCTTTCCCATACTCCCATACTTGTTCAATCGTCATCTGCTTTGGATCAATTCGATACATGACCCCTCTAGTATAACTATCACTCGCTTTGACGTACTGGTCTTTTTCTTTCGACTTATTATTTCCATTGTCTAACAGGAAGACATATCCTTCAGGCGTGATCATGGCCGCGTGCTGACTCCATTGCCATTCAAAATCATCTCCAACTGGTTGAAAGAAATATTTTTGGTATTCATCGCTCCAATTGGTCGGATCACCAATGATCCAGTTTAATGTCCCCGTTTGATAATCGAGATTAATCACCGCATCTTGGTGACGCCCAGACAAAGTAATCGAATTGGTTTTTTCATCGTACCATACGGCGTTATTATGAAACCAATCATATTCAGTCCAGTTCTCACTTTTTCCATCTTCAGTATTTAAAATATCTTTTAAATCAAAGGTTTTTACAACCTTACCAGTTTTGCGATCAAGTTCAACAATATAATCTTCAACCGTCCCATTGCTACTTGTAAAATCATCACTAGCGACTAACAAGTTGCCATTTGGCATCTCAAAATAGTCATGATGATATCCACCAGGCAAGCTATATTCAGTATAGATTTTTCCGAGCATATCAATTTCATATAATCCCGTCATATAATATGGCGTATTGATCAAGCGATCAGTACTGACCAGCATATGACCATTTTGTAAACGATCAATCTTCCAAAGAGCATAGTTAGTCAAATACCAACGAATATCACCATTACTATCATAACTACAAGTATAGCCCATACTAGATGGGGTAAAAAAGTATAAATCATTGGTTAGCTTATCTTTATCCGCATATACCTCGGTTGGTAAAGCCACATCGTCTGGTAATGCTTCAGTTTGAATCAACAGTGTTTTTTCTTTCATTGTTCCTGCTGATTCATATTCGATTATCACTTTATTTTCTTGACCTGCATAAAGACCATAAATCGGCAAATAATGTTTCTTATTCTTTTTAAATGTATTATGAAACGTACTTTGTTCATCTTTTCCCTGAATGGTAACTCTAGGTGTAACAGCCTCTTCCGTCGTAAAGATCACTAAAGCTGTCAATGGGGCATTCCCATAAGGATTAACAATCACCTCAGGTTCATCAAAAGTTGCGGTAACACCGCTATAGTGTTTCTCCCGTTCTTGTTGTTGTATGATTATATCATCTTGGAGTACAAGTTCTTTTTGATTCATGTTTCTTTTATGATAAATCAAACTAATACTTATTATTGACAAAATTAGTGCTCCTATCACACCACCAATCATTATCGATTTTTGTTTCATTTTATTTCCTCCTTTTCCCTTTTTATGTTACCGAACTCGTTCAAGAAAGGCAATCACGCGGAGGTTGAAAAAACTCAACCACTGGTTGAGTTAGTTATTACAAGCACTTAAGGATAACGGTATTTGATAGGTTGTCACTTTGTTATTCGAATCAGTAGCCTTTATTTCTAAGTAAAGACTATCTTCTGAATAAGTTGAACATTGATTAGAAAAATTATCAAGATGAAATGTTATATTGGTTAAAAATTGTGATAATGTTGTCTTCTTCTGAGTATGCTCAACTTGTCCAAGTGCAGTAATGGTATTACCTTGTTTTTCATAGAGTGTACACACTATATCATCGTAAGCCGTATGATCTTTTTCTCCACACTGTTCAATATTCGATAGATAGAGATTAGATTTCTGCCGATTATAAGCCAAACTACCCGATATTTTGAATGTATCACAGTTCGCAGAAACCGTTTTAAATTCAAAGTTATTGTCTTGAAACAAGGTTATTCCAAGTAGACATAGTAATATCATGATAATAATGACTAATAATCCCCGTAATCGTTTTAAGTTTTTTTGCTTTCGCGGAATAATTTGCCCTTCTAATACTTCTTCCAACTGAATATCAAAATCTTCACAGATCTGTTTTAATAAAGCGATATCAGGCATATTCTTTCCCGTTTCCCATTTTGAAACCGCCTGATAGGTAACATGATATTTTTCGGCAAAAGCCGCCTGTGTAAGATGATGCTTACGGCGTAATTCCCGAATTCGTTGCCCAATTGTTTCCTGATCCATAACTCACATCCTTACATCTTCATCGATTATAACATGTTTCCCGTAACATTCCAAGATTTATAAAAAATGTCTCAGGTTTAATAAATAGAGATTACCAGGATCCACCGCCACCTCCGCCAGATCCGCCACCAGATAATCCGCCACCGGATGACCCACTACTAGATGATCCACTATTACCTGTGAGGGAAGAAGACGGTGGTTGAAATGATGCGGTTATTCCATCTATAAAGGAATTAAAGTTGCTAAGATCAAAGTCATGAGGACTGTCAAGCCATACTGGCTTCGACATCGTAATATTTCTAAATTTCATAACCCATTCAAATGATATTCCTAATGCATAGGTATACGGTAAAATATCGAAAAAATAGGTTGGGTATTTCGCCACCATCGCTTCTAATCGATCCTTTTCAGCAACCTCTAAAAACGTTCGATAGCCAACGATCTTCCCTAATATCGCTTGCCCGTAAGGAGTTCGCTTTGGCATCAAAATGATATAAATTATCATACCTATCACACAACTAAGTTGGATCAGAAAGCCCAACAAATAGGCTGGTTCCTGGCGAAGAAGAATCAGACAGTCAAGATGATATAATAATTTATATACCGCATAGAAAATAACAGAAAGAAGGAGGCAACAAAGGATTAAATTAGATACGACCCTTTTAGAAGGGAGTTCGCCTTTTCTTCGGCTATCGGCTAATACCTCTTGCATGACAACGATAATAAAACAAATAATAAGAAATAAAGCGGCGTAAAGAACAAACCAAAGAAAATAGTTTTTCGATACAAGTTCTCGCTCAAAGGGAATTACCATAAAAACATAACTGAGCGTCATGAGCAAAGATCCGATTATGACACAGCGTTTTGACTTCTTATCAATGATTTTATGGCGATTTTTTCTTTTATTCACCCGTGATGCGATTTTCCTTACAGTCTTATAAAACCTCTGTGTCAAATCTCTTTCTGTCACCTCAGTAATTTCCTTTACAGGAATATTTCTCGGCCATCTTGCTAGCCGATTACAACTAAATAATCCATAAAAGAACTGCCGTTCATTTTCATCATTTCCATCATATTCTTTTAATTTGACAATAGTGAAGTTACTGGTGGATGTAAAAAATCCCTGTTTTGTTTTTTTCTCGACGATCTTCAAATAGCCATGATTTGCAAGATCAAATAGCAGAGAGCCAACATCACCTGGTGTTACTTTACCTTTATATAAAAATCCAATATTTAAGCTATTCATTCCATCAGGAGGATAAAACTCCACTGTTTCGATAAAAGGTTCATCTCTCCCATAACGGTTCCACAACCAGGCAATGACAATCAAACATAAAAGTGGCATCAGATAACAGATATATACTAAAAAAGGAATTTTTAAACTACTACCAACAAAGTAATCTTTTGGAAGGTCGCAACGAATTGTTAAAGCTTCATGTGGACTTAAAATTCCATTATAGCGCCCAGTAATTACATTATCGATTACCTGGTATTCGATTTTATCATTGATCGTCGAACCATAGGTTCCTGATGAAAAGCCTAGTTTACTACTATCAAATGACTTTGGCATGGTAACAGAAAAGGTAACATTGCCAATTACCGTATCCCAGTCTATTCCGATAATATTATAATATAATTCATCACGATCTTTTAACGGATCTTTTCCAAGGTGATATGTATACTGAATGACATATTGCTGATCCCCAGTAAGGGTCCTATTCTCTGAACCAATTTTTATTTTATAATCGCCAGTTCCTAGGCTTGTCTGATATGGATGATTCACTTTTAAATTAGTTACTTTGGTTCGATTCTCAGAAGTTGTCCCATCTAATCGCTTCACAGTATTCCGTAACGGAAGTGTTCGATAGATTCCATGCTTAGGCCTGTTAAAGTGAACATCAAGTTTTTCTGTAATATCAAAGCTATTGTTTTCGTTAACAACGATGTTAATATCGTAACGATCAATTACATAGTCATAACTATGATAAAGGGTGCTTTTACTTGGCGTTGTGAAAGTGGGATCAATTGTTTCACTTGGAAAAGCCTCAATCCTAGTTACAAATGATAACATCAGAAATAGAAAAAAACAAGCGAACAATGATGTTTTAATTATCTTTTTTTGCATCGTTTCCCTACCATTCTATTTTAATACTTTCCCGATCTTGAGCATTTGCCATAAACATCGGTTTACTCTTATATCCTAATAATTTAGCAATCAAATTACTTGGAAACATCTCAATTTTATCATTCCATAACCGCACTGTTCCATTGTAGTACTTTCGAGCACTAGCAATATCATTTTCTATACTGGTAAGCGCAGCATTTAAATTTTGAAAATTCTCGCTGGCTTTTAACACAGGATATTGCTCTGCTAGAAGCATCATTCGGCTGATTGATTGATTCAGCTCGGCATTGGTTTTTAACTTATCTGCATCAGACATAGTATCATAAGAACTATTTCTAAGATTGATCACCTCAGTCAAAGTCTCTTTTTCATAGGCAGCATATTCTTTCGTAACAGTAACAAGATTAGGAATTAAATCCCAGCGTTTTTTTAGGTAAACATCCATAGTTGCAAAGGCTTCGTTCACCCGATTATTCAATTTTACTAATTGATTATAAATACCAAAACAATAGATTATTATTATCACAATGATGGCAATGATGATATAAACGATCATATAACTTCCTCCTTATTATTATAATGAATCAATATTCATACCAAAAGTATACCACATTTTCCCAATGTTTTTCCATAAATACGCTATTTATGTCGAATATTGCTGATTTTTAAAATTTAAAAAAGAATTAGTATTCTAATTCCTCTTATTCACAAGTACCATCGATCGCATTCATATATGATGTCACAGCTTTCGCACTCCCAGTGATATCAGCATAATCGATTTCAGCTTGTAACACTGACTGTATTTTCTTATTACAATTAGAACAATTAAAATAGCCATCACTTCCAAGGGAAATAAGATAATCTTGATCCCCTACTTGACAGCGAAGGGTTACTTCCTCATTTGATGAAACGTTCGTCTCCTTACGCATTATCATAAATAGGCATAACGCCATCACATCAATGATGACAAACACCAAAAACAAAATACCCAGTCCCTTGATTAATTTGATAATAAGGCCGACTAGTCGTTCTGTGTTGCTCATCTTTTGGACCAAGATATCACTGGTATCATGACCCAACATTTCATCGACACTCCGATGAAATGTCTTCGCTAGAAAGATTAATTGCTCAGGATTAGGAGCAGTCACACCTAGTTCCCAGTTGGACATTGTCTGTCTTGTCACTCCAACCATTTCCGCCAATTGCTCTTGTGAAAGATTTTGTTCTTTGCGAAGATTCGCAATATGTTCTCCTAATTTCATTGTTTCTCCTTTCACCAACATGATAGCAAATAGGACTTAATTATACCACCAAATTTATTTGGAAATAACGCCAATCATTTTAACATAAACTATTTTTTTATTCTATGAGCAGTGATAATGGTATTGCTATATACGTTGATTGTTATGATAACTTGCTGAGTATTCGCGTACCAGTTTTTCCCTTTTCGGGTAACAACACAGCTCGGGCTCTGAATTATCTTGCGGCACCAAGCAACTACATCATCAACTGAAAGAGAAAGATTCCGTTTGATTCGTTCGACTCCTAATTCTGTTGTATGTAACTTATGCAAGCTTGCCAGTAACAATTCCCTTTGCTCCATTTATTTCACTTTGATCTTGATTGCCCTTCACCAATTTATTCGCTACAATATTATCACTTAAAATAATCATTAGTGTGGCATAATCTTTTGGTGTTAACCTTGAACCATAATTAAGACAACTCATAATTCCTGAATTCACCCCGGAAACATTATCTTTCCTCTCATAGATAAATTCATTATCAAAGTGTTTCTCACCTTTATAAACTTGTTTGTTGACTAAAATGATCTATTGCTTGGCATCGGAAAAATGATTACAATCAATAGAAATCCAAAAATATTCTAATAATTTATTATCTATTTTTTAGCTTGTTTCCCCTAATATTCTGTCCGGACCTCAAATATTACCACCTTTTCCTGATGTACTCCCAAGGGGATATCATAAACACAAAATTCAATAATCATATCGAATAATTGATGTTTAAAAACATAATCAATCACATCATTTAATCCCGGAATATATTTCACCCGTCGATCGAATAGATCTGTTTTTAAAAAAATATTAGGCTCACAAAAATTTCGATGATTACTCTCTTTAGCAAATGACCCACTAAGTGTAAACTCCATCTCCCTAGTAAATTCCAACTCACCAAGTAATACTTTATGATCCAAATAATTATAAGACGCAACATCGAGACCCAGGATCGTATACTCATGAATATGCTTATAAACCTCTTCTTTGGTTAAATTATAATAGACCTTTCCGCCAGTTCTTGTTTTATCTTTTAAAATGTAATAGGTTTCTAGATGATCATCAAGATATTTTTTTATATCAGCAATTTGTGTATGATAAAACACTTCTTCACCAAAATAATTTAGATGATGTGTTTTGATATATTTAATACTTTCAAATTTGTTTCTAATTTTCATAGCAACACACCAATCCTTTTTAACAATTCCCTAATCTAAATAAAAGGAGATCTTACCACAACCACCTTCTGAGGTGACAGATGCAAGAGCGCCATTTATTATCGTCATTCGTGGAGCAACATGTCCGATATCAGCATTGACAATAATAGGAATTTGAAGCATTTCTAACGAAGAGCGAATTGCTTCTAAAAATGATATGTCATAATTGCTAGCATTCGTCGCACTCCGACCAAAAATAATTCCCTTACAGTATTGAAACCATCCATTATCTCGAAACTTCCACAATGTTCGAATTAGTTGCTCACTAGTAAATTCACAATTATCAAAATACCATATAATTCCATCCTGTTTATATGTTTCAATAAACTTCTTCGTCTTATCAAAGCGGGTTCCGAATAAGTCATTTAATAAATCGATGCAACCACCAATCATTCGTCCTTTCATTGTAATTACTTTCTCTGGTGTTAAATTTTCCCAATATACATTCTGGGTTAAAGTATATGGCTCAGTTCCTGTAACAAACGGGAGATACGCGTTTTCATATTGATCAAAACTATATTGGGGTTTTATATTTCCCTTTAAAAACTCTAAATTATTTTGAAGGGATGAGTGCCAAGGTTTCATCCCAAAGTTGCAAAAATTATCGCCATAGATAGTCGCAATATCTAAGTTTGTCGTAATGGTATATAAAAGCCCCGTCGGATCGGAATACCCCTGTAACCATTTTGGATGTTTTGCGATGATGGAAAAATCGACATCAGATAACATTTCAAGAAGAAAATCACCACCTTCAGCACACATGATGATATCAACATCATCATTTAAAAATAACGATTCTAACTGCCGAGCCTGTTCTTTACTAGAACTACTTCTTCCTTTAACGCTTGTTCTAACATTAGGAGTCAGAATAACTTTAAATTGTATTTGCTGAAACGTTTTGATCGCCTGATCCAACCGATGAATCTTTTTCAGTTTGGTTATTCCATCAGAGGGGGCTGTTACACCAATCGTTCCACCTGATGTTAAAAATTTTGGATAGTGCATGGTATCACTCCTTTTATCTAATATTATTATACAGGAAAAAAAGATAAATTCCTATCAAATAATTTGAATCCTTCACAACGGTTTGTTATAATAATCACCAACGAAAGGAATGATAAAAATGAATATCACGGAAACTGAATTACGATGGGTTATCAACCACCACCAAAATAATGACAAGCAAGTATGGAACACTTACACTTATCAATCAGCCTTGCTCCAAAAGTGCTCTTGCCACTATTAACAAAGGAGATATTCTCTTTTTCCATCGACAATCTCTAAAAGATACTAAACCAACAGTCAATAATAAATATCCTGGTCATTGCGGTCTTTATCTTGGGAACAATTCATTTATCCATTGCGTAAAATCACAGGGTAAAGTCGTTATTAGTAATTTCAATCAAACACCCTATTGGCAAAATATTTTGGTTGCCAGTAAAAATATTTTCACTGATGAACAATCGTTTGAAAAAATAAAACACCTCTAAAGTGACAAGCAGGTGTTATTTTTTTGATGGTTCATACAGTGTCAAAGTTTACATCGAAAATATAATAATTATGTAAAATTTACATTTAACAATTATTTTACACCATATAGCATGATATAATGTTTTTAAATTAAGGAGTGTGAAAAAATTGATTTTAAATATTTTATTATTAATAGTGGGATTCATTTTACTAATAAAAGGAGCTGATGTTTTCGTTGATGGTGCATCCTCAACAGCCCAAAACTTTAAAGTATCAAAAATGCTAATAGGACTTACAATTGTTGCTTTTGGTACTTCAGCACCAGAATTTGCCGTTTCAATGAGTGCTTTAGCATCAGGAAGTACTGACATGGTCTTAGGAAATGTAATTGGTAGTAATATTTTGAATATTTTACTAATATTAGGTATTGCAGCTGCGATAAAACCAATTTCTATCAAAGACAATACCGTAAAAAAGGAACTACCATTAACTTTATTAATCTCTACCTTATTAGTCGTATTATTTCTCGATATTAGTCTAGGCAATGGATCTACAAATCAAATAACAAGAGCAGATGGAATTGTGATTTTACTTTTCTTTTCTGTATTCTTATATTATTTAATAACTTTGACAAAACAAAGAAAAAACACTAAAGAAGAAAAGCCCCAATTCAAACTAGGGAAATCACTATTATTTGTATTACTTGGATTGGGTGGAATCATTTTAGGAAGTAACTTAGTAGTTGACAATGCATCAGACCTTGCTACTACTTTAGGAGTTAGCGAAAGAATTGTATCATTAACGATTATTGCCTTTGGAACGTCTTTACCGGAATTAGTTACAACAGTAGTTTCTGCAAAAAAAGATGAGCAAGATTTATTGGTTGGTAATATCATAGGAAGTAATATATTTAACGTCTGTGTGGTATTGGGTATTCCGGTTGCTATATTTGGGGGAATAACACCATCTAGTTTTCAAACAATCGATTTAATCGTTTTAGTAGGATCAGCACTTTTACTATTTATTTTTTCTAAAACTTCAAAAAGAATAAATAAGGTAGAAGGATATTTAATGTTAATTACCTTTATAATTTACTATGCTTTAATATTCGTCATATAAATATTAAAATAAAAGTAAATCAACTGTCTCAGACGATTGACAAATAATATTTTGTTAATCGTCTTTTCTTAAAACTACCTTAAACTGTTTAAGCTGGCACTATTTTTATGGATTATATCTTATTTCACTTTTGATTTCAGGGTATTCAAGTTTAGATTTTGCTCTTTTGACTAAGCCTATTAACTTTCTTTCTACCAATTATATCATATTATATCTTTAACCCTTTTCTTTAATTTTTCTATTTCTTTATCATTGAATATCCCTATATTTTTTGCTCTATTACCACACTTGATAATAAAATCCCTATCCTTAGTATTGATGACCTTTTCTATTAAGTTATTAATATCCAAATCTTCATACACAGCACTTATAAATTCAGTCAGGTAATAGTCATCCCTTTTTTCAATAAAATAATCTTCTATATGAGTAAAGTCCATTTTTTTACCCTCATAATTAAATGCTAACCGCCATAAAGCTTCCCTTTTATCTTTTTTGATACCAATTTTTACTAAATTATTAAAAGTTTCCTGACTTATGTTTGGACTTACAGGAACCGAAATATATTGGGCAATGAACTCTAGTAATTCCAAATCACTCATTTTCTTACAATACTTAATATATACTGAATTATTTATCAATAAGTCATATAATTTCTCATACCTTGGTCCACTATCCCTTACTTCATACTTAGTTTTTTCTAAATCATTATAATGCTTTTCGGCAAATTCTCTTACTTCTTTCTCGTTATTTTCATTTGTTTTTATCTTTTCAAAAGCCTCTAATATATGATTAAGAGATGTTAATCTTCTTGTTTCAACTTGGTCAATTTCTATTGGCACAGTTTCTATTATTTTTTTTACTTCCTCTATAAGTTCCGCAATGTTAGCTATTTCTCTTTTGGAAAATTTTTTTAAATCAAGATTTGTTAATAATTTTATTAATTCATCACTATTAATAAAACGATTTACGTAACGATAAACTATATTTACTAAATCCATATTACACCTCATCTTTTATAAATGCCGTTAATTCCCTAATTAATTTAATTATATTATATATATTTTAACACATGAACTAATGCATATTATCTATTCTTTTATGTGCTGAAGTGACTTTATGAAGTTCTCTTGTCATAAATCCTACAATAACAAAATATCTTTCATTCTTTAAATATTTTTACTTTTTCCAAATTTCTTTATAAGCTTAATTGTTTTACTTCACCATTTTTATCTTTTTTTGGTTTTTTGATGAATTTGAGTTATCTTCTGGTGTATAAAAATTAGCAGCATTATTATTTTCCAGCATTATTAATTCTTGGATTGTCATTGTCGGAAGTTCTTCATATTTATGTGCTCTTGAACCATATCCAATATAGCAAACTAAATCTTCAGATCCACCTGCTTTAATATATTCATCCATAAATAACTTAAGACATGAATCAGCTGTATCAACACCATATGCCATTGGTATATCAATGTTTCTACCAAATTCTTTTGCAAATAAGAAGGCCCTACGAGCTCCAATTCTATTGGCACCACGTTCAATAATTCTATACATTACACAATTAAGCATTTCATCTTTTTGATAAATCTGATTATCATAATCCTTAATTACTTTTTCAAATTCATTATTTTCTGGAAATTTTATACCTTTTTCTTTTAACATACTAACTACTTCTTTTATATGTTTACCTTCTAAATTTTCATTATCTATTCCAGGTATTACATCCATATATTCATCTATCTTAACAAAGCCATCGTGAGTTAAATGTAGATGACGTATAAGACTCCAATAAGCAATTCTCGGATATTCAGGTCTTGAAAATACTTCTCTTTCACTCCGCGGTAATGAATTAATAAATGCTTTCGTATTATAAAATTCAGCCCAGTCTAAACCTTTAATGTCGGAATCTTCATCCAATACATCTTTTGTATATTGATTATTTGCAAACATAACTTCATTTATATCAATTGGCCCTTGTATTGAACCAAACATCATTTTATATATTTCATAATCTGGATATCTTAATTCATACCAAACCGCCATTTTTTCAATAAAATTTCTCATGTCTATTGGAAAATGATATTCAGCAGTATCAGCATAACGGCCTTTAACCATATTTTCAGAATACCAGTCAATAAATTCATCTACCTTATCATCTAATGTTATTACTCTAACTTTTTTAGACTTCCTTTCTAATTGTTTTCTCAATTTTATTAATCCCTCTTTTATTTCCATAAAATAAACCTCCCTTAATTACTTACTATTTTAACATATTTATCTTTCAAAATCATCGTTTTTCTTCTTTTTTACTACAACATTAAAGTTTCCATAGTTGTATTATCATAAGGATATCCCTTTTTGTAAGAAAAAAGGTTGATATTTAATTTTTGTAATAGTCCTTCATGATCATTTGATCTATATTGACTATCACCGTCAGTATGAAATACTCATCTTCCTCAAGTCCACCGTTAACAAGAGCTTTTTTAAATGCATCTATAACTAAATCATATATTCTTTAAAAATAATGTAGATTTTATGAAAAAATAAGATTATAATAGATTTATCCAGGAGGTTATGGGGATGAAAGAAATTGTAAAAGATAATATTATAAACTATGAATTAATTAAAATCAGACAGAATACACCTGTATTAGAATATTTAAAAAGAAAGAATTTTTCTTTTACATTAAAACAAGTCCCACCAGAAACATTAGAGCAATTAAAAATTTCTGATAATCCTATTGATATGGAATATGGAAATCTTGTTGCTGGTTATGGTCCTCGAAAAGGGAACAGTTTTAGATCTAGTGGAGGGTTAAAAATTTCTGATCCTAACAAATCTATTAATGGTTCATTCATAATTGAGGATACAAGAATCATATACTGTGCACTTCAACCATTTTATGAAGAAAGAGATACAATTGTATATGATGGTACTGTGTTTTATACAAGTATGTCAATGTTAGAATTATTAAAAGAGGAATTAAATAAAAGAAGACAGTATTTGATTTATATGGGACAAAAATTAAATGGTTATGTATTGGAAGATCAATTCGTTGAAGTATCTAAATCTGAATTATTAGAATATGCACAAACTCCAAAAAAAGGAGAACATGTTTTAAGTAAAATAAGACATTATTAATATTTAAAAGGGTAATGTCAGAGTATGAGAGTGTAAAATAAAGTGTGTAAGTTAGAAAAAAACTGCACACTTTATTTTATACTCTCTTGTACATTTAATTAGAAATTCCTTAAAATATGTACCAAGTAAAGACTATAAAAAGTTCACTGCCAATCTCAAACTAGTTTATGGTGCCCCTAATCTAAAAGCAGCTCAAAGTGAATTTGAAAAATTTAAAACAAACTGGTCTAAATACTCGGGTGCAGTTAATGTATGGGAACGTAACTTCAAGCATGTAGAACAACTTTTTGACTATCCTAGTGACATAAGGAAAATTATGTATACGACCAATGCTATAGAATCTGGATTGTAAATGGTATGCAAGTGGAGTTTGATAGTCAAGTGAACCATGAATCCGAATTGTATTGTGCTTCCTTTTTGCACACCTAGTTTTAAAACATTTAATTTGTTTTAATATGAACTTCTAAATCCTTTAATTTAATACTCCTAGAATAATCATTTACAAATAAAGTATCACTTCCATTGAATATTAAATAATTATTCTCTTTGATTGTAATAATAGGTTTAACACAAGCAAATCTACATATCATTTCAATTCTTTTTAACGCTTCCTTATCAAACTCTAATTCCTTAACAACATCCATACTCATCACTTCCATTCTCAAATAACAAAAAAACTAGACGGTATTTCTAGTTAATATTTATTACTCTCGAATAAACAGTTCGAGTATCAATTAAATCTGGTGCAGGAAACGAGATTTGAACTCGCACAGGATCTCTCCCACTACCCCCTCAAAGTAGCGTGTCTACCATTCCACCATCCCTGCAACTGTTATTATTTTATCACATTTTTTAGAATTTGAAAAGAGTCCTATTTCACAAGACTCTTATTTAATAATTCTTTTTTCTTTTTCTCTAATTCTTTCTTAGTTAAAATACCCCGTTCATATAAATCCGCATACTCTTTTAATAGTGTTAGCTCATCGGTTTCAACATTTTTTTTCGTATTTAATTGAACTTTAGAAAACTTTTTTACCTGTTTTTCATTTACAACAACTGCATCTTTCACTGGCAATAATTCCTTTAGATATGGATAGCTATCATAGCTTAATACCATTTCCTGAATATCCCCTTGTTCATCTTTAAACAACATCGTCATATTACGATAATCACTAACACGAAGTTGTGATTGAATTGGTTGTACCTCAATACTGCTTTTCGCCTTTGCATCGCTTCCAATGATACTGCTACTCGCTTTTACTTTAATATCACCACCAGTAATATCATTATGATATACTATTTGCCCATCTTGTTTATATTCCAAAATACGGCTAACCGGAATCCGGACAACATCTAAATTTTGGTGATAATGGTAATAATTATTTCTTGTTGGAGGATACGGAAACAAGCATAACGTTCTTTTTTCAAGCCAACAATACATAAGTCCCATAAATAAATTATGCTCTATCCAGGTAGTACTAAGAAAGAATACTTTGGTATGTTTTGGGGGAATGACAACCTCATCCCTAAGAGTCTGGTAAATCATCTCTGCCTGATGAAATTGCTCATTTCGTTTTCTCCTATCCCGACGTCCTTTCCATTTCCTAACAACATAACGGACAAACTTAAAGGTAAGATATCCGATCACCGCATAAACACCAATTTCCACATCTGGCGTTTTTGTAATTAGATACTCCAAAATATATAGTACAACAAACAACGCAATTAAATAGCCCATACAAACACTCCTCAGAGCTATTATATCCAATTTACCATTATTTGTAAATAAAAAGGACCAATTTAGTCCTTTAACGCTTTAAACATTTTTTTCCATAATCCCTTCGAAGAGTAATTTAAAATTCCTACTTTATAGATTTTTAAACCATACTTAATTAATAAATAGTTGGTCACAATTGTAAGAAGAATTGCAACGATCATATCAAGAATGCCAATCTGACCAATGATCAAAAGGGATGGCGACAAGATTGCTGAAATCAAAGGGATATAAGAGAAGATTCTAATAAATAAAGATCCTCCAAACATCGTCGATAAGGTTGCTAAGTAATAACCAGCAAGTGAAATCACAATAATTGGTGTTTGTAACTGTTGGAAGTCCTCGATATTGGTCGTCATACTAGCTAAAATACCAGCAAGTAGTGAATATGAAATAAAAGTAAGTATCATGAGAAGTAAAGTTAGTGGAATAATATAAATTAATTTTTCACCCATTCCACCTTCTAATAAGTTCCCAACCATGGTTCCCACAGAATCTGTAATACCACCATTAATTCCATCACCAGCAATCATAGTTCGCAATAAGAGACCAATTCCACCATAGATAAACAATAAAATTGATTGAATAATCACAAATAAGTTACCAGCAATCACTTTCGAAAAGAAATGAGTCTTAGGAGAGACATTAGAAATAATAATTTCCATTCCCCGAGTCGTCTTTTCATCGTTTACTTCGGCCCCGATCATCTGTACTAAGAATAGTGTCAGCATAAAGAATGGTAAAATAATAATTGGAAGAACAAAGCCCATAATCATTTCATTGTTCTCCCCTGCTTCATTCTTATCTTTCTCTAAATATTCCCGTTCTAACTTAATTGGGGTATTGATACGAGCAAGCTCTTCACTTGAAATGTTTGATTTTTGAAATGCGAGTGTACTTTTGGTACCATTGACAGCTGCATTGATAATCTGAAAATTTTGTGTTGACAAATAATCTTTAGAAATTAATTTGGCTGTTAAGACATCTTGATCAGAATGATCTAATACTAAGACAACCGTTTTCTTCTCATCAGCAATTAATTTCTTCGCTTCCTTTTCAGATTTCTGATAACGTTTTATCGTAAACTTCGATTGATCAGAAACCGCTTCTTCAGATGAATTATCTTCAACGGTAAAAGACGTTGTTGAAGTCCGAATCTGATCTTTCAATAAGTCGTAAGATTCATTGGTATGATCAATCACATAGATCGTTGTTTTTTCATTGAACTCACCACCAAAGGCTGTAATAATTGTATCAATATTTAATCCAGCAATAATAACAAGTGCAATTAAAGCATTGGCAATGACAAACCACTTGGTTTTAATTTTACGTTTAAGAGAGACTCCTGTTAAAAATTTAAGTTTACTTTTCATATGATTCACCTACTTTCGCGACAAAGATTTCATTTAATGATGGTTCTTCAACCGCAAACTTTGTAATATTTTTATGTTTACTAACAACTTTAAATACCGCTGGCGCTACGGCAATATCATCAATCTTGACAATCATTTCCTCAGCCGTATTTTCAACGGATAATACGCCTTTTATCTTTTCTAAATCAGTACTAGCTATATCTCCTTTGATTAAAATATTTTTCTTACGATATTGTTCTTTAATATCAGAAAGATAACCTTCTAAAACAGGTTTCCCCTGCATAATAATCGCCAGTTTCTTACAAAACAATTCGACATGTTCCATTCGATGCGATGAGAAAATAATAATACTTCCTGCCTTCGACATTTCTAAAATTTCAGCTTTAAACAATTCAACATTAAATGGATCTAACCCTGAAAAGGGCTCATCTAGAATTAATAATCTCGGCCGGTTTAAGATAGCAGTAATAAACTGAATCTTTTGTTGATTCCCCTTTGATAGCTCTTTTATTTTTTTATCTTTATACGCTGTAATTCCAAACTTCTCTAATAAAGCATCTAAACGTTCTTCAATTTCCTTATCACTCATTCCTTTGAGGTTTCCATAAAATAAACATTGCTCTTTAACAGTCATCTTCGTCAATAAACTTCGTTCTTCAGTTAAAAAACCAATGGTGTCAGTTACTGTGTAATCAATCGGTTTCCCATCTAGCGTAATCGTTCCTTTAGTCGGTTCTAACAATCCCATAATCATCCGGAATGTCGTTGTTTTTCCCGCACCATTGACTCCCAATAAGCCAAAGATTTCGCCTTTTTTGACTGTAAATGATAAATCATCAACAGCTAAGAAATCACCATAGTATTTGGTAACATGTTCTACTTTTAACATACTCTCACTCCTTCTATAAAACCATTATACCGATTTTTACCAGAAAGTGCAATAAAATGACTATTTTTCATCAGATTTAGAAAAAAAGAAATGACGCGCATTTCTTTATAACCATTTACTCTCTGTTAGTTTTGTCTGAACCATATCTTGATACACTTCATATAGATGTATTAAATTCTTAATAATAAAGTTTCCCCAATCATTTTGGTTATTATATTCTTCTTGAACCAAACGATAAAATTTCGCATTGTCCAGATAATAAGCAAGGGCTTCATCATAATGATAAATCAAATCTATCTCTTCCATACTATCTAAATTAATCGCATCCATATAATCACGGTAATAATTAATCAACATCTTTGTAATACAATCTTCTTCATGGTAAACATAAGATACAATTTGATCATAATGCTTACACATCGAAATAATACTACCTTTGCGTATCGTTACACGTTCCATATTTCCACCTATCTATCCAAATAATCTAATGATATCATTCCATGTAATGACAACCATTAAAATCATTAACAAAATAAAGCCGACTGCATGTATCGTGTTTTCAATTTCTGGTTTGATGGGTTTTCCTGTAATTTTTTCGATGAATAAGAATAATAAACGCCCACCATCAAATGCCGGAATGGGAAGTAAGTTAATAAAGCCGACATTGACACTAAGAAATCCAATTAAATAGATGACATTAATGAAGCCTGCCTTGGCACTCTCACCTACGACATTAAAGATACCAATTGGGCCAGCAAGCGAATTTAAACTCATCTTTCCGGTTATTAAATAAAGAATAATCAGCACCATTTGATGAATCAACGTCGCTGTTTTAGTGAAAGCATATTGAAATGCTGCTAGAATTCCGTGGCTTCTTGTGTTATCAAGGCTAAAGCCATATTGATATACTTCTTCTAAATCGACAACCTTCTTCACTGGTGACAACGTGATATCCTCTTTCGATCCGTTTTTATGAACCACTTGGAAAGTTATCTTTTCTCCCAAACGAACTTGAAATTCCACCAAAAAGTGATCCAAGGACAAAACCTTATTACCATCTACTTTGATGATCTTATCCCCTTTTTGTAAATGGCTCTCATAACTGGGAAAGCCCTTTTCAACTTCGGCAATATATGGATCTGTTCGTGGGGCACCTGCAATGAGGGCAACAATGAAGAAAATCACAATAGCCAACAAGAAGTTAAAGACAATACCGGCAACAATCGTTAAAAACTTCTGTAACCAAGTCTTTGACTGCATCCGCCTATTCTCAGGAATATCACGATCTAATTCGACCTCTTCCCCTGCCATTTTAACATAGCCACCAATCGGAAAAAGTCGAATTGAGTAAGTTGTCTCATCATTTTTCCGATTCCATTTCCATAGTTGTGGACCCATTCCAATTGAAAATTCATAAACATAAATTCCAGCTCGTTTGGCAAATAAGAAATGCCCAAACTCATGAATACATACCACTACCCCTAATACAAAAACAAAATATAATAATGTCATGGTTTTCCTCCTCTAAATAATTGCGATAAAAAAGATAAAGCCTAATACAACAAAAATAATACTGTCAAGGCGATCAAGAATTCCACCGTGACCAGGAATCAGATTCGAAAAATCTTTTTTTCCGAAGTAGCGTTTGATCGCAGAAAATGCCAGATCACCAAATTGGCCTAAGATTGACAAAAACAAAGTCATAACGATAACGACCATGAGTGACAAATTAGGATTAACAACGATGTGATAAAAGACACAGGCAATGAATGTTCCAAACAAGGTTCCAAGCATCATTCCCTCGATCGTTTTCTTTGGCGAAATAGATACTAATAATGGATGTTTTCCAACAAGTAAGCCGCCAATATAAGCATATGTATCAGTCATAATTGTAATTGTAAATAAATATAACAACAGGTTTAATTCAATATTTCGAAGTACGATTAGTAAATTAAATGAAACACCCAAAAAGAAAATTCCGCCAATTAAGTAAAAAGCATCATTAATACTATACTTTTTACTATCATGATACAAAGTAACCGGGAGTAACATACTGATAAATAATCCAGTAATCACACGAAAATCAATACTAAAAATCAATTCTTGATTGGTCATATTTACTAGTGTAATCAAGGTAAATAGGATATAAGAAATTAACTTCATAAACTCAGGAAGTGCCTTCTTACTACCTCTGATATCTAAAAATTCTTTTAATCCTAGTAAGCCAATAATCCACATTGTCAAATTAAAAAGCATTCCCCCTTGTAGAAAAACGGGACCTAGAATAGCTAATATAACGATCGCACTTATTATTCTTATTTTCATTTTCTTCCTCCAACTCTGTGTTCACAATTTTGATTACTTGTAAAACTTTGGTAAATTGTCTATCATCAAAAATAAATCGTAGTAAAATAAAGTTTGGCACGCTTATTAGAGAAAGTAACCTTACTTAGATACGATTACTACTTATTCTCTTACTTATATAAATAGATAAGATTTTTAGCATCGATGATCTTTCTTTTATATTATAGTATAAATAACAAAAATATACAATCATTCTGGCTATTTCTTTACTAGAAACCGTTAAGCAGGTGCCTATTTTACTCTTTATGGACAAAATAGGATTACAAAATCACCCTCTATAAGCTTTACTATCTACTACTTTGATCAAGGGTTAACTTCAACTGACAGTTGAAGTTAAGATGAAACAAAAAAAAGCCTCACGGCTAAAAAGAATCAAAATTAATTTTTACCAATTTATTTTCTTTTAAATAACTACTCGCTTGGACAATAGTTCGTATTGATTGGGCTGTTGTTCCACCCTTCCCAATCACACTTCCCATATCGTTTTCGCTCACCAAAACCTGAATGACCACAGTATCTTCAGTATCATCAAATAACTTTACCGATACAGCTTCCGCTTCTTCAACAATACTCTTGATCAGATAATCAGTTAATGCTACTAAATCCATTCTTAGTTACCTTTCGTTGCTTTAGATTCATGAAATTTCTTCATAATTCCTTGTTTACTTAGCAAGTCTCTTACCGTATCTGTAGGTTGAGCTCCGTTTGCTAACCATTTTAAGGCAACTTCTTCATTTACAGTTACAATCGCTGGTTGTTTCGTTGGATCATAAGTACCCACGTTTTCAATAAACTTTCCATCTCTTGGACTTCTTGAATCAGCGGCAACAATTCGATAATATGGTTTTTTCGTTGATCCCATTCGTTTTAATCTTAACTTAACTGCCATGCTATCCCTCCATTCATAGTACCATTTTATCACGTCATAAGAAAAGTGTCAACCATTTTTTGTTGACACTTCATTATATGTAATTTTCATCGACAGATTCATCTATTTGTTCTAAAACTTCATCATCGACATCATCTTCGATTTCATCCCAAGGATCTTCTTCCTCTTCCACCGAAATTTTGACCTTTGCTTCTCCGACGATTTCCACACCAAGTTCTTTTTCGATATCAAAGTTAATATCACCATTCTCCGTAATATTTACTTTAACACAATTCGGTTGTTTTAATGTTCGGACAATAATATCAGTGTCACCATTGATATCACTATTTTCTCTTACTCTAACATTAAAGGTATCATTGTAATCAATTTTCTTATTTACAACGGTCGTTTTTGAATCGTTGTCATAAGAATACCAAATATTAATATCAAAAGAACCATCTACACCAATCTTTTCACCTGTTTTGTACCCCTTAAATTGGTGATTGATGACCCAGCAACCCAATACAGTCGTTGGTCGATCCGTTGGTGTTATCGTATAATTGTTTTTAAAATACTTTTTCCCTTTACCAATAATTGTTTTTGTTACAATTTCTTTATATAATGCCATATACTCACCCCTCACTTTAATGTATGCTTTATGCGGAAAAAGTGTACAAAAAAATAGATAAATCGAATATTTTCCTCAGCTTTTACGGAGTCATTTTTCATTTCATAAAAAAAGCCCCACCCAATTACTGTGGTGGTAAAAGGGTAAGAGCAACTTTTTTCTTTTCTAATAAAATTTCATCGACATAACAGGTTACGATATCACCAACATTGACTACTTCCGACGGATGTTTAATATAATGGTCTGTTAACTTAGAAATATGGGCTAAGCCATCGTTTTTAAGGCCAATATCAATAAACGCCCCAAAGTCAACGACATTCCGAACAGTTCCCTGTAATTCCATTCCTACTTTTAAATCTTCCAGTTGTAAGATATCACTTTTTAAAATGGGGGCTGGAATCTCGTCACGGGGATCTCGGTTAGGTTTTGATAAGGAGGAAACAATATCCTCTAGGGTATAATAATCGGTTTTCAAATGAGTCGCCATATCGTTGAGATCAAGTTGTCCTAGTTGTTCACGCAACTCATTGGTTCCCAGCATCTCGATGGTCAGTCCTAACTGATCTAATAATTGAAAGGCAATTGGATAACTTTCTGGGTGAATCCCAGTCGCATCTAAGCGGTTATCACCATCGGGGATCCGTAAAAAACCAATTGCTTGTTCATAAACTTTATCACTGACTAATTTTTGTTTCTTCAGTTCTAAACGATTATTAAATTTTCCAAATTGATCACGATATGCCAAAAGCTTATCGATGTTCTTTTTGGTAAGACCTGATACATAAGTTAATAAGGAACGACTCGCGGTATTGAGGTTGACACCCACCATATTCACGGATTTTCTTACGACAAAATCAAGTGAACTTGCGAGTTCTTTACGGGGAACATCATGTTGATATAACCCAACTCCGATACTCTCAGGATCGATTTTAACTAATTCTGCAAGCGGATCTTGTAATCGTCTTCCAATACTAATCGCACTCCGCTTTTCAACGGTTAAATCAGGATACTCACTGATTGCGAGCTTACTTGCCGAGTAAACACTGGCTCCAGCTTCATTGACAATCACATATTGAAATGAACGAGGACTTACTTTAATGGTATCGACGATAAATTGGACACTCTCCCGACTCGCCGTTCCATTTCCAATGGCCACGATATCAATCTGATAGTTCTGAACTAGATCCAGAACAATCCGCCTAGCTTCTTCCACCTTATTCTGAGGTGCATGCGGATAAATAACTTGAATATCCAACATTTTTCCCGTTTGATCGATGACGGCTAGTTTACAACCAGTTCTATATGCGGGATCAAATCCTAAAACCATTTTTCCTTTCATCGGTGGCTGCAACAATAATTGCTCCAGATTTTTCCCGAAATTAGATATCGCTACAGTATTCGCCTTCTCCGTTAATTCACTACGGAGCTCACGTTCAATACTTGGGGCAATCAAGCGTTTATAGCTATCCGCAATCGCATCCTTGATCACATCCGTTACAAAAGAACTTGGTTGTTTGATTATTTTTGATTCTAAATAAGCAAGGATTTTATCTTTATCGACATCAATCGTAACATTCAATATCTTTTCTTTCTCACCCCGGTTAATGGCTAAAACCCGATGTGGTTTGACCTGTTTGATGACCTCTTGATAATCATAGTACATCTCATAAACTTTTTCAGGATCCAACGCATTCTTTTTTAATTTGGTGCGAAGAACACCATATAAATAGGTATTGGTGCGAATCCATTTTCGGTAGCCAGCATGATCACTGATCCATTCGGCAATAATATAGGATGCCCCTGTAATCGCGTCTTCGGTGGTTGGAACCTGCTCATTTAAAAACTTCTGAGCCAAGGTATCCAATGATCCAGTCGTTGGAAAGGACATCATCATTTTCGAAAGTGGCTCTAAGCCAGCTGCCAGCGCCGCTGTTGCCTTGGTCTTCTTTTTCTCTTTATATGGCCGGTATAAGTCCTCTACCTCGACTAATTTACTCGCCTTCATAATACTTTGCCGTAACGCCTCTGTCATTAAGCCCTTTTCATCAATTAAGCGAATGACATCTTCTTTACGTTTTAATAAATTGACTTGATATTCATAAACATCATGAATGCTACGAATCTGTTCTTCATCTAACGCCCCCGTTACTTCTTTCCGATAACGAGCAATGAAGGGAATGGTATTCCCTTCACTGAGTAGTGCTAATGTTTTCGTTACTTGAGCTTCAGTTACCTGAAGAGTGGTTGCAATTTCTTTTACTATATGCTCGTTCATAATTCCTCCCTGAATTAATATACATGATTTTCTTTTAAAAATTTAATAAATGTTTCGCGGTTTAAATACCCAGCCATCATTCCTGATGGGTTCCCTTGGGTTTTATCACTTCTAGTATCGACAATCTGTCCTTTCTCAATAACGAGAACCATTGGAACAATTAAATTGTTCTGCGTTGGCACAAAGACATTCTGAAGCTTGGTAATCCGCTCTCCCTCTTTGATATCGGTAATATCGAGATAATAATACTGATGACCACGAATGCGCGCTAGATCCTGAATGACGGGTGTAAATTCTTTACTGATCTCATCATCTGATCCAATATACACAACGGTTCTTTCTTCTAACTTGTTATACTTTAGATAATCATCCAAGGTAATTTCAACAAGACCACCACGGGCATTATAAAACCATACAGTGAAGAAAAGAATTGTCACAATCGCAACGCCACCAATCGCAATAAAATATTTCCATATTCCTAAATGATCCTTCTTTTGGCGTGATTTTCGTTTCTTTTTTTCTTTATTAATTGCTTTTAAATCAATTACTTCTGTTTTATCATTTTTCATAATTTCGCTCCTTTATTATTCTATGGTCATTATATCATAATTTTTTTGAAAAGAAAACCTGTATGCCAGATTGTCATAAATCTAGGTAGAAAGAAAAAGGCGCATTATTTCTTGCCCCTCTTCTTTATCACGTTTTATTTTCCTTCAAAATCATCTAAGAAATCATCAATGGTCATAAATTTATCATCGACTTCTTTTAATGAAACGGTGGTGGATATTACTTCCTCTTCTGCAACTACATCCATATCCTCTTTATTGGTTAGTGTTGCAAGAACACCTAGGTAATCGATTGATCCTTTTAACATCATTCCAGTTGAATAACGATCGGCAATTGGAAACTCGGTAATTTTAAGTTCCTTTTTATCTTTGTCATCCATCATCACCAACAATTCTTTATTAGAAATCATAAAGGTTTTTAAAATATAATATGGATTGGTTTTTACATCGCGAACAACAATAATCCCCCGACGCGCTCGGGCCGTTTTATCGAACTCACTTAGTTTAATCCGCTTCGCAGTATTCTTTTCCGTAATTACCGTTAAATACTCACAAGTTTGTTGAAACAAGTGGGCACTGACTACTTGGTCATCTTTTAAAGCGATGGCCTTCACACCCCCAGCTTTGATGCCAGTTACCGGAACTTCATCGATGCCATACCACAAGCCATATCCCCGGCGAGTAGTAATAAAGACTTCCTTTTTAGGACTCATGATTGCTTGTAGCAATTCATCATCCCCTTTTAATTTCATACAAGTAAGCGGTTTTGAGTAACGTTGCACTTGGAAATCTTTGAGACTACTACGCTTCACCATTCCTTGTTTGGTAAACGTTGTAATATACATTTCTGCTTCAAAGTCATATACCGGAATACTACTAACGACATATTCATCAGCCTTGATCTTAATAATATTACTAATGTGTTTCCCAAGCTCTTTCCATTTTAAATCAGGAATTTCATGAACGGGAACATATAAATAATTTCCAAGGTTGGTAAACAATAGCAAGGTATCCAGAGTATTCATTCCATAGATTCCAGTTACAATATCACCAGCTTTTAACAACGTCTCATCACTATTTGATTGATAGATCCGCTGTGATACTCGTTTGACATAGCCATCTTTGGTTACGATAACAATAACATCTTCTTTTGGAATCATCTGAGTGGTATCGATCTTAATCTCGGTAATTTGCTCCTTAATCTCAGTTTTCCGCTCCGTTGCATACTCTTTTTTGATTTCTCGAAGTTCTTTCTTCACGACATTTTTTAATTTATCCTCATCACTTAAAATTGCTTCTAATCCTTTGATAATCAGTTCTAGTTTTTTACTCTCCTCGATGAGTTCTGTAACATCGGTATTACTTAACTTATAAAGTTGCAAGCGAACAATCGCATCTGCCTGTAACTCGGTAAAATCATATTGCTTTACCAAGTTTGCTGTCGCATCAACCCGGTTCTTACTCGCCCGAATTGTCTTGATAATATCATCGAGAATCGATAATGCTTTGATTAAACCAGCAACGATATGATGACGAGCCTGCGCAGCTTCTAAATCATACTTTGTACGGCGAGTAACCACTTCTTCTTGATGCTTGATATAAGCATCTAGTAACGGAAGAATTCCCAGGGTCATCGGCCGGTGATTGACAATCGCTACCATATTATAATTGTAAGAGATTTGTAAATCAGTATTTTTATAAAGATACGCCAAGATGAATTCCTTATCGACATCTTTCTTTAGATCAATGGCAATCCGAATCGTTTCCGCTGATTCATCGCGAACATCGAGAATCCCCTCGATCTTTTTATCAATTCTAATATCGTTTATTTTCTTAACAATTCCCAGCATCTTATTGACATCAAAGGGAATTTCATCAACGACAATACGATTGAGTTTCTTTTCTTCTTCAAAATGAATCTTCGAACGAACAATGACACGACCACGTCCCGTTTTAAAGGCATCGATAATCCCTTGTTTTCCTTCGACAATTGCCCCTGTTGGGAAATCTGGCCCTTTCACGATATCTAAGATCGTATCTAAGTAACAGTTGGGGCTATCAATTCGTTTGATGGTAGCATCGATGATTTCCCCTAGATTATGGGGCGGAATATTCGTCGCATAACCAGCACTAATTCCGTTTGATCCATTGACCAGTAGATTAGGAAATCGACTTGGTAGGACAACGGGTTCTAAGTCAGAATCATCGAAGGTTGGAGCCATATCAACGGTATTTTTCTTGATATCTTTGACCATTTCCCCAGCGACCTTTGATAGGCGTGCTTCGGTGTAACGCATAGCAGCAGCGCCATCCCCATCCATTGATCCATTGTTTCCCTGCATATCAATTGGACAACAATTTTGTTTCCACCACTGGCTCATCCGTACCATCGCTTCATAGATACTAGAGTCCCCATGAGGGTGGTAATTCCCCATGACATTTCCAACTGTCTTCGCACATTTACGATACTGCTTGTCATAAGTATTCCCATCCATATACATTCCATAGATAATACGGCGTTGAACTGGTTTTAAACCATCCCGGGCATCAGGAAGCGCCCGATCTTGAATGATCGACTTGGAATAACGACCAAACCGATCTCCCATAATTTCTTCTAATGGATAACTATAAATTCTTTCTAATGCTTTTTCCATCTACTAATCACCTTCGTTCATTATATCAAATTCTTGATTTGTTTGCAAAGAAAAACACCAACTATCATTTCTCTTTGGTTCGTAAAAATCTTTTCTCCTATTAACATCTCTTCTCGTTTTGCAAGCTGATAATACTTCATGAGGGAGCGCTTCTAATAATATGGTGCACTCCTGAAGTGGTAAAATAAATCCCTCAAAATGCATCAGATCCAAATCGGATTCTAAGAAGAAAGGATGATATTTTAATTTTCTTAACTGCGCAATTCCTAAAAGTTATGTTATATCGCTTTCATAGATGCAGAAAACTCACCACATGGTGAGTTACTTTTGAATTTTATAATCATCATTTAAGGTAAAATCGACGTTTTCTTCAATCCATTCTTTACGAGGTTCTACTTTATCTCCCATTAAGACACTAACCCGTTTTTCGGCAAGGGCCGCATCAGCAATGCTTACTTTAAATAGACGTCTTGTTTCTGGTGCCATCGTCGTTACTTTTAATTCAGGCCAGTTCATCTCTCCTAGTCCTTTGTAACGTGAAAGGTGCGTCTTTTTACCTTTATATTTATTTAATATTTCGCGCATTTCTTCATCAGTCCAAGCATATTCTTTCTCTTTTCCGCATTCGATTTTATATAAAGGAGGATCGGCAACATATAATCGTCCCGTTTCAATTAATCCTTTCATATAACGATAGAAAAATGTAAGTAACAATACTTGAATATGGGCTCCATCATCATCGGCATCGGTCATGATGATAACTTTGGCATAGTTAGAATCAGAAGCGACAAAGTCACTTCCGACTCCAGCTCCAATTGTATGAATCATCGTATTGATTTCTTCATTTTTTAAAATTTCTTCCATCCGTGCTTTTTCACAGTTCAAGACTTTACCTCGAAGTGGTAAAATTGCTTGATACTTACTATCACGACCAGATTTAGCCGAACCACCAGCAGAATCTCCCTCAACTAAAAATAATTCATTGCGTTTCGGATCTTTCTTCTGAGCGACAGCTAGTTTCCCACTGAGAACACGTTCTCGTTTGCCCCGGTCTTTACCATTTCGGGCCTCATCACGGGCTTTACGAGCAGCTTCGCGTACTTGTTTACTCTTGATCATTTTATTTAAAATCTTCGTCGCAATCTCTTTATTTTCCTCAAGGAAGAATTGAAGTTTTTCACTGACGATATTATCAACTACATTTCGGGCAAGCGGTGTTCCAAGTTTCCCTTTGGTTTGACCCTCAAACTGTAATAAATTTTCGGGAATTTGTAAACTGATAATGGCCGTTATTCCCTCACGGGTATCGTTTCCCTCTAAATTTTTATCTTTGGCTTTTAGATACCCATTGGTTCGGGCATAATCGTTGAAAATCCGGGTTAAAGCTGTTTTAAAGCCAACGACATGGGTTCCCCCATCATTGGTTTTAACATTGTTGACAAACGAAATTAAATTCTCGGAATAGTCTTCGGTATATTGAAATGCTACCTCGACTCGAATGTCTTCTTTTACTCCTTCAAAGCCAACCACATTATGGAGGGCTTTTTTATTTTCATTCACACTCTCGACAAACGCCTCTAACCCTTTTTCATAGTGAAACAACTTTTCTTTTTGATCTTCTTCATCGATCACATGAACGGTTAATCCTTTTAACAAAAATGCACATTCCTGCATTCGCTCACAAACGGTAGTAAAAGAGAATGTCGTCGTCGAAAAGATTTCTGGATCTGGTAAGAATTGAACCCGGGTTCCGGTCCTACTGGTTTTTGTCAACCGTTTCAACGGTGCATCTAATTTCCCACCATCACAAAAGGAAATCTCATGTTCATAACCATCCCGGTTGATATGCACCCGCATCCATTTACTAAGGGCATTCACGACACTAGCTCCAACACCATGAAGACCACCAGATACTTTATATCCACCCTCTTCAAATTTTCCACCAGCGTGCAATACCGTGTAAATTACCTCAGGAGTAGAAACGCCCGATGGATGTTTTCCAACCGGAACTCCCCGTCCTTCATCTTCGACACTCACCGATCCATCACGGTGTAAGATAATCGTAATTTTCTTTCCATAGCCATTGATTACTTCATCGATTCCATTATCGACAATCTCCCACACCAAATGGTGAAGTCCTCGTTTATCTGTTGAACCAATATACATCCCCGGCCGCTTTCTTACAGCCTCTAGCCCTTCTAATATCTTAATTGAACTTTCATCATATGCCATACTATCACCTCATTTATCTCATTCATTATAACAGAAAGAATAAGAAATCACAAATATCTTACGTTATTTTGCCAAGCAAAAAGCCACACGCTTGTGACTAGTTCTATTTACTCTCTTCAATCCATGAAGTTAACATTTCCTTGGGCATAAATCCACTTTTTTGTGATACTACTTGCCCATTTTTCATTAAAAATAATGTTGGAACACTCATGACCCCATATTGTTGGGCCAAAGCACGACTCTCATCGATATCAACTTTGACAATGTTAATCCCTGATCGGTCTGTATCTAGTTCCTCCAACACCGGTCCTAACATCTTACATGGTCCACACCAAGTGGCAAAAAAGTCGACTAACACCAAGTCTCCAGCCACCATTTCTTTAAAATTTCCTTCATTCGCATGCATTACAGCCATATCTATTCTCCTTTCTGTTGATCCTCATATTTACTTAAAACCGTATCAATTCCTATAATTTCGATTTTCTTATTATCGACTAACTTCTGAACTGATTTGGTGGTTACAATTTTGTATTTCAACAACAAATCGAGGGCTTCCAAATTAAATTCATTGGCATTATCAAGTGTCTCATACTTTTCTTTTAAATCATGGAACTCTTCAAATACTGCAAGCCCATCTTTTGTATAATGTGACAAAACCGGGGTATTATGCAGAATTTCATCCTTGAACTTCGAATTCTCCAACCCTTCAATATCAAAAATTGGTAACGTCAAGATATAAAGTCCAATAAATGCCATGATAGAATACTCAACCATTCCAACCACTGCCCCTAATAACTTTGAGGGAATCCCCAAAATAATGGTAAACTTTAATAGCGTTTCGAATATCTTACTAGCAAATAAGAGCACCCGAAATAGAATCATCAATAATGAAAATACAATCATAAAAGCAATTACTTCATAGAGCACAATATTTAAAACGGTTACGCCTTTTAAGACTCCACCAAATTTAAAAAATGGCAGCCATGTATATAGTAAACCAGAGATATAGTTTTTTAATAGATATGATAGTATGATCACAATAATAAATCCAACAAAGGAGATCAATTGTTTTGTAAAACCATTTTTGTACCCCATTACAGCGCCAAATAGGATTACCAATATAATAATAACATCAATCATATTCATGGTTATCATCCTTCCTATTAAAATTATATTACATTTTGGCAAAAAAAGAAAGCATTTCTCAAGTTAGTATGATAAAATATTCTTAAGGATGGTGGATTATGACAATTACATTAAAGATTAGTGCGAATACAAGAGCAAAAATGGTGGAATATTTTCAAGATAAAAAACGAGAGAAAACACCACCCTATGCGGTGTTTCAAGCTGATGAGGCGGATACCGTTGTCACCTTATATGAATCAGGAAAAGTTGTGTTTCAAGGAGTAAGTGCTGATATCGATGCTGCAATGTGGAAACAAGTTGAAATGAATTTGAATCCTGGTAAAAAAATTGAAGAGAAAAATAGCGAAGACAAAAAGAAAGATGATAAAAAAAAGACAGATGGATTTGATCCTGCCATTTACTATGCGAATAGTATTGGCTCTGACGAAGTGGGTACCGGTGATTACTTTGGACCCATCGTTGTATCAAGCGCTTATATCACCAAAGAGGATATCCCATTTCTAGAGGGCCTAGGAGTCAAAGATTCAAAGAAAATGACCGATGAAAAAATTCTCGAAGTGGTTCCAAGCATTATTAAACGAATTCCTTATCAGAGTATTATTTTAACCAACCGGGAATACAATGCTAATTACAGTCAAGATATTAACATGAATAAAATCAAAGCCCTTCTTCATAATAAAGTTTTAGGAAAATTAAAAAACGAAGGATATCCCTATGACTATATCGTCGTCGATCAGTTTGCCAAACCATACGTCTATTATCACTATTTAAAAGATACCCCCCAAGTAGTTCGCAATATCACATTTATGACCAAAGCGGAAGATAAAGTCCTAAGTGTTGCCTGTGCCTCGTTAATTAGTCGGTTTATTTTTCTAAAAGAATTCGATAAACTTGGAAAATCGATGGATTTATTTCTATATAAAGGGGCTGGAAATAAGGTTGATGAAGTTGGGGTTTTGATTGCCAAGAAATATGGCATTGCTAAATTAAATGAATGTGCCAAATTAAACTTTAAAAACACAGAAAAAATAAAGATATTATTAGAGGAATCATGATAAGAGGAATCATGATGTTCCTTTTTTTATAATCTTATGAGAATCATTAATAATTTCATTAGCTTCTTTCAACGCTTCATCTACTTTAGTTATAAGTATTTAGAACACAGAAAAAGAAACAGTTTATCTTTCTGTTTCTTTTTTATGATATTTGGTTTTGTCGTTTTTCTTGATAATCATGTTCTAATACGGAAAGATCATTAGGACTCATAAATAGAATAACGGCATTATCCCATTTTAATAATTTATCAGCTTCATCCATAGCGAGATGTTCACCATGATTTAAGCGCTCAATAATGTTATCACTCGTTACATGAGGATAATCTTCTTGTTTTTCCCGCGCTGGATGAATATCTAATACATAGGAATAATCTGCCTGATTCATGACTTCGGCTAATTCATCAGCAAACTCCTCAGTTCTAGTAAACGTATGAGGTTGAAACACCGTAATAATTTTTTTGTCAGGATATTTTTGCTTTGTTGCCTTAATAGTAGCCCGAACCTCAGTTGGATGATGGGCATAATCATCGACACAGATAATATCCCCGATCTTAGTTTCACTATACCGCCGTTTGGCTCCAGGATAAGTTTTAAATATCTTGTTTACGTCTTTGGCTTCCATTCGTTCATAATAGCATATTGAAATCACAGCAAGCGCATCTAACAGCATATGTTTTCCATAGATTGGAAGATCAAAGAATCCATAATAATTATCTTCAACGAACACCTCAAAACTTGTTCCTTTCGCATGATAATTCACATTACGAGCTTGGATATCATTATCATCGTCAATTCCATAGAAGAAAATTGGCTTATTTACTTCTAAGGCATGTGTATAAGGATCATCTCCACAACAGATAATCATCTTTTCCGCTTTATTCGCATATTCCGTATACGCACTAATCACATCATCTATATTTTTAAAATAGTCAACATGATCTAGTTCGATATTCGTAATGATCGCATAAGTTGGTGTATATTCCAAAAAATGACGCTTATATTCGCAGGCTTCTAAGATAAAATAATGATTGTCTTTATCTGCATGTCCAGTTCCATCTCCAATCAGATAGTTTGCCCCTTTTAGGGTATTTAACACATGGGCAAGCATTGAAGTCGTCGTCGTTTTTCCATGACAACCTGCAACACAAATTGTTTCAAATTTCTTTGTAAGTTTTCCCACCATCTGTTGATAGGTATACATTTTTAGATTGAACGCCATAGCTTTTCTTACTTCGGCATTATTTTCTTCTGTAAACGTAGTACCACGAACAATGATCAAATCTTCAGTAATATTTTTCTCATCAAATTCCAACACCGGAATTCCCATTTCAATTAGACGATCCTCAGTAAAGAAATGGGTTGGTTTATCACTCCCCTGTACTTGATATCCCAAAGAATGCATGATTTGCGCAAGCGCGCTCATTCCAGACCCCTTTATTCCTATAAAATGATACATAATCTTCCTCCTTGTATAATCATTGTACGACTGTTTCCAAGTGATACTTTTTTTCTTAACGAACAGACCAGCTACTTGGAAAATTAATATATTGTGCTGGATCTTGCCAGCTATTTCTTAAATGATTGATGTAACTTGACCAGCTATAACAACTAGATCCGGCATACATATATGGACAATCTGATACTTCAAGGTGTAAATGAATTCCATAGGCATTTCCTGTCTCCCCCATGATTCCAATGTAATCATTCGCTGAAACAACCTGTCCTTCATAAATACCAGGGGCAAAGCTTGCCAAATGAACATACGTTGAACCGACAATCTTGCCATTGTAATTATGCGCAATGCGGACTAATTTAGCACCATAGATATCATAACCTACAAAGTAAATAACCCCAGCAGCAATTGGATATACCTTGGTGTTATAACGATTACTAGATGATACATCAATTCCATAATGGAATTCATCAAAATCACGACCTCCAAAATTACTCGTAACATATCCATTTAAAATTGGTCTAATAAAAGAACCTGTACTGGCAACATCGCCAGGGCCATTACCATTACTACCAGAATTGGAATTGTTGCTTGGTGGATCAGCTTTGGGAATCACGGCACAATCGATACCGATAACATCATTCGGCTGGCATCCTTTGTTCCGATATAAAGTCACCATCTTTTCCGCTTGTTTGATCTGTTCTTCAACACTCGGCATTCCTTCCTTAATATGGGCTGATTCCTCACTAATTTTTTCTTTTTCATCCGATAACTGTTGCTCGAGTTTTTTTAACTCTTTGTCTTTACTTGCCAGTTCTTTTTTCTTCTTTTGATTGTCTTTAATTAAATTATTTAAATCCTTAATTACTTGATCATTATACTCTGTAATTTGTTCGACCAAAGCCATACGATATACCATATCCGTTAATGTATCAGCACCAAAGACATAATCCAAATAGAAATTATCGCCATTTGATACCTGGGCATAACGGATCAACTCTTTTGATTCTGCTTCCTTTTTCTTAATCTCTTCATTATTCTTTTTGATTTGTTCCTGCAATTGAGCTTGATCTTGTTTGATCTGTTCCATTTGATCCTGCAGTTTTACAATGGTCGCTTGAATCTTTTTAATCTCCGCATCATTGGTGGCAATTTTATCCTGCTTTTCCTTTAACTCCGCTGTATATTTATTTACTTTATCAATATAATCTTGGAGTGTTTCGGCATGAACCGACTGTGGAAACATCGTCAAAGTGATTCCAAATATTAATCCAATTATCATACTCTGTTTGATCTGTTTCATCTATCACAACCCCTTCATATCTAGTATACCATATCCTAACCAGAAAAAAAAGAAGGTGGTATTTTTAAATTTAACCATTTTTTGATTTTGTTAAGAATTTGTCAAACAAAAATACAATAGTACTGAAAAAAGAAGCATTAACGTGCTTCTACAATTAATTTAATTGCTGTTCTTTCCTCACCGTCAATTACAATATCTGTAAATGCTGGAATACAAATTAAATTTTTTCCAGATGGAGCAACAAATCCCCTCGCGATCGCGACTGCTTTAATTGCTTGATTGAGTGCTCCAGCTCCAATTGCCTGTATTTCGACACTCCCCTTCTCCCGAAAGACATTTGCAAGGGCCCCGGCGACAGAATTGGGATTTGACTTGGATGAAACTTTAAGTGTTTCCATAAATATTGATTCCTCACTTTCTACAATACATTGTATGAGTGAAAAAGAAAATTATGAGAATCTACTGGCAATCTAATTTTATCTTTTTGTTTGGAATAAGATATCATTATTCTTTTTCGCTAATAATATTCTTACTACAGAAATAGGTAATTAAGAAGTACCCTCCATAGATTAAGCCTAAGAATATCGCTGTCATGATAATGGAAGAAAGTAATTTTTCATTACCGATCGTCGATAAAATATAATCAGCAGTTTGAATTCCAAAAATCGAATGAATTATCGCTAGTAACAATGGTAAACCAAAGAAGATAGCAATCTGATGGAACAAAGCATGATTGAGCATCGTTTCATCAACACCTAGTTTGCGAAGGGCAATATATTTTTCGCGATTATCTGAGCTTTCTGATAATTCTTTTAGGGCTAGAATTGCAGCACTTGAAATTAAGAAAATAATTCCCAAATAGATCCCGATAAAAGTCACAAGAGCTCCTAACCCAACACTCGCTTCATAAATCATCAATTTACTTGATCCTGATAGTGTTGTCTTGCTGTAATCATAGGCAAGTAGTTCCTGTTCCATCTTTTTCTTAGCTGCGATATCGTTGGCTTTATAATTAGCAACAAAGAATTGGCGATAGCGCATATTATCATGAACCGCATGATCAGGGACCAAAATCACCCCAGAATTAATATGGTTAGAACTCATCTCGACAAATCCATCTTGACAAGTATCATACTTTAATGTATACGTTTTTCCGTTCAACGTAAGAGTTGGCTGCGTTTTTAATCCGGCATCTCGTAATTCCACCATATTATTAAAATCAGCAATCACCATATATTCATTCTCCTCTAAGGAATAAGTAGGCATTCCATATAGTTTAGCCAAACGATTGTAATCACTAATTTTCACAATATCTTCTTCCGTATCAACTCGGAGATATTTAAATTGTTTTAACGCTTCATCAATGTAACTTCCCAAGGAAGAACGTAAGGTAATATTTGGACTATGATAATAGTAAAATGATACCGCATCTTGGAAGTAACGATCATAATCAACGTTCATATTTTGATAAGTCTCTTCGATTGAAATCTTAGAATCGGCAATCTTAGCTTCAATATAGTCACCAACTACTTCATCGGGTTTTAAATCATATTTCTTCGCCACTTGAAAATCAGCGGGCGCTAATTTCTTAATGTTAGCAGTCATCGAATTTTTCAACGATAACGCACTCGATAAAATACAGATTGTTAGAAAAAGCATTAAACAAATCACTGTCATCGAGAAAACTGTGGTATTAATTTTACTATTAATCTGACGCAAGGTAAACATGTTTAAATTTTTATAATAGACTTTTTTGATCGACATGCATAGTTTTAATAATAATCCTGAGAGTGACCAGAAAATCAAGAATGTCGCAAAAGCGCCAATTAACATCTGCCAGATTACATCCGTAAATTCAGCAATATTGGTTACCCCTAACGTTACATTATAATAAGCAAACCCTAACATTACTACCGCGATCACAAAAATAGCAATACAAATAAAAGGGTTTTTAAGTTTCACTTTTTCACTATGTTTGCTCCCATTTAATAGATCAATTAATTTGCATTTTCCAATCGAAAGTGTATTGAAAATCATAACCATTAAATACATAATACCAAAGTAAAGAATCGTTTTGATCATCGCAGCACTAGAAAATACAAATGTAAATTTGTCCATATCAGCTTCAAACATATTAGCCACGACGATGGACATAATCTGTGATAGGGCAATCCCAATCCCCAAGCCAACAATTAAAGATACAACCCCAATTAATAGTGTTTCAAAGAATAAAATCTTCGATATCTTCCCTTTGCTCATTCCCAGGGTCATGTATACTCCAAATTCTTTTTTTCGGCGTTTAATTAAAAATCGACTGGCATAAATAATGAGAAAGCCCAGGATAAATGAGACAAAGACACTCACTCCTGATAACATCTGCGTCATCAGTTTCATTAACTCATGAGTTGATTCTGATACTGAAAGCATCGCCGTTTGACTATCAATCGCATTAAAAATGTAGAAGATAGAAACCCCTAGTATTAAGGTAAAAAAATAGATGGCGTAGTCTTTAAAACTCTTCTTAATATTTTTTAATGATAACTTAAATAACATCATTCAAGTCACCTCCAAGAATGGTGACCACATCGATAATCTTATCAAAGAATTCTTTTCGGGTGTCATCACCACGGTGAATTTCGTTGAATAATTTTCCATCTTTAATGAAGATCACCCGTGAAGCATAACTTGCTGTAAAAGCATCATGGGTAACCATTAAGATAGTTGCTTGTAATTCTTTATTGAGATGGTCAAAGTTCTCTAACAACATTCTAGCCGACTTCGAGTCCAGAGCTCCGGTCGGCTCATCCGCCAAAACCAATTTAGGATTGGTAATAATAGCCCGGGCTGAAGCAACACGTTGTTTTTGGCCTCCACTCATTTGATATGGATACTTTTGGAGAACATTTTTAATGTTCAATTTACGACTAATTTTGTGAACCCGTTCTTCAATCACAGTGGGTTTTACCCCTTGAACTGTGAGTGCTAAAGCAATATTTTCATAAGCTGTTAGGGTATCTAATAGGTTAAAATCCTGAAAGATAAATCCAAGTTCTTCCCGACGAAAGCGATTTAACGCATTCCCTTTTAATTTCGTAATATCGGCGCTGGCAACATAAATATGGCCTGAGGTCACCCGATCAATCGTTGAGATACAATTTAAAAGGGTTGTCTTCCCGCTTCCACTCGCTCCCATAATAGCTACAAACTCACCACGTGCAACATCAAAAGAAATTCCATTGAGGGCTTTTGTTAAGTTCGATTTGCTTCCATAATATTTTTCAATGTTATCTATTTTTAAAATTTGTTCCATAAGAACAACTCCTTTCATTACCCATTATAGGATTCTTAATGATCATTAGCCATCGATTTTCCTTACAAAAAGCTTACAATTTTGTAAGCTAACGGTTTAAAACATCATAATAAGCATTCTGAGGAAAGGTAATTTTGATGGTAGTTCCCTCACCTAGGGTCGAAGTAATCGCAAGATGATGCCCTAATTTTTCACACAAACGGTGACATAAATAGAGGCCCATACCGGTTGAATGTGCTATCTTACGCCCATTTTGACCAGTAAAACCTTTTTCAAAGACACGGTTAATATCACTTTGTTCAATTCCAATTCCATTATCGTGGATGAATAGTGTTACAATTCCTTGATTTTTAGAAGTGGTAATCCGAATAACAGCGCCTTCTTGTTTTCCATATTTAATACTGTTTTGGACGATTTGATTGATAATAAATTCGAGCCATTTCGAATCACTATAGACCATCTCATCAACCTCTTCTAATTCTAATTTGATTTTACGATAGATAAAACTATCTTTGTTTTTTACGGCAACTTTATTCACCACGTTTTTTAAGTTTAACTGCTTTATAAAATAATCTTTCTCGGGATTTTCACTTCTGACATAATATAAGATTTGCTCTAAATAATCATCCATTTTATGAAAGTTTTCTGCTAGTTTTTGACCTTCAGGTAACGCGTGATTGTGAAGAATTAAAAGCCCGCTTGCTAAAGGGATCTTAATTTCATGAATCCATAGTTCAACATATTCTTTAAAATCTTCCATACTATCACGATAGATGTTGATCTGTTCCTTCATTGCTTTATTTCCTTCGTATAAAGCTTGATAAAGTACCCTTCCATCATAAAAGTTAGGTAAATACAACATCGTATGCAATAAATATGTTTGATCTAGCTCTGTTAATTGTGTTTGTAAGAGTTCATAAAATGACTTCTTACGATAGTATTCATAACCGGCTAACGCAAACATCATCCCCCAATAGAGGATGGTAATCGCAATCACAAGCGATGGATTTACTTGAAAACCTTTTAACAAGAATAAAATCATTCCATATAAGATACAAACAAAAAGAATCGCAATAAATTTATCTTTGATGAAATCTCGTGCTTTCATAATAAAATATACCCTTGTCCCCTTCTCGTCTCAATCACATCTTTAAGGCCAACTTCTGATAAGCGATTACGTAGACGATTCATATTCACAGTTAACGTATTATCATCGATAAATTCCTCAGTATCCCATAGGTAACGCATAATTTCTTCTCTCGTGACAATGGTACCAACATGCATCAGTAAATAGTGAAATATTTTTTGTTCATTTTTGGATAAGGGAACTTCTAAAGCATCAGTTTCAAGGGAACCTTTCGATAAATTTAACCGCACATGGCGATAATTTAAAATACTCGTTTCTTTTTGAAAACGCTTTAATACTGCCTCAATTCGTAACATTAAAATCTGTGGATTATAAGGCTTGGTAATATAATCGTCTGCTCCATAACTCATACTAATGAGTTCATCCATTTCATTATTACGACTCGTTACCATGAGAACAGGAGTCGTAGAGGTCTTACGATATTCTCGAAGCAGGTACTCCCCATTGGTATTGGGAATATTGATATCTAATAAGATTAGATCAACTGGTGTCTGCAACATCGTTTGCAGGGTGTTCGAAAAATCTTTTAAGATAATTACCGTATATCCATGATGTTCTAATAGCAATTTTAATTCTTCACGAAGCGCAATATCATCTTCGACTATCATGATTTGTTTCATCATATCCCTCACTTTCAACCCTATTATAGCACAATTTTTATAAAATACAGCAAGCGGTAACAGACCAACAAATTTAAAATTTTCATATTTATTTTGTTCTTCCACCTCGGTGGAGTGTATATTATCTGATGAGACATTTTCGCAAGTTAATACTTAAGACATTATCACAAATTAATCATAAAAATTTAAAATTTTAGAAAATTAGTATTGACAATTTATCTATTTCTAGTATAATTAGTATTGCCTACTGATTTGCGGATGTAGTTTAATGGTAGAACCTCAGCCTTCCAAGCTGACTACGTGAGTTCGATTCTCATCATCCGCTCCATTTGAAGACAACTTACGGACTGTAACAAGTTCGTGAGTTTTTATTTTATATAAAGACTTAAAGTCCTCTTTCCAGGAAAGAGGACTTTTTTGATGTTGGAATTTAAAACTATCGAAACATTAAAGCCAAATAACGAAATCTTGAAAGTTATTAAAGATTACACCTGCAAAGTTAAAAAAGGAACAATAAAACATTTATTACATACTAATTTACAAGTTGTAGAACCTATCAATAAAATGGAAAAATTTTAGATTAAGAACAAGGCAAGAAGTATTGGATGTAATAAATGTAGCATTTGCTAATAAAGAAAAGTTAGATTTTAATGTTTATGTTGGAAAAACAGAATATGGTAATATTTGCTTATGTTTAGATAATGACGGCAAGATTACATATGCTTTTCCTACTGTAACTAACAAAGCAGATTATGTAAATATAAAAGAGAAAATAAATGAAATAGGACTAGGAAGACCAGATGAAATGCATTTGCAAGTTGTTACATTATTCTTTTGCGTAGATTTACTTAATAATAAAGACATTATAATAAAAAAGATAAATTGTTTGGTAAAGAAAAAGAACGAGAAAAATACTTTGATGTATCCAAAGACTTATATAAAAAAGGCATTATCAAAGAAGATACTTTCAACGAATTAAAGGATAAATACAACTATAGCAAAGAACATGATGATAAAAGAAAAGATGATTTTGAGATAGAAATGTGATGAATTTAAAAAAAATTACACTATCTCGACAGGGTTAAATTTGACAATAGTGTGTAAATATGCTAGAATAACAATCAACTAAAAAAGTGGAGATTAATTTATATGTATATTAATATTACAAAAAATAGAGAGTGTAAAATAAAGTGTGTAAGTTAGTAATAAACTACACACTTTTATAGTGTGATAAAATAGAAGAAAGAGGTAAAAGTATGAGA
>CAJTRV010000006.1 GCA_910578855.1 uncultured Bacilli bacterium
TCTCATACTTTTACCTCTTTCTTCTATTTTATCACACTATAAAAGTGTGTAGTTTTTTTCTAACTTACACACTTTATTTTACACTCTCTATTATCTATATTATCGTTTAATCCTTTAATCATATAAGTTTTATTTCTATTCATAACTGCAGTATATTCTTTTTCATATTTTGCAATTATTACTAAATCTCTAAATCCTTTTTTAAATTCACTAGTAACATTTAATTCCTCCTTATTAAATTTATATGGATTAGCCATACAAAATTCTAGTACAATAGAGTCTTTATTCTCCCAAAACTTTTCTACTATACCTTTTAATTCATAGGGATTCAATCCTAACTTATTATATATCTTTAATTTTGTATTAATTTTATATTTGTTATTAGTAAAATCAAGCAATCCAAAATAAATTTTATAAAAAAGTTTTGCATCTGTTCTAGATAAACAGGCATTTTCCTGTTTAGTATAACTTCTTTCTTTTTCATACTTAACTTTTTCCATTTCTAGCTTTAATTGTTTTGCCTGATTGGGAGTAAATCCATTTAATGCTCCAGAAGGCATCTCATCCATAGCTTCATCTAATAAATTAAAAAACTCTGTTAAATCATAACCTTTTAAAGCCGGAACATTTTCAATTGATTTCTTTAAAGGAGTTCTATCTATATTTAATACTGCAAATTCTCTAATACCATCAAGCGCTGAAAACCAGAAAAATGGTAATTTTTTAAGTTCATCCAAAAACCTCCTTATTATTTTATTATTAATATCAAAATCATTATAAAATAATGTTTTATAAATTCTTAAATCTATTGGTAAGGATTCCGCTAATCCTTGTTTTTTTCTTTCCTCTTCTAGTTCTTCTTCAATGTAGTAATAATCATGGTATAAAGCAATAGGTATATTCTTTCCAATCGTTTCAAAATCTTTAGTATAAACTAGAACATAATAATTAAATAATTTATTGTTTAACATATGAGTCCAAATTAAATTTTCATTTATACCCGTTATACCTGAAGCAAAAGAGCAGACACTATTAAGTAATGCCGAAGCTTGTATTTTACAATAACTAACTAATATTTCATTTAAATCATCTAGCTTTTTAGTTACATCCCAATTAATATTTTTTATTGCCATTCTTACTTTATCTATTATCTCATCTGGTATAAACACTTGATCATAATCATCTTGAACTAAAAATTTATTTCTAAGAATCTTTCTTTCCCATTCGTATTTATCCCCTAATAAGTCTTTCATATTACTCTTTTTATCAAGCAACATTTTTAAATATTTTAATTCTCTAGTAGTACAAATATCTATAATATTATTAGAATCATTATAGACTTTATACACACTTTCTAACATTTTCTTCTTTGTGATTTTATCATAATCTTTAAAGTGTTCAACTATTCTAGAATACTGTCCATGCACATATTCTTTTTTATACCAATTTATTCTTTCATACATTTTCCTTGTTTGCATATACTACCTCGCTTCTTATAATTTATTTAATCAAACATATCATAATATGTTCCATTCTCAAATGAATCCATTTGTTCTAAAAACTCATCCATATTTTCCTTTATAAAACTAGATAATTCATTATAATCATTTTCACTAACATATCCTTTTTCACTCATACACTGATAGAATTTCTTAACACTTGCTGTAGTTTCTTTTAATGAATTTCTTGATGACCATAGACATTTTTCTATAAACCAACCATCTAAAAAGCCATGAACATAATACACTCCATCTTCCATTGTGCTTGCATCATAACAATTTAAATAATCATTAATATAAAGACTTGCATTATTTAAATGTTTTCTAATAGTTTTCTTTGCAAGATTTTTTTGAAGTAACCAACTCTCAAATTCTTCAATAAATTTTTCATTTCGTTTATAGTTTTCTTCTACTTTTTTCTTCCAAACATTATAATCATCCATATCTATTGCTCCTATTTTAAATATTTACCCATCAATTTCTTTGCTAGTTCTTCTCCTGCAGGTGTTAAAGTAACTGACTTCCCTTTACTAAAATAAAGATAATTTTCATCTGTTAATTTATTAATTACATCAAATGAATAACCCTTCCAGCAAGTTTTAACCTTACTTTCCTCTATTTCATCATTTTCATCTCTTGTGAATCCTTTTTCTTCCCATGATGTTAAATACATAAGTAATAATGTTAGTTCTTCAATATTTCCTTCCATCAACAATACCTCCTAAACTCCTACAGTTTCTTTAGATAATTCTTCTATATAATTTAACACTTTTTCAATAGCATCATGTATAGGTATATCTAACCAGTTATTCTTTGGATCTGTTAGATTTCTCTTATAAGCATTAGATTTAAATATACTTTTAAGTCTAGAATAAATATTTTCTAAAGTTTCTTCAAACATAGTATTATCATCAAATATTATTACTTGAAATGATTTTAATAATTTTTTTCTATCTAGTTTATCATAATTAATCAAATAATAGAAATCAAATAAATCTTTATATCTTGTTGATCTAAATCCTAATTTAAGTAATGATTTTAACTTTTCAGTAAAAATTTGTTCTGGAGAATTAATAAGTAAACTAACTCCATCTTCCATAGCATCCAAGTTAAAATAATAATCATCTTGTTCTAGTTCGAATAACTTATGCACGCCTATATCTAATTTAGTATCAATTTCATAATTATTTACATCACTTATTTTTATATAAACCCTTTTACCATTATAATCTTGATGATGTAATTCTTCTATTTTTCCTATTATTTCAACTATAATATTATCACCAACTAAATTAAGTCTGTCTATAAAACCTATTATAGATTTATCTTCCAATGAATATTTAATAAAATCTAAATCTAAATCACGCGTAGCACGACGAACAGAATTTGATATACTATGCATTACTACACCACCCTTAATGGTAATATTATTTTTAAATTTACTTTTAGAAATTTTGTTCAAAATAACATCTTGTGCTACTTTAGATCTGGCATCAATTAAATCATAACCATTTTCTATATTATGTCTTACGATATCCTCTAAATTCACTAAAAAACCTCCCTTAACAATGCATCTGCAAGATTAACCTCATTTTTATATAAAGCTAAATATTCTTCAATTTTATACATAACTAAATCATCTGCAATTTTTCTATAATTAGATATTATTTCTTTATAATAATCAAAAGGGATTTGATTTCTTTTTCTAACTAACTCAACTAACAATCTCTCCTTATTATACATTTTAACTTTTTCACCATCTACTATAACTTCCTCTTTTCCATAATTTAAAATATCTTTTGGAACTTTAATTTGAATAATTTTTTCATCATTTATAGTATTTGAATTTCTATTTGTTGCTACATAAGTTTTTTTGGGAATTACATCAGTTAAGTCGTAATAATAAAATGCAGAGTCCATAGTGATAATAGCACTTGAATATTTTTTAGAAGCTATAATCATTGGATTTACTAAATCTTTGTCAGAATATATACCATGCTCTAATTTAAATATTTCTTTATTCTTTAATGCTTTAGATAAATTATATCTTGTTCCATATTTTTCTAATGCTTCTTTTCCTGAATAAATCATTTTTACCTCCTTTTACAAAACACCTATATTATTTTTGGTTTTTGTTTGGTGTTTTGTAAATCAATTTTAGTATACCATTAACCAAATATAAAGTAAACACTTTTTTGTAAAACACCTATGTTATTTTTGGTTTTTGTTTGGTGTTTTGTAAATTTTAGTTAGTTTAATTTTAACTCTAAAAAATAGCATTTATTTTCTAAATAAACACTATTCTAACCACTTCAATAAATTATCTATCAACTATTTCGTTTAAATACAGTCGTCTAAATACCCAATTAAATCTAATCATGGTAACTAAACCCTCGACCACCAGCATTTATGTGATTAGATATCACGATAACACCCGGACGATCTCCATAAGCTTCTTTAATACGATTCGTCCGTTCTGTTGGTGTTAGTGTCTCATCGGTTTCCCTGGTCATCGTAACAGGAATTCCCAATTCTCTAAATCGTTGTTCCATATATTTAGAAATCAATAAATTCAAATCTTTCTCCACAATTCCGTTACCGCTAGCACCACCATCTGTACCCCCATGACCAGCATCAATTACTATACTAGGATTATTCATATCTTCCCTCCTCTAACTATTGTATGTAAAAGAAAAAAAAGCGTTATCCTTATTACTCACTTTTCCGCTTTTTTCCTTATTTACGATGTGATTCTTGTCCTTGAGCCTTAATCGAGATTTGTTCCATGATGATATTTTCAACCCACTTGGAATCCCTAATTCCAAAATTACAACAGATTGATAACGCAAGGTTTTCAATCTCTTTTGGTAACATATCAGCACCATTCCCCATTTCTAAAACACAATTAATAAACTGAATAATATCATCTTGAGAATGAGCTATTCCAAAATTATTATCACAATGTATTTTTGGAAGAACTGGTTTTTCATTATTGAAATCACTATCCCCATCTTTAAATAGAGATGCTAAGTCAGAAGGTTGGGAACCAGATCCCGTCCTACTATTAGGCTTATTATTAAAATCAGTTTGATTCCCTTTAAACTTTTTTTCTAAAGAATCCCTAATTGATTTTGTTGTATCAATTTGTCTTTGAAGCATATATTTTTCTATACTTATAATTTTATCATTAATTCCCACACATGATATAACACCTGCTAATAAATGAGCATTTTGTCTATATAAATCACTAATCTTTTCATACATTAACCTTAATTCATAATACAATTCAGCATTCTTAAGATGCAAAAAATCCATTGCAATTTTAATCGTATATTTTAAACCATCTAACATTTGATCTCTTACCTGCAATAATTTAATATCATTATCTGCAATCTTAAATTTTTTTAAAGATTGGTCTTGTCTGTGCATAAGATCGATTAATTCCATTACTTCTTTTTCCATTTCTAATCACCTATCTCTAGTATAACAGAATATTCAATTTAATGGACAAAAATAAATCCACTTTATCTATTTCTTTTAGATATGACACCCACTTGTCACTAGTAATATCCGGTTCTAAAATTTCTTATTTTCATATGTTTTATTAGGAACAACAATGGTACTAATCGTCTTCGTCTTACTAACCTTCTCATGAAATAAACAACGTTTTCCAGTAATCAATGATAACACAAACTGGAACATAACATAAAAGAATAGCATTATCGCTAATAGTAATAAAATACCATAATACGGAGAATATTTTACTACTAGATGAAATAAAAGCATCAGAAAAATGGGAAGTGGCAGTAATAAGAAATACAAAAAACCATAACGAACCAAATATTGAGCCCATGTTATCGGGGCATCATCAGCGGCCACAACTTTAATTTTGAAAAAACTTTTTCCTAGTGTTTGTCCATTCATAAAATAAGAACATACAACAAAATATATCAAAATGATAATTGGATAAGAACTATAAAAAGCAAATAAGTCTAAAGAAAAGGCGTGCTTGATGAGACTTAATAATGGTGTCAATAGTAAAATACAGAACCAATCCATAACAAAGGCAAAAAGTCGCCGAGTATAGGAAACCGCTTTTCCCTTCTTATACGAAATAGCATCCAATTTCTCTTTCGAAGGAAGAAATAAACAGATCAGTGGTGTTAACAGATAACCAAGATATCCACCTAACGTATTGATCATTAAATCATCTACATCAAATAAGCGATAACTACGAGGATAGATACCATATAACCCTGACAACTGTGTAATCTCAAAAAATAGACTAAGTAGAAAAGAACAGAGAATCGTCTTCCACCACGCACATTTAAAATAATATCGTAAATAAAAGCCAAACGGTAACAATAACACAACATTATAAAATACTTGATAAACAGCTGCATCACCTAGCGAAGGAAGATACGTGTGAATATCTGAAAAAACAAGCGTACTATCCTTTATCATATCAGTGATAAACTGAAATGGCACGAGCTGCATCGTTGGCGATGTATAAGTTGCAACTTCATCAATTGGTGGTAGTGGTAAAATAATCAAAAAATAAGCATTGATTAAATATAAAACCATAGAATAAACAATAATCGTTCGTAAAGCAGGGATTGACCCATATTTACGATATTGATGAATCATATATGGCAAAGTAAACAGAAAAGCAATCATAGGAAAAACCATAAAGGCTGTTTGAATTGGAATTATATAACTTTGCATACATCTAACCTCCCTATAATTATTTTATAAAATAATTACTTTTTTGAACTAATATACTGACATTTCGATTGACAACAAAATGTCAATCATTCAATTAATATTATCGCATATGTTCTAAAAAATTGCTAGTAATATGACAACAATGTAAGAAAAAAGAAATCCTATTCGATTCCTTTTGATAATGTCAAAGTAGTCTCTTTTACTTTACCATCCCGATAATACTTTATCTTAATCTTATCACCAACTTGATATTTATATAACAAATATCGGAAGTGGGCACTATCATTAATCGTCGTCCCATTGATTTCTAAGATAACATCACCTTTTTGTAAACCTGCTTTCTCAGCTGGCATCTCTTTTTCAACACTGGCAATTGCTACTCCTTTTTCAAACTCTTTGGATAACCGTACATCATTATAATATAAAGCATAGGTATTATTTGCATCGACTAGATTAACCCCAACTAGTGGTCGCGAAATTTTCTTTCCCTTTTCTAAATTTTCTAACTCATTCTTGACCATCTCGATAGGGATTGCAAATCCCATTCCTTCAATTTCATCCTCAACCAACTTCATCGAATTCACACCAATTACTTCACCATTAATATTGACAAGTGGTCCTCCGCTATTCCCTGGATTAATGGCAGCATCTGTCTGCAAGACTTCCATCATAAAGGAACTATTATTTAACTGAACCGAAACCGTTCGATCTTTACCCGATAAAATTCCCTTGGTTACCGTTCCCTTATAATCTTCACCCATAGGGGATCCAACCGTAAATAATGTATCACCTAAATCTAACTTTGTACTCTCTCCTAAGATAGCTACTTGCATCACACCAGCTACATCCATACTAAGAACTGCCAAATCAGAATACTCATCACTTCCTAAAACGGTAGCATCAAGTTCTTGACCATCCATATTTACCACTTTTATGCTAGATGCCCCTTCAATTACATGATGATTGGTAATAACATACCCCAACTTACTATCTTTTTTATATATAAAGCCAGTTCCTGTTCCAACCAAACGATCCCCTTTGTACGATTTGATAACCAAGACAGAATCATATACTTTTTCGATCGCACTTTTAATCTTATTAGATTCTGTAATTGATACTTCCTTCACCGTCTTTACCGTTTCCTTAGTATCCATACTTGGAACAAAATGAACCACCAAGAAAGTTCCAGTACAACCGATAAGAAAAACAACAACTAACCCCACAATATATTTAATTTTCTGTTTCACATAAACCTCCCTATTTCAAATCGACAAGTTCCCGCCAACCAGTGGGAAATCCGATCATATGTAAAATTTTTGATAACGGTACTGTATGTACCCTACCTTCTAGTAAATCAATTTCATAACCAACTTCATAAGCAATATTTCTAAATTCTTCCGCTGTCAGCATTACTTTCATAATAATCATAATTGCAAATAAATCATTTTTACCACGCTTATACTCATCATCAATCATTGGAATATTCAGTAAAGCATGATAACGAGAATCCGGTATCTTTTTCTGTGTCTTATGATCATATAAAATATCCTCATGAGCACATAAATTACGGAAATTAGATAAAATAGATAAATAAATAGTTAACGTCTCGACATCTAAATGATAAAAATTAGCAATATCTAATTGGTCCTCATACTTTAGTATCGTATATAATTCTGAAACAATACCAAATGACAATACTTTTACTAAAATCCACATTGGAATATAACCATAATTACTCAAATAGTGCATGGTTGCAGTATGTTGACGCCCATTGATGCGAATTTGACGACGCATTTTACTGGTAATATCTTTTACTTGTCTTGTTTTCATAGCATCTTGAGTAAAATTTTTGGGATCTAAATAGTCTTTATCTTTAAATCCATATTTTTTAGACATTTGATAACTAATAATTGACTTAATATTATTTTCAATAATCAACAAATATTTAAACATAATATTCCGTAAATTTCTGTCAAACGTAAACATACCATATAATTCATCAAACGTCGTTCCTGGTAAAAACATTTCACCTTGGAAAGAATCTTTAAAAATATGACGATATCCATTGATAAAAAAGTAATTTTCACGAAATAGAATTTCCTTTGCTTCATCAATATCGGCAATGACTAATCCGCGGGACTCAAGAATTTCTATTTGTTGGTCTAGATTCTTAAATATCTTACTTTTCATATTCTCACCTAGTTTCATTATATCATAGGCATTTCTAAAAAGTATGTAAAAATTATGAAAAATGATGAAAAACAGTACCACAAAGGTACTATTTCTTTTGATTAAAGTAGGTTACTACCCCTTCTGTAATAATGTGACTGAGCTTTGTTTGATAGTTCTCTGTTTTCAACAAATATCGTTCATTCGGATTAGAAAGAAATCCCAGCTCTAAAAGTACCCCAGGGCGATCTGTTCGTTTACTCAAATATAAATCGTTGACTTTTTTTTCTTTTCGTTGTGTATATAATTTTTTCTTAAATAAGGCCTGCATCATCTTAGCAATTGTTTCATTTTCTGGATTGATATCATCATAAAACACTTGTGCCCCTTGCCATGTCAATGAAGAATCAGCATTCAAATGAATCGATAAATAAAGATCACACCCAGAATCGTTGATGATATTCCCTCGACGCGATAAATCACTTCGCTTCCGATTCGAAGCATAGGGAACTGATAGATCATAATCGCCATAACGCGTTTGATAGACAATAGCCCCTAGTGCTGATAATTCTTCCTCTAATTTCTTACTAATCGCTAAATTAATATCCTTTTCCTTAATACTCTTATATAATGCTCCTGGATCAGCACCACCATGGCCAGCATCAAGATAGATAACTTTACCTAGTAATGGCATATCATTCTGAAAAGCTCCTACATAACCAATCCCCATAATTCCAACTAAAAAGATAACTAACATCAAAATTTTTTGTTTCCACATACACTTCACCTAATCAAGTATATGTTACATAAGCTCATTGTTTTACAATAAACTGTCTCTTTTCCTTTTCTAGCGCACGTGCTATAATAACATTAGAAAATAGGTGAAAATATGATCTGTCCAAACTGTGGAACTGATAATAAACGAAATTTTTGTATCAAATGTGGAGCCCTCGTTACAGAAAACAATATTTATCAAATTACAACAGAAACACGTAATAAAACCACTGATGATCTCGAACTCTTTATTGGTGACAATAGTAACGCTATTCTTTATAAACCAGTAAACTGGGCGGCTGCTTTTACTGGAGGATTTTACTTCGTCTACCGTAAGTGCTACTTCATCGGTATCCTTTCCTTCATCATTTCCTTTGCCATTTCTCAACTTATTTTATATATGCAATCAACTATAATGATGTTTCTCCTTATAGGATTGACATTTATTTTCTTTGCATCACTTACAAATCCTATCTACCTTTGGTGGGCCAAACAAAAAATCAAAAAAATTGATTGTACCAATAAAAAAGCGTTGATCGAACAAGGAGGTACTAGTATCGTTGCTGTAGCTATTTGCTGGTTGATTATTTTCTTGTTATTTGAACTATGGTTATTACTATAAACTGGATCATAGTCTCTCATAGGAGACTTTTTTTGATGAAATATTGCACAAAAAAAGGGAATCATTCCCTTAGTCTAATATATTTTTCAAAACAATGGTTTTCGTCCGCGACATCTCTTTCAACGTTGTCATAATCCCTTCGTTTCCGATTCCACTATGTTTCCATCCCCCAAATGGCATTTCAAAAGAACGATAGAAACTAGCACCATTGATGACTGCTCCACCAACCTCAAGTGCATCAGAAACGGCAAATGCTCGTTTCATATCCCTTGTAAAGACATTCCCACATAATCCATAAGACGATTGGTTGGCAATGGCAATGGCCTCATCAACAGTGTCAAATCCAATGATTGAAACAACTGGTCCAAAAATTTCCATATCCTTGGCAACTTCCATATCACGAGTCACATCAGTAAGAACCGTTGGCTCATAAAAAGCCCCATTTCTCTTTCCACCGAGAACAATGTTAGCACCAGCTGCTACCGTTTGATTTACCTGGTCTTCTACCACTTTAGCAGCATGCTCATTAATGAGACATCCTACTTCTGTAGCAGGATCCATCGGATCTCCAACTTTTAACTTTTTAATTCGCTCTACTACTTTACGAGTAAACTCTTCTTTTACTGAATTATGAATCAAGAACCGTTTACTAGCACAACATACTTGACCAGTATTATACATTCTTCCCCAAACTGTTTCTTCTACAGCTAGATCAACATCACCATCCTCTAATAAGATAAAGGCATCGTTACCACCTAACTCTAACATCACATGGGTTAAGTTTTCGCTACAAGTCTTCATTGTTTCCATTCCGGCACCAGTACTACCCGTTAAACTAACGAGATGAACCCCTTTATGCCGAGCCAAGGCTTGACCAACGACTTTTCCTTCACCGTGAACCACTTCAACGACTCCTTCTGGAACTCCAGCTTTGCGAAGCAAATATGACATTTTAGTTAAAGTTAACGGATTATAAGTCGATGGTTTGACAATCACAGCATTTCCCATCATCAAAGCACTTGGTACCTTTTGACAAAATAAATCAGAAGGAAAATTAAACGGAATTATAGCAGCTACCACTCCAAGTGGATATTGCAACGTCATCTGAATTGTCTTTTCTTGACCCGCTTCCGTTCCCGCTGGTACGACATTGCCATACATGTGTTTTGCTGCCTCGACAAAAGCTTTAACACCAATTTGAACATTAGCAATTTCATTCTGTGCTTCTTTAATCGGCTTTCCGGTTTCTTGTGATAATAATGCAGCTAATGAATCACGTTCTTCATAAACCAAACGGGCAAACGTCATTAAAATTTCCCCTCGTTTATGAATTGGATACTTTGCCCAAGCTTTCTGACCTTGAACAGCGACATTTACTGCTTCATCGACATCTTCTTCCGTAGAATTCGGAATGGTATCGATTAATTTTCCCGTCGCCGGATTCGTAACTTCAATGGTACTTCCATTTTTGGCATCAAGCCAACGATTTCCAACTAAATTTTTCATTTATCTCACCCCTACTCTGACAATCCTGTAAATGATAACATCAAACCACCACAGATATTAGCACTATGGTCATGATATCCATACTCTCCGAATGTAAAAATCATCATAAATGGGACATCCCCAGCTTCGGCTTTTACTTCAGCGTATACTTCGTTCATTCGATCACCAATTCCAAGTTTTCGACCACCACAATGCACTAAGAAATAACCAGCCGCATTTTTATTCATATTCTTTTTTACTTCACGCATCGTCTCACCAGTAGAGTGAATTAACTCATCAACCGTTGCTTCCAATTGCACAATTGCCGTATTAGGGACTACTTTATTTCCAAGATTAATTGTATCATCATCAAATGTCTCTGTTCCTTTATCATCACCAAACATCGGATGACGAACAACCGTTAAACTACCTAGTGGATCCTTTACTCCTAGTGGTTTACAGATAGAAGCTGCTAAAAGATTAGATCCTTTTAATTCATTTGGTGATACCCCAATCCAATCGGCATATTTTCGCAATGCTGAGATACCATCAATGGTAACAAGTGTTCGATCATTAGCAACTTCTGTAACAATTCCTACATGATTGCTTTCATGATAAGCACCGGTATACTCGGTAACATAACTTCCCTTGGTAAAGAAAACAGCAATCGCACACCCATCACTAAAGACATTGTCATTACAAAAGATTTTCCAGTTTCCTTCAACTGTATTATCAGCTGCACTTCCGCCAAAGAAAGGTACACGTCCTAAAACATCTTGAATTCCTTTTAAATATAACTCTTCTTCAGCCGGACTTGCCACCATATAGAAATACGCAGGTACTTTTTCTAATCCTGCATCCTTTATCGCATCAAGGGCCAGTTTTCGACCAATTTCCCGTGGATCACCTGTACGAGCACTTGAAGCTACTCCAACGATTAATTCAGGATCATCCAAAACCATCATTCCGGAGAATCCCGTCGCTTGATCAATAATTCCCTCAGGTACCATAATCGCCCCTGACGAGGTACATCCAATGATAGGAGCATTTCCCATTGCTAATCTTGCTCCCTTAACAAGATCTTCCTGATTTAATACACAAGATGTATAAAGTAATCCTAATTTAGGATTCATTCCTTCTGTTGCTTTACTGGCCGTTTCTCGACCCGACTCAAAACTATCTTCTAGTACACTATAACCAACTTTTGTTTTTAACATATTTCCTCCTCTTTTTATTCTTTACATTGCTTCTCTATAAATTGCTGCAATCTCATCAACGCTTGTCTCTCGTGGATTTCCTCCAGTACAAGGATCTTCGATCGCCTTCTTACTTAATAATGGAATATCGACCTCATTCACCCCAATTTCTGATAAATGTTCAGGAATTCCTACTGTACGTGCTAAATTACGAACTTCTCCAACCACAGCATGAATGATCTCATCTTCAGATAATCCATCCATCGATAAACCAATACTACGGCCAATCTCTGCATATTTTTCTACACAAACAAGTCCATTATATTTCATCACATATGGTAACAACACCGCATTTGCAACTCCATGTGGCGTATCATAAATTGCACCTAGTTGATGCGCCATCGAATGAACAATTCCTAGTCCGACATTCGAAAATCCCATTCCCGCAATATATTGAGCAATTCCCATGTTGGTAATCGCCTCAGTATCTTTTTCATTGACTGCTTTCGCTAAATTTTCAAAAATCATTTGGATTGCCTTTAAATGCATCATATCAGTCATACACCACGAAGCTTTTGTAATATACCCTTCAATCGCATGCGTTAACGCATCCATTCCCGTGCTGGCTGCAATAGCTGCTGGCATTCCGGCCATCAACTCCGTATCGATAATTGCCAAAACGGGAATATCATGGGGATCGACGCAGACCATTTTCGTATCTGTATCTTCGTCGGTAATCACATAATTAATCGTCACCTCAGCCGCGGTTCCCGCTGTTGTAGGTAATGCGATAATAGGAACTGACTTATTCTTCGTATTCGCTACCCCAGCCAAAGATACGACATCACCAAATTCAGGGTTCGTAACAATAATCCCGATTGCCTTAGCAACATCAATCGAGCTTCCTCCACCGACTGCAATAATGGAATCAGCTCCTACTTCATGGTATTTTTGAACCCCTGCCTTAACACTCTTAACTGTCGGATTGGGCTTTAAATCCGAAAACACTTCATAGGCAATCGTTCCAGCATCCAAAACACTTAATACCTTTTGGGTGATTCCCAAATCAAGCAAATTTTGATCAGATACCACCAGTGCTTTCCGATAACCCCGGGTTTCATATTCGTCTTTTAAAACAGCCCGCGCATTTGGACCAAAATAAGATATCTCATTCAAAACCATTCTGTTTACCATTTCTCTTCACCATACCTTTCTAACAGTATTATAACATGATTTCAAATAGACAAATATTTTTTTACATTATTTTCATATTTTTACATATTTTTGCCATTGACTAACAATCATGTTAATGTTAAGATAGTAATGTTTTTTAAAGGGGGAACTGATATGGGAAAAGACTATATTCCATTGAAACAACAAATTTTAGAATTAATCGGAGAATCACCAAGCTTATGGACGGTGATCGACCAATTATTTCAGATCTACCAATGCGATACACCATTATACATCAAATTTCTTTATGAGTGTGATATTCGTCATGAGAAGTTACATAGACTCTGGGTTTATTGTTGTCATCAAACACCAATGGAACTAAAATATACGATAGATCTCATTGTCAGTGGTCATATTAGATTTGACGATATCCATCGAAATTTAGAATTAGATAATCCAATTTCATTTATTCAAGACGCAGGAATAAAAAAAGTAAGTAGAAATTACAAAAATGATAACTGGGAGAGCTATTGCCAACATAATGCAGACCTGTTTCACAATAATTTGCAAGAAGTCATAAATAAAATGAGTAAAAAACACTAAAAAATCACAGATGTGATTTTTTTATTGAAACCAAAAGTGTTGATAAGTATATTTAAAGACTCGATAAGCATACTTTTCAGCCGTATAAGTGAATGTTCGAATTAACCTGCCTTCGTCATCAAATTCATTGAAACAATTGGCTTTTCCCGAACTTGTCATATAATGACTATCAATTTGTTGTACGCTACTAACGATACTAGAATAAGGAAGGGATATCTCCTTAACTAATGTAAATGTTTGTGCATTCTCATCAACTAGATATTCATAGTACATCGATTCTGATCCTTCATTATATGTCCCCGTTCCCGGATAATGTTCCCAGTTAAAATCAGGACGGGTAGTAGCTGTTTTATAGTTATTATTATAAAGATAGACATAGTATTGACCATCGTCCAATGTATCACTAGAACGATACACTGCCGAATGTTGACCCGCTTGCGCAACAAAATCGCCAACTTTTGTATAGTTATAAGCAGCAATATCAGTATCAGCAAAAACACTTTCATCTGCTAACGTATATGCCAATGATGGTGTCGTATAAATATCATTCATTCGAATCACTGCGCTTAGTTCCCGAGAACTTACCAAGATATCACGATCATCAATGATCGAAATACTATTTAAATGAATCCAGTCAGTCTCAGTTCCACCATAGGCATTTTCGCCTCCAACCGCTTTAGCACTCGTATATGCTTCTTCGAAATAATCTCGCATAAATAATTCGTTCACTTCACCAGTTTTTAAATCCAAGGAAATAACCCGGTCTTCAATTGATTCAGTATCTTTTAAACTTGCTAGAACAAGGATTTTTTGGTGTGTTTTGTCATATTCGAAATCATGATGCATTTCATAGTTTCCCAAATGATACTGTTTTTCTATCTTACCAAGCCGGTTAACAAACATAATTCCATTTTTCTGATAAGCATAAACCATGTGATCATCAATCCATAATACCCGATCACTTCGATAGCTCTTAAGAGGCAATTCAGCTCGTAATATTCCATTATTATCATATAAATAAATATTAGAATTAAAGTTTTTATCATGACCTAAAACGGTATAAAGTCCATTTACCAATTCATCTGTACTCTCCCCATCCATAAGTGCTAAGGTTGTATCTATCTTAGAATCTAATTCTTTCATCATTATTGACAATACTTTAGTATCAATAACCTCGTCTTTGTCATTGATTAGGGTTAGTGTTACCTCATTTTTCATATTAGGTACCAAGCCAATTAATTGATATTGATGATCCGTCGTATACTCCTTATCCGAACCAGCATATAAAGTATTACTATAATCAGCAATCGTATCATCGGCAACATGAATGGTATAGGCAACTTTTACTTTCGCCGTTGTCGTAAAATACATTTGGATCCCCGTTGTATTCGTTCCATAAGCATTATAAATAAGAAGCGGCCTATCAAATGTATATGATTCCTTTAAACGCTTGCTTATTTTTTGATCGACGACTGTCTGGTAATTTTGATCATAAATGGAACAAGCTTTATGGCTACAAGATACTTCTTGGATATTTTCTCCCATCGATTTGCTCGTCGCTATCGTGATCTTGCTCTGGTACCACTTCATACTACCTTCCTTATAAACCATTTGGTAAGCTAGGACGGTTGCTGTTGCAAAACAAACTAAGACTACAAATACACCAACAATTGAAATTAATTTTCGTTTCATCACATTATCAATACCTCCATTACAACTAGTATAGTTCTATTATGTGAAAAACTGATGAAGATTATTTGTATAAAAAAAGAAATAGACTTTTCTATTTCCATAAATTCCATGGTTCTCGTTTGGGGAGTGGCAATGTAAAACACATCTTTTCTTTGGTTACGGGATGTATAAAACAGAGTTTACTTGCAAAAAGAGCAATCTGTTGTCCCACTTTAGCGTGTTTATTATACCGCTGATCACCATAAAGAGGATGATTACGACTAGCAAACTGAACACGAATCTGATGACTCCGCCCTGTCTTTAGTTCAATTTTTACCATAGTCAATTGACCAACTTGTGACATCACCTGATACTCCAAGATTGCTTCTTTACCACGAGGATCAACGGTGACACGATTCTCCTTAGGATCTTTCCACAAATGGTCAACCAATCGTCCTTCTTTTTCTAAACTTCCTAAGACAATCGCATGATATTCTTTTTGAAAAACATGGGTTCTGATCTGCTCACTAAGTCGCCCCGCTGCTTTACTCGTCTTAGCAAACACCATAACACCACCAACAGGCCGATCTAAACGATGTACAAGGCCCAAATAGACATTACCTGGCTTATGATACCGTTTCTTTAAATCATTTTTTAAAACACTTAATAAATCCAAATCATGGCTACAATCTGCCTGAACTGGCATATTAATTGGTTTCTCTACAACCAATAAATGATTGTCCTCGTATAAGATATTAATCATGACTCTCAAACCGACCATAGATTCCACATGGTAAAATCAATTCATTTTTCACTATCGGTATTCCAACTTCCCCAGCATCTACTCTTCCATCAGGGTATTTCCGTAAAATAGTCGTTTTCAATATGTTTTCTAATACGGTACTAGAAATCCCCGTTGTATAAGAATTAATCAAGAAAAAGAGTGGTTGATCACTTAAAATTTTCATACATGCCTGAATCAAATGATAGATATTCTGTTCAAATTTCCACGTCTCACCATTTGGGCCCCGACCATAACTAGGCGGATCCATAATAATGACATCATAGTGATGACCCCGGCGTGCCTCACGTTCGACAAACTTTAAACAATCATCAACGATAAAACGAATTTTATGATCTTGTAAGCCACATAAATCACGGTTTTCCTTGGCCCAGTTAGTCATTCCCTTCGATGCATCAACATGAACAACCATTTCAGCTCCCGCCTTAGCACAAGCCATCGTAGCCCCACCAGTATAAGCAAATAAATTTAATACTTTAATTGGTCGGTTACTGTTAGATATTTTATCCATCATGTAGTCCCAATTGACCGCTTGCTCAGGAAATAATCCTGTATGTTTAAAATTCGTTGGCGATACTTTAAACGTTAAATCGCGATACTTTACCGTCCAATATTCTGGTAAGCGCTTTTGAAACGACCATTCACCGCCCCCTTTACTACTACGATGATAAAAACCATCGGGATGATTCCACCTCTCATTTTTCATATCGATTGGCCATATTGCCTGAGGATCAGGTCGCCTTAAAATAATCCCATTCCAACTTTCGAGCTTTTCACCATTTCCAGCATCTAATAATTGATAATCATTCCATTCTTTACTAAGTCGCATAAGTCACCACTTTCTACATCATCTATTATACCAAAAAGAAAAACAAATGAAAAATATAATCACAAAAAAGCATCATCTTACTGACCATTTTATGACTGTAGATGACGCTTAGCATCGATAATCTTTTTTTCAACATTCTTCTGAACATACTGTTGGGTTGCTGCCATAAGTTCCAATTCTTCTTCCATGGTAATATCACGATTATGTAATAGAATAGAAAAGGCTTCAATCTGTTCTAATAACTGCTTTTTCGTTAATTTCCCAGTTGTTAGTTTGGCAAGTTCTTGTTTTAAATCTTGTGTTCCTTTTTGTTGCAATAATAATAACAATTTTAACTGTTCTTTTAATAATAACTGTTCTTCTGATACAGCTTTTGTTACTTGATGAAAATGATCAACAGTAATCCCTGGAATCACCTTTTCCACAATTACTGGTTCAGGCGCTGGAGTTACAACCGGTTGCGGTACCTCAACTAAAGAAGAAGGCATCATTACAATTGGTTCATAATTTGATTTTGGTGCCTTGTCCTCTTTGTCCTTAAAATGCCTTACAACATAATAACCAGCAATCACAACAAGTCCAATCACCGTTACAAAAGTGGCAGCTTCCAACATCGTTAATAAATCTTGATTGCTATAAATCTTCGTCGCATCCGTAAGTGAGATTTTTTGTTTCATCATCGTAGCAAGAAAGGCGAAGAAAATAATTTCTAATATTGTAAATAACGCAATAATAATATGTTTAAAATAAATATCAAACCAATCTTTAAAAATTGCCAAGATTACAGTGATGTGAGATACAACCATAATAAACATATACGTTGCAATACTAGGAAAATAGTACTCGGTTAATATCCCGGTGATAATCTGATCAATTCCGGTTGTTATACTCGTAAAATAAATGATACCGAGAAACAAACATAGTATAATAAAACCAATAAAGAAGAATTTTTTGGTCTCAACATCTTCCCGTTTGAGACGAAATGACAGTTCTAAAATAAAGGCAATGAGTAAAATAGCAGGGATAATTGCCCATGGTGTTGCAAATAAAGCTTCCAATATCACTTGCATTTTATCAAACAACGTTGATGGTTTCATCATTATCCCCCCTAACTGTTACATATCTTCGGTCTTAATTAATTCTGCAATATAAATAGTCTGTTTTCGATTGTCGTTATTGGTACAAGTAATTAACGTTAACACGGTTTTATTCATATTCCGATAAATAGCCGCAGTTCCCGTTTTGGCTTGAGTATAAATATCGACAAATTGATAGGTATATCTTTTATTCTTATAAGTTACGATTGCCGTATCTCCTTTTGATAATTTATATAAATTATTAAAGTAGGCAATTCCTCCATTTCCTGAGTGAGCTGCTAAAATAAAATTTCCACCAGCCTGATCAGGATAAGCAGCTGTCGATAAAATAGTAATATTTTTTTCTACTGTATTATCTTTAGATTTCTTATCGACAAAGCCATTTTTTAAATTGATTTTCGGAATTTCTAAATATCCGATAAAATAATATTGATTTTGATTATTTGTATTAGATGCTGTAGACGGTCTACTCGTATTAGTTGGTGTCGCACTTGGTGTTACTTCGTTACTAGAATTTTCTTCAATTCCCGGAACATTTACCACTTCGTCTTCACCGTTTCCTTGTAGGAACTGAACATTTTTTAATTGAAATATCGCATCGCGTTTCTGGTGAATAAACCCCACACTTAATACGAAAATTCCAACTATAGACAAGAAGAAGCCAATTCCAATTAATTGACTTCTACTTAAATTTCCCTTAATTATGTTTTTTACCATGACGATAAATCGTTCCTGCTCCAAATACGAGAAGTCCAGCTCCAATAATATATACAAAGATCGAGCTATTTACAGCAGTATCAGGTACTTCAACAATTGGTTCATTATACATAACCACTGTTTTTACTTGACCATCTTCAGTAAGTTCAAATTCAACTTTTTGTTTATTCAAGACGTACCCTTTTGGGGCAACTGTCTCTTCCAAGCTATATTTTCCAGCTGGTAAATAATCAATATAATGTGGTTCTGCCGTCGATGTCCATTCATCGATAATGTTATTATTGGCATCGCGCAACACTAATTTCGCTCCAGCTACTTCTTTTTTAGTCGTAACATCTTGTTTACTGATCTCAACTCTAGTTGTTGTTAATTGGAATTTCAACGGTGCGCTAGCATCTTTCCATTCGATATCAATTCCTGGAACAATCGCTTGAACATTAGGATCTGCTGTTTCATAACGATATACAACCGATACCCCTGTTGATGCGGTTACTTTCACCGAAAACTCTGCTTTCAAGTCTTTTACTTCACTTGCTGGAACAATAATTCGAAAAGTTTCATTTCCAGCAAACTTCGTCTTTTCCGTTCCGTTGTTATCAACAATTTTCGTATTTTTAGTTCCACTAGTAAGCGCTACTGTATATTCATTCAATATCGCACTCGATTGAACCGCCACTAACTCTGATTGAAAATATTTTTTATCTTCAGTTAATGACATTTTTTGACTACTAACACTTAAAGAAATACCATGAGATTGTGTTGCATCACTGCGATGTGCAAGTCCTAATTCCATTAAAGCTTTGATGTGTGGTCGTAAATTATATGAATCGCTCGCCGTTGTCTTAAATGGTGCTTTTAACCAACCATCCGTATTATCATCAGTACCGTTAATTCGATCTAAATACCACCAAATAGCTGTTTTAGTAATGAAATAATCTTGATTTCCATCACCAGTAAATCCTTTATTTGGATATCCATTTTGTAAAATAGCCAAAATACCATTATCCAATTGTGAAGCCTTATTATATGTTACACCACGTGGTGGATTTTTCCATGATTCCAAACAATAAATTGGTGATCCATCAGCTGCATAAACAAAGAAGTATTGATATCCACCAATATATTTTGGGGCCTTAACAGGTTGCCCACTTTGAAATGAATCTGGAATTGGTGCTGTTAAAGCTTCAATCTGCTCCATTTTAAATGTAATACCAAGTACTAACATTATTAGCATGATATAACCGATCTTTTTTACTACCCTTTTCATAATATTTCCTCCCTTTTTTCACTTATCGCGCTCTAGTATACAACAAAAGTTGCAATTTTGCAAGTTTTTTCGTTCGTATTTCTCTTTTCTATGAATATTTGTAATAATGTCTTAAGTGTTAACTTACGAAAATATCTCACTGTTATATAATATGTCGGCAAAGTAACAAAATGAAAATGGCAGAAAAATGATAAACAAGAAAAAGACGAAATTGTCAAAAAAATAGTTGATCATAGCAAAAACACAAACGAGAATATTTTCCCATTCATATTAAAAAACTTTACGATATTTTCTTAAATTATTTCTAATTTATTAACGTTCCTTTTTTACCCCAAAAATAATAATCAAAATATAGTCTATCAGTATAATTTTACTAGATTTAACTGTATCTAGACGTATTTTTAAACAAAGAAAAACCTTATAAACATTGAATTTATAAGGTATAACAGTTGTGTAATTTTTATCGTTTTGAGAATTGTGGTGCTCGACGAGCGGCTTTTAATCCTGGTTTTTTACGTTCTTTTGCGCGAGCATCTCGTGTAATAAATCCAGCCTTTTTTAGAATTTTTCTAAAAGTTGTCTCACTTTCAGAACCTTCATTGGCTTGATCATACACTAGTAATGCTCTAGCAATTCCCAATCGAATTGCTCCAGCTTGACCAGTAAATCCTCCACCATTTACTTTAACGTCGATATCAAATGTTTCTTCGGTACTTGTTGCTACTAAAGGTTGTTTTAAATCCATAACGTTTGTTTCATAAGGGAAATATTCTCTTACATCTCTACCGTTAACTGTAATCTTACCTTTTCCTGGTACCATCCTCACCTGCGCAACAGATGATTTTCTTCTACCAGTGGCAGTCCATAGTTTCTTTTCCATTTAAAATCCTCCTTAATCCAATGTCATAACAGCAGGTTGTTGTGCTGTATGTGGATGTTGTTCTCCAGCATATACAAATAGCTTTTTATACATTTGACGTCCTAAACGATTGTGAGGAAGCATTCCCTTGATTGCTCTTTCCACCATCTCAACCGGATATTGTTCTTTCATAACACGAGCTGTTCTTTCTCTTAATCCTCCAGTATAACCACTGTGGTTATAATAGATCTTTTGATCTAACTTTTTACCAGTTAGATTTACTTTATCAGCATTTACTACGATTACAAAATCTCCACAATCAACATGTGGTGTATAAGTAGGCTTATGCTTACCACGTAATACAGAAGCAACTTTCGTCGCAAGTCGACCAAGCGTTAAATCAGTTGCATCAATCACATACCAGTTACGTGTAACTGTTTCTTTTTTTTGCATGTATGTATTCTTCATAATATTTCCCTTTCTAAATAATTTCCTAATGAGTAAGTGGTCCCAATACTTACTCGTTATGGGATATATAAAATGTACCAATTAAAATTGTACTAAAAACGGAAAGAAAAGTCAACGAAAATAAACATTTTTATACGTTTTTTTATTCTTTATATTCCATATGATTAAAATTATGCAAAGAACATGCAAAATATGAAAAAAGACAGATTCCCCGTCTTATTTACATACTGCATGTTGTGCTTCCATTTTCGTTTTTACCTGATTAATATCATCTTCATAATTCACATCAGATTGAATCGTCTCCACTTTATCACCAATTGTAATTTGCGTTGGATTGACAAAACTCAATAAATCATAAGCATAAGAAACTTGGAAAACATGATTAGCCTCATTACACGTAACAGCGTAACCAGTAATACCAGCATACGTCGTTGCCAATGTCTTACATGTATTTTGCGTACTTTCATATTCACTTCGATTGGCGTCCGTCACTTCAGAAAATGAGTTGGTATAAATTTTTTCAACTTTACTAATCTTTGTTCCATTATAATAATATTTATATGCGGTTTTGGTTGTGCGATATGCACTAGCCGTCTCTTCAGGCATTGTACAAGTTAATTTCTTTTCCTGTTCAGCAGGAGTCGCCGCTGGCGTTGATGGTGCTGTCGCCGTAGGCGTTGGTTTCGTTTCCCTACCTGGTTTATTTCTAAAGAAATCACTAATGGTAGGAATAAAGAATATAAATAAGCCAATCACCAAAAAGAGAACAAAAATAAAGATAATTGATCCTTTGTTTGGTCCATCATTTCCTAAATCAGCTTGATCTGCTTCTTTATTACTTTCAACTAAATCACCAGAACCTGACTTTAAGTCGACATTCAAATTAGGGTTAATCACTGGCTCAGAGGTGATTTTTACCGGCTGAGAACTCGGTGTTTCTGTTGGAACTCCTGGCGCAACTGGTGGAATCGTCGATGTCCCTATGGTCTCATTTAAAACTGGTTCTGACTGAATCTGTTGCACTGGTGTTGGCACCTCCACTGATGGAGCTACATTTCCTGCCATCGCACTAGTTTCTTCCTCTGGTTTACTAGAGATACTTTGAAACTCCTTCAATAAACTATCTAAATCATTCTGATTGGTTTCGTTTTGTGGATTATTTGGTTTTTGATCCATACTATCATCCTCCCCTTTACTCTCTTATTATCTATCGTACCATAAAATAATGAAAAAAAAAAGAGCTTTTCCCTTAATAGAATACATCTTTTAAATAGAGCCCTTCTGGACTAGCGGTCACGCCAGCCTTGCGACGATCTCTAGCAGCTAAGATATCGATAATGTCTTCACTTTTCTTTTTCCCTTCACCTATCTCAATCAATGTCCCAACCATGTTTCTTACCATATATCGCATAAAGCCAGTTCCAAGAAAACAAATTGTAATCTGATTAACTTGTTTCAAATCACGAATCAAGTTGGTCTGAATAATTGTTCGAACGAAGTCTTCCTTTTCTTCACTCGCTTTGGTAAAAGATTTAAAGTCATGAGTTCCTTCTAAATATTTCAACGCCCGTTCAATCTCAACCACATCTAATTTTTTATTATATTGATAAATATAATCTTTGCCAATAGGATCATATTCCCCCATATTAATTTTATAGATATATTCCTTAGCCTTGACATGATACCGCGCATGAAAAGTCTCTTTCACCTCAGAAATATCTTTTACATAGATATCTCTTGGTAGTAAACTATTCATTGCCTGTTTCAAATTCATTGCTGTCATCTTAGTTTCCACATCAAAGTGGGCCTTTTGATTCAATGCATGAACACAAGCATCGGTTCGACCACTGGCGTGAATGATAACCTTCTCATTCAATATTTTTTTTAAAACTTTTTCAACTTCTCCTTGCACCGTTTTGGCCTTTGGTTGTTTTTGATATCCTTTATATTTAGAACCGTCATAAGAAAACGTCATTAAAAATCTCATAGTATTACCTCGCTTACCAATACAATCATCAATAAAATGATAAAAATAAAGTCAAATAATTTCCACGATGGTACATGATAATTATTACGGCTAACATTATGTCGAAATAATCGTAAATACATCATATCATCTAACTGTTTTACTCGAAAAAGAGTCACCCGTTTTGCTCTTTTTATAAGCTCATTTGTCCTATCTATTTTATCACAAATAGCTTTCCATTGAAAGCTTATTCCCGTTCGGTTTACTTTTTTCCGTATATTAATCCATTCTTGATAAAAAATACCAATATTACGAAAAAACGAAGTTATTTTCCACGCAAGTTCCGTACTAGGAAGACGAAAATAAGTCAGTGGAGCTAGAACACAGTCCAAACCATAAAAGAGTGTCATCGTATCTTGACTATAAATATAGTAATGAATCATACACCAAAGAATCGAAAGTTGACAAAATAATCTAATAAATAGTTGGAGAAACGCGGGCATAAAATAATAAGAACCAATTGCCAAAATAAACAAAATAGTGAGAAAAGGAAATGGTCTCCAAACTTCCCGGAAACGGATGTGATGATAAAAAATGAATAAATGGACAATCATCATTAATAAAATCATTGCCCAAAACTTATTGGAACTAAATAAAACACAAAAAATGACACCGATCAAAAATTGCAGGTGAAACCCGGGGTTAATTTTGGTCATTTCCATGTGAACCACACCCCCATTCAGCATAACGATAGATATCTTTAATTAAATCATTGATTTGATCACGATACCCCATTTTAATATGCTTTTTTTTCAAAACCATATCAGAAAATGCGATTAAATTTGGAATAGGTATGCCAATCTTCTTTAATTTTCGTGTATCACGAAATACTTGATATTTTGGACCAGTAAGCAGGACTGTGTGTTGATGCAATATAACAACTTCGTCAAGTAGCGAAAAAACACTATCGATTTGCTTACTAAAAATTAATATTGTTTTATGATAACGATTCTTTAATTTACGTAATAAAACGCACAACTTATTTTGTTCATAACGATCCAACCCCAACATTGGTTCTTCTAAGATAAGAACTGCGGGATTACAAATTAAAGCAACAGCAAGTGCTAACTTTTTCTGTTCCCCACGACTTAAAGTAAATGGATCACGATAAAGATATTCTGATGGTAAAGCCACCATTTTTAAAGCATCTAATACGCGTTTTTCTAATTCCTGTTCTCGGTAATGGTACTGATGAATGGGGTTCGCTAGTTCTTCATAAACAGTTGAATAAAGAAAATCACCAATTCCATCTTTGGAAACATATCCAATTTTTCGAAACAGGGGCCGATGGTGAACTTGCTGATCATATGATTTAACTGTTTCTAAACCGTAATGAATTTCCCCCGCCGTAGGAAGAAAAAAGCCTGCTAGTAACTGGGCTAACCTCGTTTGGTCATCCTCATCAGTACTGATAATACCATAAACCTTACGTTCTGTAAATGTCAGTTGGATATCATCTAAAATAGGAAATCCCCGGCCATCTTCATATCGAACAGAATCCATCACTATTTCCATATTTGATTCACCATCCTACCCATATCCAAAACTGTATGATCAATGACATTATAATATTGAAGTTTCTTCGATAGTTCGACCATAAATGGCAACTCATAATGATATTGCTTCAATTCTTTTTCATAAGCACTAATTTTATCAACTGGTATTTCTAAGACAATCGATCCATCATTTAATACTACTAACGTATCACCGTATAACGCTTCTTCAATATCATGCGTAACATTAAGAATTGTCATATGATTTTGCCTCTGATATCGTCCTAGCAATTTCCATATTCGCTTCTTCTCAACTGGACCAATTTGACTAAAGGCATCATCTAAAATGAGCAACCGGGGTTTGGTAATCATCGCACTAGCCAAAGCAACGATGGCCGCCTGTTCATTAGTCAACTCCTTCACTGGTTTTGTCAATAAAGATTCTATTTCAAATAATTCTACAACATCATCAAGATATTTGGTCATTTCATCAGATCCATACTGTAAATTTTCTAAAGGAAATAATAAATCTTTTTTTACATACTTCGTCACAAAATTATAATGGGGATTTCCAAGGACAACACCTAGATGTTGTTGCAATAACCGGTCATTATTAATTAGGGGATGACCCAAAAGTAATATTTCACCTCTGCCATCCAATAATCCTGTTAATAATTTTACCAACGTTGTTTTTCCCCCACCAGTATTGCCGATCATCGTCACGATCTGACCTTCTTTTACCGTAAAATTAACCTGTTTAATAATTTCTTTCCGTTCATAATAAAATGTTAAGTTCTTTGTCTCAATTATATTGCTCATACTATCACCACCAAAGACTTTCTCTATTATAATATAATCTTATGGCGATTACAAGAAAAAAAACAAGCGTTTTGATAAAAGTACCATATTATAAATACTCAATTATACGCCATCTTTTTGGCGCTGGATATGATAAGCAATTCGTAATAAAAGTTTACGAGGTACAAAGCGGTTAAAGAAGACATTTAATTTCATTAATATTCCGGGAATAATGATGAGTTTTCGTTGTAACATTTTTTCAATTGCATACTGTGCTACATCATTACTTGATAACCCATTCAAACTAAATGAAACATTCGCTACTTGATTAAATTCAGTTGCCACCGGTCCGGGACACAAGCAACCAATATAAACATGACTTTTCTTGCGGCGCAACTCTTCATAAATCCCCTCAGTTAAACGTAATACATATGCTTTCGTTGCATAATAAGTAGCCATCAAGGGTCCTGGTTGAAAAGCAGCACTAGAAGCAACATTAAGAATATATCCTTTATCTTTCATCATAAAATCTTGTAAGAAAAGTTTGGTTAAAATATGAACTGCTTTAATATTAAGATCAACCATATTTAATTCTTTTTCTAAGGATTGTTTAGAAAATTCGCCAAACAAACCAAAACCAGCATTATTAATTACAATATCAATTGGTTGATTTCGTACTCGTTCATATAATGAATAACAATTTTCGGTAATAGAAAGATCCAAACTGATAACGGTTACTTCTGTTTTTAAAGTTTGTTTCAATTTTAATAACCGTTCTTTACGACGGGCTACTAGGATAAGATCATACCCTCTCTTACTAAGAATCTTTGCCATATCATAGCCAATTCCACTACTTGCACCTGTAATAATTGCTAACACATAATCACCTCAAAATTATTATATCACTGATTCAAAATATTGACTAATATTGGTATTCATAATATAATGAATGATAGTAGGAGGCCAAACATGAATCAAAAACGCTATCAAATATTAATCATTTCCCTGGTGATGCTATTATGTGTAAGTGGATGTTCCTGCACTCGAAAGAAAAAAACCAAACAAACACCAAAACCAACCCAAAGCATGACCAAAGTATTAGATGATCAAAAGGTAGAAACCTTAAATATCACCGGTTTTAATATTACTTACAAAGATGGGATTAGTACTGTGGTTGCCAATGTTAAAAATGAATCAAATCAAGATTTAGACTTAGATACTATTGGGATTGCCCTATATGATAAGGACCATAAATTATTAGTCGAAACAAGTGCTAATATTGGTGACTCTATTAAAGCCGGAGAAACGACATCATTTACCTCGTATATCACCATGGATTTAAGAAATGCTACTAAAATCGAGTATAAAGTAAACAAATAAAACAATTCCTAGCGAATTGTTTTTTGATTCCTACTTACGCGTTGTTCAATAATAGATCGTAAGAGCGTATTATAAATAGGCATGGTAAAAGGAATGTGATGACTTTCCATATAATCTAAAGCAAATAGTTTATCTTCTAACGTTACCTCATGCAATTCATCCATCACCATAAGTGTCATATTCATATTTAACAATGTCATCTGACTATATACCAAATCATAAAAATAACGGCGATGGAGACTTTTTAATTTTCTTATCTCTTCTGGTGTAAACATATTAGAATATCGTTTAATCAATTCAAATGGTGTCATATTCCACAACTCATAATAATCAAGAATACCAAATTTATGATAGTCTTCTACATTTGGTAATCCAACCCCATTTTGCAGCTGCTCTTTCGTCGTTAAAATTATGTTCTGATTTGGCATACTCATATCTTGTTTCATTTTTTCACTCCTTTTTAATTAACCATTGCTTATTATATAACAAAGTTGAAAATAATACAAAAAAAGATACAAACTATTTTGTATCTCCTTCTACTAATTCTAAAATTACCATTAAAGCATCGTCACCACGACGTTCATTTAATTTTAAAATTCTCGTATAACCACCATTTCTAGTAGCATAACGTTTTGCTAAATCATCAAATACTTTTTTCACAGTATCTTTGTCATTGTGTAAGAAAGCAAGTGCTTTTCTTCGTGCAACTAATGATCCATCTTTACCATAAGTAACCATTTTATCTAAAAATTTACGTACTTCTTTGGCTCTTGTTTCAGTAGTTTGAATGCTTTCGTTTACGATAAGATCACGCGTTAGGTTTGCTAACATACTTCGACGATGTTTTGAAGTACGTCCTAATTTTCTATAAGCCATATTATTCCTCCTACCTATTAATCTTCATCACGGAATTTAAGACCCATATCTTTAATTTTATCAATGACTTCTTTTAAAGATTTCTTTCCTAAATTACGGATTTTCATCATTTCTAATTCTGATTTTTCAGTTAAATCACCAAGAGTGTTAATTCCAGCTCTTTTTAAACAGTTATATGCTCGAACAGAGAAATCTAAGTCATCAATTGAAGTTTCCAATTTTTTCAACTTACTATCTTCTTTCTTTGCATTCATAATTCCTGTTGTATCAGCAATTTCACTTAAATTAGTAATAATATTCATGTGTTCAATAGTAATTTTAGCAGCTAAGGCCATTGCCTCTTCTGGACGAATAGAACCATTGGTATAGATGTTCATGATTAATTTATCATAATTTGCATCTTGCCCAACACGCGCTGCTTCCACTTCGTAGTTAACTCGTTCAATTGGAGAATATAATGCATCGATTGCAATGTAACCAAGTTTATTATTTTCTACATATTTCTTGTTTTCATTGGCTGGTACATAACCTCGTCCATTGGCTACGATCATTTCCATCTCAAGTTTTCCACCTTTAGATACGGTAGCAATTGGTTGATTTGGATTCATAACCTCAACATCAGCATCAGCAATAATATCGGCTGCAGTAACAGCCTTTTCATCACTTACTGAGATACGAATTACTTTTTCTTCATCAGAATGATTTTTTACTACAATTTCCTTTAAATTTAGGATAATCGTTGTAACATCTTCGACAATCCCTTCCATCGTTTGAAATTCATGAGCAACCCCATCAATTTTAACGGCAACAATTGCACTTCCTGGCATACTCGATAACATCACCCGACGAAGAGCGTTTCCTATCGTTGTTCCGAATCCTCTTTCAAGTGGTTCTAATTCAAATTTTCCATAATTACTATTTTCTACATATTCAGTTATTTTATATACTGGTTTTTCAAAGTTTAACATATTCTAACACTCCTTTTTTTATTATCCACGTGGACGTTTTGGTGGACGACATCCATTGTGTGGTACTGGTGTTACGTCTGTAATTGATGTAATTTCTAACCCTGCCGTTTGTAATGAACGGATTGCTGTTTCACGTCCAGACCCGATTCCATTTACAAATACTTCAACAGATTTCATTCCCATTTGAACAGCTGCTTTTCCAGCTGCTTCAGCTGCCATACCAGCAGCAAATGGAGTTGATTTTTTACTTCCTTTGAATCCTAACGTTCCTGCTGATGCCCAGCTAATCGCATTTCCTTCTTTATCACAGACTGTTACAATCGTGTTATTAAAGGTTGAATGAATATATGCCTTACCAGCAGGTACATTCTTTTTAACTTTACGTTTTCTTGGTTTATAAGCCATGTTCTTGACCTCCTTTTAAGTTAAATTATTTCTTTTTATTAGCAATAGTTACTGCTTTACCCTTACGAGTTCTAGCATTTCTACTTGTTCTTTGACCACGAACTGGTAGTCCTTTTTTGTGACGAGTTCCTTCGTATGAATTAATTTCCATTTTTGTTTTAATGTTCATATTAACTTCACGACGTAAATCACCTTCCGTGATATATTTGTTTACTTCATCACGAAGCGAAACTAATTCATCATTTGTTAAATCCTTTGCTTTGGTATTTGGATTTACCTTTGCATCTTTACAAATCGTTTTTGCAAGCTTTCGTCCAATACCATAGATATAAGTTAAAGCAATTTCAATTCTTTTATTATCAGGTATATCTACACCTTTTATACGTGCCATAAAACACCTCCCATATTATTTACCTTGTCTTTGTTTATGTTTAGGGTTTTCACAAATAACCATTACTCTACCCTTACGTTTAATTACTCTGCACTTATCGCAGATTGGTTTTACTGATGGTCTTACTTTCATAGTATCCCTCCTACTTATTTCTAAATGTAATGCGCCCATGTTCTAAATCATATGGTGACATTTCTACTGTTACAGTATCGCCTCGTAAGATGCGAATGTAATTCATTCGGATTTTACCAGAGACATGGGCTTCAATAGTATGTCCATTTTCAAGCTTAACTGTATACTTATTTCCAGGTTTTACATCAATTACCTTTCCTTGTACTTCAATCGCTTCTTGTTTTGCCATTTCATCACCTCTTCGTTAATATTTCATAACCATCTTTGGTAACTAAGACAGTATGTTCAAAGTGTGCTGATGGTTTCCCATCGGCCGTTACAATTGTCCAATCATCTTCCAGAATACACACGTGATGTGTTCCAGCATTCAGCATCGGTTCAACAGCAATCACCATTCCACTTTTCAAAATTGGTCCAGTATTTTTCTTCCCATAATTTGGAACATCAGGTTCTTCATGAATATTACTTCCAACACCATGACCAACTAATTCACGAACAACACCTAAATTATGTTTTCTAGCAAAGGTATAAATAGCATAACCAATGTCACCTACCCTTGCCCCATCATGGATTGTACTGAGCCCCTTGAAAAGAGCTTCTTCTGTATATTTCATCAAGTTCTGCTTTTCTTCTGATACCTCACCAATTGCATAGGTCCAAGCTGAATCACCATGATATCCTTTATAGTTCGCACCAATATCAATACCAATGATATCACCAGCTTGTAAGACCCTATCTGATGGGATACCATGTACAACTTCGTCATTGACAGATGTACAGACACTACCAGGATATCCTTGGTAATTCTTAAATGATGCGGTTGCACCTTGGGCCAAAATAAAGGCCTCGGCTAACTGATCAATCTCACCAGTCGTAATTCCTGGTTTTAAATATGGTTGCAAATAATGATGAGTATCACCAACAATTTTACCGGCAATTCTTAAAAGATCTATTTCTTCTGGAGTTTTGATCTTAATCATTTGTTTCCCCTCCAGTAATAATCTTTTCTAATTCGTTAAAAGCAAGTTCTTTACTAATATCATTATTTACTTGATATAAATTCCCTTGTTTTTCATAATACTGAAGTAATGGAGCCGTATTTTCCAAATAGGTTTGGAATCGAATCCGAAACGTTTCCACATTATCATCACTACGTTTCTCTAAATGACCACCACATTCATCACAAATTCCCGCAACACGAGGTTGTGATTCTTCAATGTATGCATTATAGACTGTATGACAATTAGAACATATCATCCGACCAGTAACGCGTTTCATTGCGACATCTTCACTTACATAAATACTAATTACTTTTCCAAGGGACTTATTTAATTTAGCTAAAAGTTTTTCATAAGCAATTGCTTGATCAATATCACGAGGAAACCCATCTAAGATGTATCCCTGTTCACAATCAGGCATCATGATTCGTTTGGTAAGCAGTGATAATATAATATCATCCGCGATCAAACGACCACTTTGCATTTCAATTGCTAAATTTTTAGCCTCGCTACTATCTCCACTAGAAGCTTCGCGAAGCAAATCCCCCATTGAGATATGTGGTAATGCGTATTTTTCATGTAGCATATGTGCTAACGTTCCCTTACCGGCTGCCGGTGGGGCAATCAATATAATATTATCCATTAATATCGTCTTCTTCCTCTAGAACGAGTCGTATAATTTCTTGTTACCAATTGACTTTCTAGTTGTTTCCATGTTTCAAGCGCTACTCCAACTACGATCAATAGTCCGGTTCCCCCAATTGTTACACTAGTAGGTAAATTAGAAAATAATTTAAATACAATTGGTAGACCAGCTAGAATACTTAGAAAAATAGCACCAACAAAAGTAATACGATTCAATGTTCTAGAAATAAAAGCAACCGTTTCATCTCCAGGACGTATACCGGGAATAAATCCCCCATTTTTCTGTAGATTTTCCGAAAGTTCTTTTGGCTTTAATTGGAAATATGTATAGAAGTAGGCAAATGCTACAATCATGATGACATATAAAATAAACCCAGTTGTACTTTCAAATGAAATCCACTTATTTATAAACAATGTAAATTGTTCATTCTTTATTACTTGAGCAATCAAAGATGGAGCTGATATAATCGCTGAGGCGAAAATAACAGGCATTACTCCAGCCGAATTTAATTTAAATGGAATATAACTTTGATTGGCTCCAACACTCGTCGTCTTATTGGCATATTGAATTGGAATTCTTCGTTCTGTCGTTTCAACAAAAACAACTCCAATTACAATTGCTACATAGACAATTACAAATACAAGAAATGATACAATACCAAATACCAATGCATGGGTATCGCCTCCAACGACAAATCCATTCCATGCATCCATAAACATACTTGGCAATGAGGCGATTATTCCCGCCATGATGATCATAGAGATCCCATTACCAATTCCTTTTTGCGTTATCTGATCACCCATCCACAATAATAAAGATGTTCCAGCTGTTAAGACCGTTGCAAATTGCATATAATCCATTACAGTTCCACCTTTAATAAAGGCAAATGAGAACATATATCCTTGCACAAATGCGAGGATAATTCCAACAACTCGTGTAATTTGATTTAATTTATCTCGACCAACTTGACCTTGTTTGGCTAGTTCCGCGAAATAGGGAATAATATCCATTTGTAATAATTGAATAATGATTGATGCTGTAATGTAAGGCATTACTCCTAAAGCGAAGATCGAAAATTTTTCCATCGCTCCACCACCCATGGCATTGATTAAACCTAGAAATCCTAGACTATCAGTACCAAGAGCACTCTTATCAATCCCAGGAACGATAATCGTCGTTCCTAACTTAAATACAAAAAGCGCAAATAAGGTGAAGAGAATTCGCTTTTGCAAATCTTTATTCTTGGGATTAAATATTTGCTTCATATTTGCAAACATTTTAGATCACCTCTGCTTTTCCACCTAATTTTTCTATTTCAGCTTTAGCAGTCGCTGAAAATTTATGTGCTTTTACTGTTAATTTCTTTTCTAAAGTACCATTTCCTAATACTTTAACACCATCAAGTTGATTCTTAAGTAGTCCCATATCTTTCAAAATCTCAGGAGTAATTTCTGCTCCATCTTCAAACTTGTTTAAATCACTTAAATTAATTGTTGCATATACCGTTTTAAAGCGGGCATTAGAGAAACCACGTTTTGGTAATCTTCTGAATAATGGACTCTGTCCACCTTCAAATCCTGGTCTTACTCCTCCACCACTTCTAGAGTTTTGTCCATTTTCCCCTCTGGTACTAGTTTTACCCATACCAGATCCTGGTCCACGTCCAACTCGCTTACGAGCTTTTGTAGCTCCCGCATTTGGTTTCATCGTATGTAATTTCATTATCTGATTTCCTCGACTTTCTTACCACGTAGTTTTGCAACTTCTTCAACTGTTTTTTGTGCCTTTAAAGCATTTAATGTTGCATGAGCCATATTAATTTTCGTGTTTGATCCAAGTGATTTTGATAAGATATCTTTTACTCCAGCAAGTTCAAGTACTGAACGAACTGGTCCACCAGCTTTTACTCCGGTACCTTTACTAGCAGGTTTTAATAACACTTTACTAGCACTTTGTACCCCAATTGCCTCATGTGGAATTGTTCCATCTACGATAGATACTTCAACTATATTCTTAGTAGCAGCTTGCACAGCTTTTTTAATGGCATCTGGTACTTCGTTTGCTTTACCAGTTCCAATTCCGACTTTACCTTTTCTATCTCCTACTACCATCGTAGCTGAAAAACGGAAAGTACGTCCACCTTTTGTAACTTTTGTAACGCGTCCAATATTAATCACTTCTTCGTCATATAACTTTGGTTGGCGTTGTCTTTGCATTCTTGGTTTTCTGTTTGGTCGACCATTTGCATTGTTATTTGGGCGGTTAACGTTATTCTTTTTTTCTTTGTTTTCCATGTTACCCTCCTCTTAGAATTCTAATCCATTTTCACGTGCTGCTTCGGCTAAAGCTTTTACACGCCCATGATATAGGTATCCACCTCTATCAAAGATTACTTTGTTAATATTTGCTTCCTTTGCTCGCTTAGCAATCAATGCTCCAACGGCTGCTGCAGCTTCAATGTTACTTCCATTTTCAAGTTTTAATTCCTTGTCGATAGAAGACGCACTTACTAATGTAACAGCTTTGGTATCATCGATAATTTGAGCAAAAATGTTACTATTTGAACGAAATACGTTTAATCTTGGAACCTCAGTAGTTCCTGAAATCTTCGAACGAACACGTTTATGGCGCTCTACTCGTACCTCATTACGACTTTTCTTATTTATCATAAGTATGACGCTCCTTTACTTTACTTAAGCTGCTTTCTTTCCTTCTTTACGGCGAACAACTTCACCTTTGTAACGAATACCTTTTCCCTTATAAGGTTCTGGTCTTCTAATGTCTCTAATGTTTGCAGCAAATTCTCCAACAAGACATTTATCAATTCCCTTAATTGTTAATTCAGTATTACTTGGTGCTTCTACTGTTAACCCTTCTGGAACTTCTACTTCAACAGGATGAGAATATCCGGCCGTTACAACGATGGTTTTCCCTTTCACTTGGAAACGGTAACCAACACCGTAAGCTTCTAAGCCTTTTTCATATCCCTTTGTTACGCCGATAATCATATTATTAATGTTTGCATTGGCTGTTCCATGAAAAGCACTATAATTTGCATCATTACAAATTACTTTTACCGTTCCTTCATTTATCTCAACATTAATATGCTTATCGATTTTAGTAGAAAGTTCTCCTTTAGGACCTTTAACCGTTACGATGTTTCCATCAACTTTAACTTCTACACCAGCAGGGATTGCTAATTCTCTATTACCAATTCTACTCATATCCTAATCCTCCACTTTCTACCAAATATATGCGATTACTTCGCCACCAAGGCTTGCTTTTCTAGCATCACGATCAGTCATTAAACCTTTTGATGTCGAAACAATAGCAATTCCAAGTCCATTTAAAACACTTGGTACCTCTTCAGCTTTCGCATAAACGCGTAATCCTGGTTTTGAAATTCTCTTAAGCCCAGTAATTACTCGTTCTTTGTTTTCTCCATATTTTAGTCCTAATACAATATTGTCTTGGACATCGTTTTTCTCAATCTTGTAATCACGAATAAATCCTTCATCTTTTAAAATCTTCGCGATTTCAACTTTAATTTTTGAAGCGGGTACTTCAACTTCTGTATAGCGCATTTGATTGGCATTACGAATTCTCGTAAGCATATCTGCGATTGGGTCACTTATTACTCCCATGCTACTTTCCTCCCATCTATTACCAGCTTGATTTTTTTACGCCTGGTATTTGTCCTTTGTAAGCTAGTTCTCTAAAGCAAATACGGCAAATTCCGTACTTTCTAAGAACTGAATGTGGTCTACCACATCTTTGGCAACGAGTATATTCACGTACTTTAAACTTTTGCGGTCTACTCGCTTTTACCTTCATACTTGTTTTAGCCATATTTTCCTCCTAATTTCCGTTATTTTTTAAACGGCATACCGAAACCTTTTAAAAGTTCTAATGCTTCTTCGTTTGTGTTAGCAGTCGTAACGAATACAATATCCATACCACGTACTTTTACAACATCATCAAAGTTTATTTCAGAGAAGATTAATTGCTCATTTAATCCTAATGTATAATTTCCTCGTCCATCAAATGCCTTGTTAGAAATTCCACGAAAGTCACGAACACGAGGTAATGTAATACTAATTAGTTTATCTAAGAAGTTATACATATTCTCTCCTCTTAGGGTTACTTTACATCCAATTCCTTGACCAGCGCGAATTTTAAATCCAGCGATTGCCTTTTTCGCAGTGGTAACAACTGGTTTTTGTCCTGTAATCAACGTTAAGTCAGCTACAGCAGCATCTAACAACTTAGAATTACCTGCTCCATCACCAACACCCATATTGACAACGATTTTTTCTAACTTAGGTACTTCCATCACACTCTTATATTGAAATTTTTCTTTTAAACTAGGTACGATTTCATTTTTATATTTTTCATTTAGGCGGTTCATTAATTACCCTCCTTCCAATTAATCAAGAACAGTGTTAGATTTCTTTGTGCATCTAACGTTCTTACCTTTTTTGTCTGTTGTATGTCCTATTCTGGTTACTTTTTTAGTCTTTGGATCAATTACCATTACATTAGAAGCATGAATTGGTGCTTCCATTTCCACAATACTACCAGCTGCTCCACCATTTGGCTTCATATGCTTTTTAATCATATTGATTCCCTCTACGATTACTTTATTGTCATTACGTAGAACTTTAGTAATTTTCCCTTCCTTACCTTTATCTTTACCAGCTATAACTTTAACTTTGTCTCCTGTTTTTAAAATCATGCTTTTCCTCCTTGTTATGAAACTATAACACTTCTTTCGCAAGTGAAACTATTTTCATAAAATCTTTGTCACGTAATTCACGTGCAACTGGTCCAAATACACGAGTTCCAACTGGAGTCATGTCATCTTTAATGATTACGCAAGCGTTGTCATCAAATTTGATATAACTTCCGTCTTTTCTTCTTAGACCAAATTTACTTCTAACAATAACAGCCTTCACAACTTTACCTTTTCCAACTGTTCCGTTAGGAGTCGCTTTTTTAACAGTCCCTACGACTATATCACCAATATTTCCTGTTTTTACTTTGCTTCCTCCAAGAACACGAATTACCATAAGTTCTTTCGCTCCAGAGTTATCAGCAACTTTCATTACAGTTTGTTGTTGAACCATTTAACATTTCCTCCTTCTTGAGTTTTCTGCTACAAAATAACAGCTTTTTCTATAATCTCAACTAAACGGAATCTCTTTGTCTTAGAAAGTGGTCTTGTTTCAGCAATTCGCACTTTATCTCCAATTTTAGCCTCGTTTTTTTCATCATGTGCTGTATATTTTTTAGAATATTTAACACGTTTTTTATATAAAGGGTCATTCTTGTAAGTTTCTACTAAAACAGTAATTGTCTTATCAGCTTTATCACTTACAACTTTCCCCACTAAATCATGAGTTCTTTTTGTTTCCATAAATACCTCCATTAATCCTTATTTAGTTCGCGTTCACGTAAGATTGTCTTCATACGAGCCACTAACTTTCTTAATTCTCTGATTCTTGAAGGTTTTTCAAGATTCCCAGTAGCTTGGCTAAAACGTAAATTAAATAATTCTTCTTTATATTCTTCAATTTTATTTTGTAGTTCTTCGCTAGTCAATTCTCTAATTTCACTATTTTTCATTAGCTTCACCACTTTCTTTTTTTACAAACTTACATTTGATTGGTAATTTATGCATCGCAAGACGTAATGCTTCACGTGCAGTGGCTTCGTCAACACCATCTACCTCAAACATAATTTTTCCTTCTTTTACAACAGCTACCCAACATTCAGGTGCTCCTTTACCTTTACCTTGACGAGTTTCTAAAGGTTTCTTTGTTAATGATAAGTGTGGGAAGATATTAACCCATATTTTTCCACCACGTTTCATGTAACGGTTCATTGCAACACGAGCGGCTTCAATTTGATTTTGTGTAATCCAAGCTCCCTCCATTGCCATTAACCCATATTTCCCAAAGTGAAGTTCAGTATTTCCTTTGGCTTTTCCATCATATCTTAAACGATGTGGTCGACGATATTTAGTTCTTTTCGGAATGACTGCCATCTTTCTTACCTCCCTCTGCTTTCTTTGCAGGAAGGATTTCTCCTTTGTAAATCCATACTTTGACACCGATTTTACCATATGTAGTATCAGCTTCTTTGTGAGCATAATCAACATCAGCTCTTAAAGTATGAAGTGGAATCATTCCTTCAGTGTAACCTTCTGTTCGAGCCATATCAGCTCCTCCTAAACGTCCAGATACCGCTGTTTTAATTCCTTTTGCTCCTGCTTTCATCGTATTTCTAATTGCTCTTTTTTGGGCAATTCTAAATGATACTCGATTTTCAATTTGATGCGCAATGTTTTCAGCAACCAAGGCAGCATCTAAGTCTGGTTGTTTTACTTCCATTATTGAAATTTGAATATTTTCATCTACTAACTTAGATAAATTTTTCTTTAACTTTTCAATTTCATCTCCACCATGACCAATTACAACACCTGGTTTTGCAGTGTTAATAATAACTTCAGTTTTCTTATTTGTTCTCTCAATAAGAATGCTTGAAACTGCTGCGTCTTTTAACTTTGTAGTTAAATATTTACGAATTTTAACATCATTATTTAGGTACTTTGCGAAATCTTTATTAGATGCATACCAATTAGATTCCCAATTTTTATTAATACCAATTCTAAGTCCTATTGGACTAACTTTCTGACCCATCAGTTTACCTCCTTTTCTTAGTTTCTCTCACTTACAACAATTGTAATGTGACTTGTTCTTTTTTTAATTGGATCAACGTGACCACGTGAACCAAATCTTGCTCTTTTCATCGTTTGACCTTCGTTGATATATGCTTCTTTTACATAGAGATTTGTCTTATCTAACTCTAAGTTGTTTTCTGCATTAGCAACAGCACTAGTTAATACTTTTCGGATTAATCTAGCAGCTTCTTTGTTCATATTATTTAAAATATTATCAGCTTCAGCTACGCTTTTTCCACGTACCAAATCGATCACTAAACGGGCTTTTCTTGGTGCGATTCTAACACCTTTTGCAATCGCTTTTGCTTCCATTTTAGTCCTCCTTCTTGAGTTTATTCTTATTTCTTGTCAGATCCATGTCCACCGAATTTACGAGTAGGTACAAATTCACCTAATTTATGACCGACCATATCTTCTGTTACATAAACAGGAATAAATTCTTTCCCATTGTGAACAGCAAATGTTAGACCGATAAAATCAGGATAAATTGTCGAACGGCGAGACCACGTTTTAATTACTTCTTTTTTACCAGATTCTTTTGCATTTTCTACCTTTTTCGCTAAGTGCTCATCAATAAAAGGTTTCTTTTTTATACTTCTAGCCATCTAAATCATCCTTTCTCTATTTTTTACGGCGACGAACAATTAAATTGTCTGAAGCTTTTTTCGTTTTACGTGTTTTCTTTCCTAAGGCTGGTTTACCCCAAGGAGTAAGTGGACCTTTACGACCAATTGGCGCACGTCCTTCACCACCACCATGTGGGTGATCATTTGGATTCATTACAGAACCACGAACAGTTGGACGAATTCCCATATGACGCTTACGTCCTGCTTTTCCTAAACTTACAAGTTCATGATCTTCATTTCCTACTTCCCCAACGGTAGCACGGCAAGTACTAAGTACTTTACGTACTTCACCACTACCTAGTCGAAGTAATGTATATTTTCCTTCACGTCCTAAAATTTGAACACTAGCACCAGCTGAACGAGCCATCTGCCCACCTTTACCAGGTTTTAATTCAACATTGTGTACCATTGTTCCTTCTGGAATATTTTCAAGTGGTAAACAGTTACCAATTTTGATATCTGCTTGCGGACCACTTTCAATTTTCATTCCCACTTTTAAGCCTTTTGGAGCAATAATATATCGTTTTTCTCCATCGGCATATTTAATTAAAGCAATGTTAGATGAACGGTTTGGATCGTATTCGATAGTAGCAACAGTTCCAATAATACCATCTTTATTTCGTTTGAAATCGATAATACGGTATTTTCTTTTATGTCCTCCACCGATGTGTCTAGTTGTAATTTTTCCTGAGTTGTTACGACCACCAGTTTTCTTTAATGTAACAAGCAATGATTTTTCTGGAACATCAGTAGTAATTTCTTCATTAACTAATGTACTTTTACTACGTTGTCCATTGGTCATTGACTTATATTTCTTTATAGCCATATTTTAATCCTCCTTTTAGAGTTAGTTAAGTTCGATTGAACTACCTTCACTTAACTTAACGATTGCTTTTTTTACGCGAGCAGTCTTACCCATGTAACGTCCTACTCTTTTTTTCTTTGGTTTTACATTGATTGTATTAACACTTTCTACTTTTACGTTAAAAATGTTTTCAACAGCTTGTTTAATCTGTGTTTTATTTGCTCGAACATCAACACTAAATGTAATAGTATTATGTTTTTGAGCTAAATCAGCACTTTTTTCCGTGATGATTGGCGCTTTAATAATATCTCGATAGTTACTCATTAACCAAGCACCTCCTCAATTGCTTTTACGGCATTTTCAGTAATAATCATGTTATGAGCCGCAATAATGTCTAATGTATTAATTTCATCAGCTTGTAACAACATAACATTGTTAAGGTTACGAGTTGCTAAAACAACATTTTCTGTTAACTCATCTACAACGATTAATGTTGTACCAGTTGCCTTTAAGTTTGCTAAAACGTTTTTAGCCTCTTTTGTCTTGTTACTTTCTAATTGAAAGTGATCAACAATAATCATTTCACTATCTAACACTTTGTAAGATAATGCTGATTTAAGTGCTAAACGACGTTCTTTTTTATTCATTTTCGTAGCATAGCTTCGTGGGGTTGGACCAAATACAACACCACCATGACGCCAATGTGGAGCCCGAGTTGACCCTTGACGAGCATTTCCGGTTCCTTTTTGTTTCCATGGTTTTCTACCACCACCGCTAACTTCACTACGTGTTTTGGTACTATGTGTACCTTGTCTTTGTGAATTTCTTGCTAATGTAATCGCATCGTATAATACAGCATCATTTGGTGTAATTCCAAACACAGCTTCATTCAATGTAATATCTTTAACTTTTTCACCTTTAATATTTAATACAGATTGTTTTTTCATGCTTTTCCTCCCTACTAATTATTTTCTTCGGCAGTTTCTGCTACTTCAGGTGTTTCCTCTGTTTCAACAACTTCAGCAGTTGCTTCAGTTGCCACTGGTTCTTCTGTAACATAACTGATCAATCCAGTTGTCTCATTTACTTTACCAGGGTTTTTCACAGCACTTCGGATTATTACAAGTGATTTCTTACTTCCAGGAATATTTCCTTTGACTAAGATTACATTATTTTCTGTATCGACAGCAACAATTTCCAAGTTTTGAATCGTAACTGTTAATCCTCCCATGTGACCTGGTAATTTTTTACCTTTAAAAACACGCATTGGTCGCATTGTTCCCATTGAACCTGGTTTTCTATGATAATGAGATCCATGCCCCATAGGTCCTCTACTTTGATTGTGTCTCTTAATAACACCTTGGAATCCTTTACCTTTTGTTGTTCCGGTAACATCAACCATTTCTCCCTCAGTAAAGATATCTACTCCAATTTCTTGTCCTAAAGAATAATTTGCTACATCGACACCTCTAATTTCTCTAAAGAAGCGCTTAGGTGTAGTCTTTGCTTTATTGGTATGTCCAATAGATGCTTTTGTCGCTAACTTTTCTCTCTTTGTATCAAAACCAAGTTGAATTGCTTCATAACCATCGTTTTCTTTTGTCTTAATCTGTGTTACCACATTAGGTTCAACAGAAACAACAGTTACAGGAACTAATTTCCCATCATTGGTAAATACTTGAGTCATTCCAATTTTACGACCTAAGATTCCTTTTTTCATAACTTTTCCTCCTATTTTGCTTACGAATTATAATTTAATTTGAATATCTACACCACTAGGAATTTCTAGATGAGTTAATGCCTCAACTGTCTCCTTACTTGGGTTGTTGATATCAATAAGTCTCTTATGAGTTCTCTTTTCGAATTGCTCACGTGAATCTTTGTATTTGTGAACAGCTCTTAAAATTGTGATCTTTTCGATTTCTGTTGGTAGCGGAATTGGTCCACTCACTTCTCCACCAGTTCTCTTTACAGTTTCCACAATTTTCGCACAAGCAGCATCCAAATTTTTATGTTCAAATGCTTTTAATTTGATCCGAACTTTCGTTTTAGACATATTGTATCCTCCTTTCGCCTATATCTCAGTATAGACTTGCTCCGCGCAAATAACCTGAGTTTTTAGTTAAAATATTTTACAACTTAACCTGGTGTCTCAGCAACCTTGCACATCAACGCATGCCACACATTCAAAATTATACAGTAATATCTTATGAAATGCAACACTTTTTTAGCACAATTGAGCAATTTATTTACAAAATCAGACACGGGCTTTTAGAACAATATTAAAAATTTAAGTAACGAAAAATTCTATCTAACCGATATCTTAACAGGTGACATTTTTAACAAAACGAATAAACACTTTTTTCAGGTCAGGTCAACTCCATATAGCATCAATCTCACGTGAATAAAGACCTAGTATGAACAAGTAAAATGATCTAACCGAACTATATTGATATATTTGGTTAAAGCATTATGTTCAATTACACACATTGTATAAACCAACTTCATTCTTTATAACAAATTATCCCTTTCCATCGTAGAATTACAACTATTACAATCAACAAAAAAAGACACGATTGTGTCTTTTATGCCTATTTAACAAATGGAATCAAAGCCATAAAACGTGCTTTTTTCACTTCATTTGCAATATGTCTTTGGTGTCTTGCACAGGCACCAGTCATTCTTCTTGGTAAAATTCTACCTTTATCAGAACTAATATATTTTTTGATAATGTCAACATTTTTATAATCTACTGGTTTCCCGGCACACATTTGACATATCTTTTTTCTTTTTTTGAAATCTGCCATTTTCTTTCCTCCTTAATTAATCTAAGAAGTCATCATCAATTGTTACACTTTCACCAAAATCGGCGAATGGATCATTCTCGACACTAACATCATTGGTTGTTAAATTATTATTACTTTGGTAATCATATGGACTGACATTGTCATTTCCACCTTGATAATTTCCCTGAGTTCTTGCACCCTTACTTTCTAAGAATTGTACAGAATCAGCAACCACTTCAACCCGATATCGTTTCTCCCCATTTACTTCATAGCTACTCGTTTGTAATCTACCTTCAACTGATACGAGACTTCCTTTGTCCAAAAAGTTACATACATTTTCAGCTTGCTTTCTCCAAACAACAACATTGATAAAATCTGCTTCCCTTTGGCCCTGACTATTGGTGAATGTTCTATTTACCGCTACTGAAAATCGTGAATACGGTAAATTAGAACCTGTATATCTAAGCTCAGGTTTGATTGTAAGTCTTCCAACTAACATTACTCTATTCATAGAATACCTCTTTCTTATTTATCAAGTTTCGTGATTAAATGTCTTAACATATCACCACTAATTAATGATAAACGATCAAATTCTTTAATTGCTTGGTCATCATTTGCTTCAATTGTTGCTACAAAATAGTAACCATTTTTGAACTTTTTGATTTCATAAGCTAATTCTCTTTGTCCCATTTCTACAAAGTCAACAATTTTAGCACCATTATTAGTTAAAATGTTTTTAAAGTTTTCAACTACTTTTTTCACTTCATCTTCACTTAATGTTGGCTTTACAATGAACATAATTTCATAGTTTTTCATATTTCCACCTCCTTATGGTCTATTTGGCTTCCCTAGAAGCAAGGAGTAAATTAATACTCATGATAGATTATAACAAATAATATGCAAGAAGTAAAGAAAGAATACAAGATTTCTCCTATATTCTTTTTCCTTTATTAGAATCCCATAATACCACAGGATAGTCTCCTTTTTCAATCATCTTAGAAAGAGATGCAACTACCAAAGCTTTATCTTCATAATACGTCATCCCATACCATTTTGCAGTCGTCCGCTCCAAGCACACTTTCGCAAATTGCTCACGTTTAGCTGCATCCAAAACATCAGGTATTAAATATTCACACTTAAGTGGATTCACTGATAAATTCTGATCCAAAAATTTCGGAAATTTACGTTCGATATATTCAAAAATAGTTGGAGTAAAACATAACATATTCATCGATACAAGACTCTCTTGATCAACGATCATCATAGAACGTCCATCAAGGGGTGTAGCAGTAATAACTCCGTCATGTTCTATTACATTACTCTCAATCAGTTCTACCAATTGATGATTCTCTTCTAAACAGATTCCCCGCTTAACAGCTCCATTTTCAGATAATGTATTTTTTACTTGATATCCAATTACTGAATAACAATGATCGTCTTGATTATTATCTAAAAACTTAGCTGCAACCCGATAAGCATCACGACCATAAAAATCATCTGCATTGATAATAACAAATGGCTCATTAATGATATTTCTAGCTGCTAAAATAGCATGAGCTGTTCCCCATGGTTTATCTCTTCCTGCTGGCACAGAATAACCTGCTGGAATATCCTGGATATCTTGAAAAGCATATTCTACTTGAATATATTTTGACACTCGATTTCCAACCGTCTGTCGAAAAATCATTTCATGTTCCTTTTTAATGACAAAGACTACCTTTTGAAATCCTTCTTGGATTGCATCATAAATAGAATAATCAATCAAAAATTCACCATTTGGTCCGACCTTAGCAATTTGTTTTACTTCATCATTTCCATCCTGACTAAAGCGACTTCCCATTCCAGCCGCCATAATCAATAGTGTCTTATTTTTACTCATTTTTTGTCCTCCCTATTTCTCTAAATACATCGTATCAACATCAGAAGTTTTAGTCAAGCAAAAAGCCTCTTTAGAGGCCCTATACATTAAAACGAAATAAACAAATATCTCCATCTTGCATGACATATTCTTTTCCTTCTAAGCGAAGTTTCCCAGCTTCTTTCACCGCTTTTTCTGAACCACATTCTTTCAAATCCTCATAACTAGTAACTTCCGCTTTGATAAACCCTCGTTCAAAATCAGTATGAATGATTCCGGCACAAGCAGGAGCTTTCATTCCCTGATGGAATGTCCATGCCCGTACTTCATCTACTCCGGTTGTAAAATAAGTAGAAAGTCCTAATAGCTGGTAGGTTGCCTTAATCAGTTGATCGAGACCACTCTGAGTGATTCCTAAATCATCAAGAAAAAGAACTCGATCACGATCATCTAATTCTGCTAATTCAGCTTCAATCTTAGCACATACCTTTACAACTTCGGCTCCTTCTCGCTTGGCATAAGCTCTTACCTGTTTCACATATTCATTGTCATCAGCTGATATTTCTTCTTCATCAATATTAGCAACATAGATAATCGGCTTAGCAGTTAAAAATTGAAATGGTTTTAATATTAATTCCTCTTCTTCGGTAAATTCTAACGAACGAACAGGAATATTTTTCTCTAGGTTGTCTTTTAATTTACGCATCAATTCCAATTCTCGCAAACCATCTTTATCGCGTGATTGTGTTACTTTTTTGGCAATTTTACCAATCCGACTATCAACTACTTCTAAGTCTGCTAACATTAATTCAACACCGATAATTTCAATATCACGAATGGGATCAACACTTCCGGTTACATGAGTAACATTGGAATCATGGAAACAGCGAACAACTTCACAAATCGCATCCACTTCACGGATATGAGATAGAAATTTATTTCCTAATCCTTCGCCGCTAGCAGCTCCCGCAACAAGACCAGCAATATCAGTAAATTCAAATGTTGTTGGAACAAAACTCTTCGGTTGATACATTTCCTTTAGAAAATTTAAACGCTCATCAGGAACAATTACCACTCCTACATTTGGCTCAATTGTCGCAAATGGATAATTTGCTGCTAAAATATTTTGCTTGGTAATCGCATTAAATAATGTTGATTTCCCTACATTTGGCAAACCAACAATCCCTGCTTTTAAGGCCATACTATCTCCTCTTTCTCATAATTATACTTATTCAAGTACTGCAAAACTATTATACAATAAAAGACTAATAATATCAATTATCATTAGTCTGAATTCATTATAATGTTGGATAATTGCCCACTCCTAATGGTAACCCAATAACATACCATCCGATTAAGATTAATAACCATAGTACAGTAAATAAAATAATTGCTGGCATCATCAATTTCATCGTTCCAAAAATAGTTATCTCTTTTGATGAATGATTATATTTTTGTAAAAATCCAATCAAAACAATAAAATAGACAAATATAGGAGAAAAACATTTTCCCATTCCATCAGCTACTTTAAATAAAAATTGGGTAAAATCTGGAGTCATATTCGCCCGCATAAATAACGGAATAATTAACGGAGAAGCCAAAGCCCACTTAGCCTCCGTCCCTGGAATTAAAATACTCATTATAACAATAATAAAGAACGTTAAGATCATAAGTGGAATCCCACTCATCGGAATGGTACTGGCAAATTCGATAAACCGCGTAGCTAAAACCGTCCCTATATTGGTATATTCTAAAATACTCGTCAGCATCGAAACAAAGAACAATAGGACAAATAGATATCCCAAATCTTTAAAGCTCTGAGATAATCCTGTTCCATATTCATGGTTATCGTGCATTGTTCCACTTACTTTTCCATAAATAAAGGAACAAATAACAATCATCATCGTAATAATTAGAACTATTCCACTTCTAAAGGGAGAATCCACACCCAATAATTGATTAACGTAAACTTTAGAACCAAAATCCAATAACGATCCTGAGGCTGGTAATTTCATTCCCGGTATAATCATATAAATTATAACTGCCACCATCAGTAAAAAAGCAATCGCACTTACTATGACACCTTTTTTAGAAACGTCAACATCATCCTCTATTTTATATTTCTTGGGAAGTTTGTTTGCTAAAAAACGATTGATAATCACTGTCCCAATAAAACTTAAAATAAACGTCGACGCAACCATAATATAAATATTGGACATTAGATGAAACTCATATGTTTTATCAACTTCCACAGTCGCAGCGAGTTGTGTTAAATTACCGAGAATATAATCATCATTTGTAAAAATAACATTGGTTCCATAACCTGCAGTAATTCCTAAAAAAGCAGTCATCGCTCCCAACATTGGATTTCGACCAATGTACCGGTACATAACAGCACTCAATGGAAGCAAAATTACATAGGCACTCTCACCAAAAACACTACCCAATATCCCTATTAATAACGTCACAAAGGTAATCATTGTCAAATTGAATTTCCGAAGTGGCCGAAAAATCACTTTAAAAAGACCACTTGTCACTCCAATGCTAATTCCCATTAAGGATATAATGAGAAGTGCCAGTGGTTCTAAGACCGCAAAATTACTCGTTATATGAGTAAATAGATACTGCAACCCTTCAATACTAAAAATATTTTTTACAACAACAATCGATGTTTCTAATGTCCCATTGACTACCGCAGCTTGTTCACCATCAATCCCTAATATGTCAAAGATAAAACTAAACAACATAATAACAAAGGTTATGATAATCAAAACAAAGATGGGGTTATAACCTTTGTGTATCTTTTTCTTTTCCATTTGATACCTCCTAGTATGTTAGTACTTTTTTAAGCTTTTTATTAAAATCAATTCGTGGTAACATTATCGTTCGCCCACAAGCATTACATTTTATTTTAATATCAGCACCGACTCTCGTAATCGTCCATTCATTGGTTCCACAGGGATGTGGTTTTTTCATCATAACAATACTATTCAAACGATATTCTCTAACCATTGTGAATCACCATCTGTCGATAAGGAATATTAATATTATGCTGAGCAAATTCCTTCTTTATTTCCTTGCGAATCATTCGTTCTACACCATATTGCATCGTCGGTTCGGTTGCAACCGTAACCCGAAAATCAACGCCATCTTCACCTAAAGCAGTAATTCCTAATAACTCTACTTTACCCCGAAGATTAGGTAGTTCCCGTGATAATCGCCTACAAAGTTCTGTTAATACCTGTTCGATTTTTTCAGTACTCTCATTATAATTGGTTGTCACATCAACAATGGCTAGTGAATCATCTTTTGAATAATTAATCACTTCCGTAATATTCCGATTACTAATCATTTTAATTTCACCGGTATATGCTTTGACCCTTGTTGTCTTAAGTCCAAGATAAACAACTTCCCCTTTAAAATCACCAATTTTTATCCAATCACCAACCCGATACTGATCTTCTGATAAAATAAAAATTCCTGAGAAAAAATCTTTTAATGTATCTTGAATCGCGAGACCAACGACAACCCCAACAACTCCTAATGAGGCAACAATTCCCTTGGTATCAACTCCATAAATTGCCAAAATAACTAAGATATCGATGACAATTAATAAGTACTTCATAACATTACATACTAAACCAACTACCGTTTTATTTTTTCTAACATCAATGCCTGCTAAGTTTAAGTGAAACATTCGCTTTATAATTCGTTTTAAAATCCCATATAAGAGAATAGAGCCTGCTACAACGATAACAGGTCCTATGATTTCTTTTGACAATATTTGATCTAACAATTCTTTTGTCATAATACTTCACCTATTCCTTAACATTTAAAATTTCTAAAATACGATTTAAGTCAGCAACATTCGCAAATGATATTTCAATCTTTTTATCTTTGATCTTTACTTTTGTATCTAATCGCTCTCGTAGTAAGTCTTCAACATAGCGATATTCTGAAGATGATTCTTGACGACGATTCATCTTCACTTTGCGCACAAAATCTTGACCTTCGGTTTCTTTTTCCACTTCTCGAACCGCTAAATTATCAGTGACAATTTTATTAGCCATATCTAGTATCTTTCCATTATCTTCTAATTTACTCAATACCCGGGCATGCCCCATTGATAATTTTCCTTGATTTACCATTGTCTGCACTTCATCTGGCAAACGTAACAGTCCCAACATATTAGTAACATGGCTCCGACTCTTTCCAACTTTTTTGGCCAATTGTTCTTGCGTTAAATGTAATGTATCAATCATACTCCGATAGGCAATTGCTTCTTCAATCGCACTTAAATTTTCACGCTGTAAGTTTTCAAGCAAGGCAATTTCCATCATCTGTTCATCGGTAAAGGCACGAATAATAGCAGGTATGGTTTTTAAACCAGCTAGTTTACTTGCCCGAACACGTCGCTCTCCGGCAATAATTTCATATCCTTTGACCCGACTTTTCTTCACGATAATCGGTTGAAAAACACCATGCTCTTTAATAGAATTAGCTAAATCTGTCAAGGCCTCATCATTAAATATTTTGCGGGGTTGATATGGATTGGCTCGTAGTTCATCTAAATCCAAGTCGATAATCTCTTCACGAGAAGTTGTTTCATAGATTTGTTGTTCAAATGATGAAACTGTATTGACATCTAAATTATCACTATTAAATAATTGCTCTAACCCTCTACCAAGTGCTCGTTTTTTATTTTCCATTTCGATCAATCACTTCCTTTGCTAAATTAAGGTAAGCTTCTGTTCCCCGACTCTGAGGATCATAAGCGAGAATGGGTTTTCCATGACTTGGTGCTTCTGATAACTTAACAAGTCTTGGAATAATGGTATCATATACCTTTTCTTTAAAATAACTTTTTACATCTTCCACTACTTCTAAACCCAAATTAGTTCGACTATCCAACATTGTAAGAAGAACACCTTCAATACTTAAAGTAGGGTTTAATTTTTTTTGAGCCAACATAATCGTATTTAATAACTGCATAATCCCCTCTAAAGCGAAAAACTCACATTGTACAGGAATTAATACAGAATCAGCGGCAGTTAATGCATTGGTCGTAAGAACACCTAATGACGGTGGACAATCAATAATAATATAATCAAAGATCTCTTTAGCAGCCTCCAAATGTTTCTTTAACTGTCCATTGGATGTGATACTAGGATCCATCTTACTTTTCTCCACCAATTCAATATCAGCACCAGCCAAATTAATCGTTGCGGGAATTATATATAAATTCTTGAATCCAGTTTTAATGATTACGTCATTCAACGTTGCTTTATCTAATAAAAGGTCATAGATACAATGATCAAAATCAGACTTACTTATTCCAGTTCCCGTTGAAGCATTTCCCTGTGGGTCTAAATCAATTAATAAAACTTTCTTCTTTAATACACCTAGAGAAGCTGCTAAATTAATACTAGAAGTCGTTTTCCCTACGCCTCCTTTTTGATTTACAAGTGCAATAATTTTTCCCATAACATCACCATTCTCTAACTATATAACTACATTCCATTTTATCATATTTATCAAGAGAAATCTATCTATTTTATACAATTCATAAGATTCCAAAAAAAGAAAAATGACCATAAAGTCATTTCTAAGTAATTACTGTCGGTGCCATAATTGAAAATAATTCAGTATTTCGCATGATTCCAAACAATACCATTACAATGAATAGTAGATTCCATATATAATTTGGCACTTTCGTGATCCTTCGATCCATTAACCAATATAGATAACTGGCGCTTCCATATAACAAAGCAAATGGCAAAAGACAAAAAACTAACATATGATAACGAAATGCTTGGTAAAATTGTCCCGATAATATACTAGTTAGGCAACGAGTAATTCCACAACCAGGACAATAATAACCAGTAATTTCATGAAATACACAGGGAATTGCTATTCCCTTTTCCACAAAGAGAAAAAAATATGTCACCCCAAAAAGTATAAAAATTAAGAAAGTCAATAATGACATTCTTAACTTATGATGATTTATTTTCATATCTTATGAATTGGCAAATTTATTCAAATCACTTTGCATAAGGCAATAACTTACAATTCCGAATCCAAAAATTGCCAAAATCAAATATACAATTGAGTTATCTGAAACACTAACATTTCTTTTTGAACCAGCCATATAAATCATTTTTCCCATTTTATAGTTCCAATAAATTGCATATATTCCACATGTAACAATTGTTAATAATAACGCTTTTACACCATTGAAATCAGGTTCATCTGCAACCATTGCTGCATCGTTGGTTAAACTACAAAACCAAACAAGCGCTCCAATACCACATGTAAAAATTGATAACAATAAATAAACTACAATATTTTTTTCTTTTATCATATTTTCACTCCTCCCTAACAACAATATATCATATTTTATTCTTTCTAACAACAAAAAAAGACGAATTATTCGTCACTTTACATTGCATTATTTTATTCCAAAAAAAAATAAAAAATTGGCAACTACCTATCTTCGCATACACTATTGTCGGCGTTAAAGTGCTTAACTTCTGTGTTCGGGATGGGAACAGGTGTATCCACTTTGCTATCGTTACCAATTTTTTTCTATAACCGAATGGCTATTTTTCTACTTCTGTTTTGAGATTTACTGTTGAGAGTTTTTTGCCTCCCTAATTTCCTTCCTCTCTAATAGTCTTCCAAATATTCTCTGAAAACAAGATAATGTGTTTTTCTATTTTCCATAATTTCTTATCGTTCAATCTTTTTCTTTTCAATATTCCAAACAATTATGATTAAATCTTCGTTCTATTAGTATTAGTCAGC
>CAJTRV010000007.1 GCA_910578855.1 uncultured Bacilli bacterium
TAGATTTTTATTTCTAAATATCAGTTTTAATTTTGACTACTTTTTCAGCAGTCTCTTATAAGTCCTTTGTTTTTTTTGATCATGAAGAAAAATGCTTCTGATAAAATTCTCGGAAAAGTTGTAAATGAAGTTTTTCATCTTGGATGATATGAAGGAGTAAATTTTGGATGTAATGGTCATCAATCATGGTGAGATGTCGTTCATAGTGATCAATCGCTTGTTCTTCACTTGCGATATCAAGTTCGAGCATTCCCTTTAAATCTGTGGCGTTGTTGATATAACTAGATGTCCAGGGAATTGTTGTTTCGGTTTTAGGATTTATGGTAGTAAACTCGGCATCACTTCCTAATAATTGAATGGTTTCTCCTAGTAATTCTAAATGATACATTTCGACAATGGAGATATGATGAATGAGACTAGCATATTCTTTTAATCTTGCATCGGAGACAATATGTTGGTAACTATATAATAATACGGCGGAAAGTTCACTGATATCACCGCTGTAATCTTCTTTTAATAAATGGGCAAAATATTGGTTGGGTCCCTCAACCTTGATTGCTGGATAGGGTTTATCAATACGATATTTCATAAGCCACCTCATAACAAGATATGTAATCCTATAAAAATTATACTTGTTCGCTTTTAAAAAGAGAACTTATAAGTTATAATGTTACTGGTGAAGTGTATGAAACAGCTCGTAATTGCCAATAAGAGTACGCAAAGACAAATATTAACAAAACTTAGCCAGGAACAGAAGTCAGTTGCGGTGAAATTTTTGACGTGGTCTGAACTTCTAGAACACTTATATTTTCGCTACGACAAACGAGCTGTTTATTATCTGGTTAAGACCTATCAGATGAAACCAGCAATCGCCAATGAGGCGCTAGAAGCAATGTATCGCATTGATAGTAATGCAGTATATCAAAATAAAAAATTACAGATGTTACAGCAAATGAAACAAGCCTTGCTTGCGGAACATTTATTCATTCTCGATCCTTTGTTTCCAATTTATTTAAAGTCATGTCAAGTTGTGATTACCGAACTACCTGATGATCGCTTTTATGAAAAGGTAATTCTTGATCTAAAACAATATACCACGGTAAAGGTCGATGTTGAAGAATCTAAACCAGTATACCCACATTCTATTTATGAATTTGCGAATACGACCGATGAAGTACGATACGTTGCTACGGAAATTTGCCGTAAACTAGAAAGCGGTATCGCGATAGAGCATATTAAACTTTGCAATGTAAGTAGGGAATATCAGACCTTGATTGAACGGATTTTTCCAATGTATCATATTCCGGTTCGCTTACCAGTATCAGAATCGATTTATAGTACAACCTTGGTTCAAGCTTTTTTAGAAGAGCTTGATACCATGCCAGCAATGGAGTTGTTAGAACGACTATTAGAGCAGTATCCGTCCAGTATGAATTCTCAAATCATCCCCAAGATCGTTGCTGTGATGAACGAGTATACTTGGTATGATAATGAACTAAAGGATATCAAGGAATTGTTGATTGACGATTTTAAACAGATCCCGATTCCCAGTGATTCTTTGCGTGAGGCGGTTGATGTGATCGAGCTTGATCAAATTGCGAGAGAGGATCATGTATTTCTCTTGGGATTTAATACGGATACCATGCCACATGTTTATAAAAATGAAGCTTATCTAACCGATGCGATGCAAGTAGAGCTAGGTTACAGTACAACGTTGGAACGCAATAAGAAAGTGAAAGCACGGATGGTTCGCTTGCTTGATCAGAGTAAGCAATTGGTGATTACTTACCGCCGTAAGGGAAAAACTGGAGATTGTTATCCTTCTAGTTTGATACCATTACTATATCAGGCCAAGGTAATCACGGATTATCCTAAAAAGGACGTGATTTATTCAAAGTTAGATGCTTCTTTAATTCTTGCGGCTAAATTGGATCAGGTACGGAAATATGGGGTTCAGGATCCAGACTTAGAGGTGCTTAGGCAAACGATCGGAAAGATTCCTTATATGGCATTTGATCACCAGTATCAACCAATTGCCAAAGAAGATATCCATCATTATTTAATGGAGCAAGGGGGGCTTGTTTTATCGTATACCAATCTCGACAAATATATGAAATGTGGCTTTTATTATTATCTTGATTGTCTATTGAAACTAAGAACGTATGAAGAAACATTTACGACCCTCATTGGAAATTATTTTCATCATATGTTAGAAGTTGCAAGGAAACCCTCATTCCAATTCGATGAAGAAACAACTCGTTATTTTGCTGAGAAATCGTTATCACACAAAGAACAGTTTTTACTTACGAGACTTTCAGAAGAGCTTCGAATGGTAATTGAGGTTGTATTATATCAAGAATCTCTTAGTGAACACCAGCGACTTCATTTTGAAACACGGATTGCCTTTGATCTAAATTATCCTGTTCCTGTAACGATGAAAGGGTTTATCGATAAAATTATGGAACGGGAAGAGGACGGTGTAAAATATCTTAGTTTGATCGATTATAAGACGGGTCACTTTGATATTCAGCTAGACTCTTGTATTCATGGATTTCACTTGCAACTACCGAGTTATGCATATATGATTAAGCAATGTCAGGCATTTGAAAATAGTAAGATTACCGGGATTTATATTGCGCCTATTTTACCAAATATGGAACTCATGAAACCGAAAGAAGATCCTAATGTGGTAAGACGAGAGGCGATGCGATTAGTTGGTTATAGTACGAGTAATGAAGACTGGTTAAAAAAGTTTGATCATACTTATCAAGATAGTGTCATGATTAAGGGAATGAAGATGACCAGTAAGGGATTTGGTCCTTATGCGAAGATTTTGTCAGAAAGCCAGATGCAGGCTCTAACACACCTTGCAGAACGTAAGATCAAAGAGGCGGCAGAACATATTCTGCAAGCTGATTTTACGATCAACCCCAAACAATTACAGGATAAGAATATGAGCTGTCAGTTTTGCCCGTATGCTGATATTTGTTATCATGACTATCAGGATATTGTCTATTTAAAGAGCCAACGATATCAAGATTTTTTAGGAGGTGATGGCGATGCCACGCTGGACGGATGAACAATATGAGGCAATTACGAGTCAGGGCGAGAATATTATTGTCAGTGCTGGAGCAGGTAGTGGAAAAACCGCCGTCTTAACAGAACGGGTCATTACCAAGCTAAAGCAAGGGGTAACCCTCGAACAGTTATTGGTATTGACGTTTACCAATGCTGCTGCTGGCGAGATGAAAGAACGGGTGCGAAAGGCTGTTTTAAAAGATGAAACGTTAGCCCCAGCTCTCGATATGATCGATGCGGCCTATATTACGACCTTTGATTCCTTTGCCCTGGCCATCGTTCGAAAATACCATGATTTACTTAATATGAAAGCAACCGTTGGTATTATTGATGCGAGTTGGATTGCCCTTCAAAAAAAGGTATTATTAGAAACGATTATGGAAGAGGAATATCAGAGGGGAAGTGAGGATTTTTCTAGTTTGATTCATGACTTTGTCTTAAAAGATGATCAAAGTATTAAAACGGCTATCTTAGAAATCAGTCAAAAATTGGATCTTCTCTATGATAAAGAATCGTATTTGGATCATTATATTATGAACAAGTATCAACCCGAGCAAATTACCCAAGATGTAAAACAGTATCAATCTTTATTGTTTCAACACCGTGATGAAATCGCTACGTTACTATTAGAACTATCTGGTTATGTTACAGCTGAATATGAACAGAAAATGCGAGATTGTCTTTCTAGTTTGTTGACCTCTGATACTTATGATAAACTAAAACTTGCCCTAGATTTACGACTTCCCAATCTTCCACGGGGGAGTGAAGAGGAAGCCAAACAAATTAAGAGTCTTCTAGCAGCTCAAATAAAAGAATTAAAACAATTGTGTCACTATCAGGATGAAGCTGAGATTAAAACGGGGATTATGCTGACAAAACCTTATGCTACTGCTCTTGTTCGGATCATTCAAACTTTAGATCAGCGCCTTACTTCTTTAAAACAACAATTTGATTTGTATGAATTTACTGATATTGCCAAACTGGCGATCAAACTGGTTACGGATTATCCTGATGTTCAAGCAGAATTACGGACTTCGTTTCATGAAATATTAGTCGATGAATACCAGGATACTTCCGACTTACAAGAAATGTTTATTACGGCTATTAGTAATCATAATATTTATATGGTTGGCGATATCAAACAATCTATTTATCGTTTTCGTAATGCCAATCCTGATATTTTTAAACAGAAATACAATGCTTATAGGGAACACCAGGATGGAAAAAAGATTGATCTTAATAAAAACTTTCGATCTCGAAATACAGTGTTAGAAGATATTAATCAAATCTTTAATCGTATTATGGATGACAAGGTCGGGGGTGCGATGTATCAAAAAGAGCATCAGTTGGTCTTTGGAAATACTGCTTATCTAAAACAGGGAGCAAGTGATCAGAATATGCATCTAGAAATCTATGATTACCGGTTTGATTCTGAGGGACCATACCATAAAGAAGAGATTGAAGCATTTATGATTGCTCATGATATTAAACAGAAGATGGAGCAGCACTATCAAATTTTCGATAAGGATCAGGGATTCTTGCGGGATATCACCTACGAAGACTTTGCTATTTTGGCCGATAAAAAGAAACATTTTGCTCTTTATAAAAAGATTTTTACCTTTTTAGGAATTCCCTTAGAGATTAATAAAGAGTCGGTTTTAACTGAGTCCTTATTAATTATCATCTTAAAAAATTTACTGATCATGGTAGCCGCAGAAGAGTGGGATGCGCAGGTTCTTCATGCTTATATGAGTGTAGCACGTTCTCCGCTCGGAATGGAAACCGATCAACAATTGTTTCATCGTATCACTAAAAAAGATTTTACCGATGATCCGATTTATCATCAAGTAAAACGAATTCATGATCAGTTAGATGGATATACCAATCGGACACTGTTAAAAGAACTTGTTGATACTTTTTCAATTTATTCTCACCTCATTGAATTTGGTGATATCGAAGAAAACCTCTATCGTCTTGATTATCTATTTGAACTAGCTGATACCTTGGCAAATCAAGGTTACGATGTTCGAAAGTTTATTACTTATTTACAACAAATCTTTGCTGAGGGTATGGAAATAAAATATGATAGCAAACTAGATAGTGGAAATGCTGTTAAAATTATGTCAATTCATAAATCTAAGGGACTAGAATTTTATGTGTGCTATTTCCCGGAAATGTATGGCAAATTTGTGCTACAGGATTTAAAGGGCCGTTTTTATTTCGAACAGCCGTATGGAATTATAACACCATATTATCAAGAAGGAATTCATCGAACCATCTATACAGATCTTTTAAAGGAAGACTATCTACGGGAAGCCATTAGTGAGAAGTTGCGAGTCTTTTATGTTGCTTTAACCAGAGCCAAAGAGAAGATGATTATTCTCTGTGATCTTAGTAAGGAATCACCTACATCCCACCCTGGGCAACTGGTAAAAGAACGAACAAGACTTGGATATCGTAGTTTTCAAGATATTCTCGTTTCGATTAAAGATGCATTAACCGATTATATTGTTCCCTATGATATGACATCGTTAGAATTAACGAAGGACTATCAAAGACCAGGCTCAATCGAGCAAGCATCTATCCAAGATACGAAAGCGAAACTTGAAATTCATGAACCGGTATTTGCGAAAGATTCTACGATTACAGAAACAGCTTATAGCCATCAAGCCTTATCGATTCATAGTTATGAAGAAAAATTACTGTTAGAAGCGGGAAATTATTTTCACTATTTATTAGAAACGATTGATTTAAAACATCCACAGTTATCGCAATTGCCAGTTTCTGAAGTACATAAAGAAAAACTATATCAGTTTTTAAATCAACCATTACTAGATGATATTCAGAACGCTAAAGTTTATCAAGAATATGAATTTTTATATGAAGAAGGGTTAGAACGAAAACATGGTGTGATTGATTTATTACTTGTATATGATGATCATGCCGTTATTATTGATTATAAATTAAAGAATATCGAACACGATTATTATATCGCCCAATTAAAGGGTTATCGGGAGTATATTAAGCATATTACGAAGCGCCCTGTAAAGATTTACTTATATTCCATACTAAATGGTACGATGCGTGAGATAGAGGAGGTACAATATGTTTCGGAGTAACAAGATAAAAGAACATATCAAACGGTTTAAAAAGTATGACTTTGATACGGAGCAATATATAATTAGTCACTATATCCGTGGTGATAAAGCAGTCATTCCGATTGAATTTCAAACGATTGATGAACTCTTTTCTACGTATCATCCACGGGATCGTGCGATTCATCCTGATATCATTTCTTATATTGAACACATTGTCTATTATATTCCCTATGAGTATTCAGTTGTGTTAGAATTGGTGGGGCCATCATTAACAGAAGAAGAGAAGATTCATATTACCACAGTTTTATATGATCATTTTGGTTTACAAGCGCATGATAAAAAAGTAGATCTTAAATTTAATATGCATAAAGCCTTCATCTTATTTTTCTTTGGGTTTGCCTTTTTATATTTATCTTATCTGTTATCAAGTCATAGTGAGTGGAAATTTTTAAACGATGTCATTTCCATTGCGGGAACTTTTTCAATCTGGGAACTGGTTAATACTCTGTGGTTAGAACGAAGTCAAATTCATATTAGCAGTTTAAATGCCGGTCAACTTGCAACATCGACGATTCGTTTTATTACCCATTCTTGATTTTTATGGATTATTTTGCTATAGTATGACAAATGAGGAGGGGATTAGATGATTGATTATCGACCATATGGGGTTGACACATCTAATTTTATCAAGGAATATCGTATAAGTGATGATGGTGCGCGGTTAGAAGTAACTTATGTTGATGGATCTACTGATTATGAAATAAATCCTTATTTTGTATCTGTGATGAAACAACGCTTGGATGATAGAATGGAAGAAGAAGCACGGGAAGTATTAATAAGAAAGTTCATGATTGAGCGAACACTTTATACATAGTGAACCAGGTTAATGATAAATATGATGATCAACGAATCAAGCGATTTCTTTTACCACTCATTGTTTCGATCTGGGGCATGGGATTATTTCCTGGCATGCGAGCTGAAATTTTCTCAGGAGCAGTATTTACCTCAGTAGTTTCCCAGATTGCATTGAAACAGAAGCAGGAGCGTGAGCTTGATCAGATAGAAAGAGCATTTGCTGATTTAAAAAGCATTGCTTACTACTTTGCTTTAAAAGATTGTGGTTATGATTGTAACATGAATGATATTTTAACATATACACTGCCTGAACTACAACGGCTGGTATTCGAACAACGACAACCAGCGAATGATGAATCACATCAAAAAGTGAAAAAGCACAAATTATAGATTGGTGTGAGTTTTGCTTGCATTCTTCAAATAAATCAGCTATAATACTTACAACAGGGGAGTGAAAATATGCGTGATTATACAGACTATGGGTTAGATACATCAAGATGTGTTCAGCATTATTGTGTGAAGGGTAAGTATATTGTTGTTACGATGGTAGATGGAAAACAGTATCATCTTGATAAAGAATCTGAAATTTTTTTGCAACAATTAATGACAGATAATGCGAAGGAAATATATGAAGCAAAAGATGAGATTCAAAAGAATATTGATAGTAAATTGGAGAGCAATAAACGTTTGCGTTTCTTTGGCAGCCTTGGGACGGTTTTATCGACAATTGGACTTGGTTATACGCTTATAAAGTCTACACCTGGTATGTTTGAATCAGGAGATATGGTAGTGCCACTTATGGGTCTTGTTGGATCACTTTGCGTATATGGACATGCCAAATGCCAACAACGGAAATTATATGAGTTAGAAGATGATTTGATCAAGATTGGGGTTTTTTTCGATCATTCGGATATATTTGCCATGGATGTTCAAAGTGTTGATCGAATGATGTTAGGTCTTACGAAAAAACAAATTAAAATACTAAAAAAGGGTTTACCTATTGACATTAATTCAATTGATTGTTTATCATCTGACGATTTGAAAATGCTAGTAAGTAATATAGCCCGTGTGATTGAGTTTGAACAAGGATATTCAACAGAAGGATATGGATATCAAAAAAAACAGAAAATACCGGTGTAAATTGGGAATATATCGCGTGTGTAAAGCACTTAAAAAGGATGGTTTTAAACAATCATCCTTTTTGGTTAAGATAATTTCGAACCATGATAAACTGGTGACAAGTGACATAAATGATATTGGTTGCCATAGCAATGACTAAGCCCCACATCCCAATTCGAAGGAAACTACAACTAAATAAGAGAATGGTGCGAATGATGGTTCCTTCTAAGGTTCCCCGCATGGCACTGGTAGCTTTGCTCATTGCCTGAAGGGCACTGGTAAGTGGTGATTGAATATAGTGAAAGAGAAATAATGGGGCGAGGACTCGTAAGTAGTGTGCTCCTTCGGTTGTATTATAAATAGTTTGGAGGAAAAAGGTTGGGAAACAGACAAATAAAATAGTGACCGGAATACCGATAATTAAGGAAAAGAAGATTGCCTGTTTAATTTTGTTTTTGGTATAGTGATAATTTTTATCTTCGTAGCTTTTACTGACAACAGGAATTAATGCTTGACTAATGGCCATTGAAAAGAATGAGGGCATCAATAGCATCGGTAGAACATAACCGTTTAGGATTCCATATTGATTGACAATAAAAGAATTGGAATAGCCGATTTTTAAAAGAACAAAGGTTAGAATAATGGGTTCAAAGAAGGCCCCAAACGTTCCGATTAAGCGAGATCCAGTGGCAGGAATACTAATATTCATAATCTCTTTGATATTCCCGCGATTGGGTTTGATATCGTGTTTGGAAATGGAAAAGTTCTTTGGCAGAAAGAAGAAGAGAACGAGTATGGAAGTAAGTTCGCTTATAATATTGGAAAGAACAATGAAGGCAACCGCAAATTCTAACCCTTTGGTTAAAAAGATGGGAATACCAATGATTAAGATGATAAGGCGAACAAAGTCCTCGGTGATATTGCTGACAACATGAGGAATCATTCGTTGCTTTCCAAAGAAGTAGCCTCGTAAGATACTGGAAATACTGATAAATGGTAAGACCAGCCCAATCGATAAGATCGCATAATAACTTCGTGGTTCATGTAGTAAATTGGTTGCGAGATAACCTGCACCGAGTAATAGAATTACCATAGTCATGATATTAATGATAAGAGAGATCGGAATGATGGAAAAGACTAAGTTTTTATTGTTGAATTTGTCTTTGGCAACCATTGTCGAGATAGCAATCGGAAATCCCAGTTGCGCCATCGTAATAAATAGCATAAACGTCGGATTGATCAACATATAGATACCGATTCCTTCTGTACCAATTAATCTCGTCATGACAATTTTAATGACCATTCCGAGTATCTTGGTTACCATACCACCAATCATTAGAATAAGGGTAGATTTTATAAATTTACTTTTTCGCATTGTCCCAGCTCCTATTAAAGTCTATGATTGAAGATGGAAAACTATAACGAGAATGATTCGAAATCTGAGTATTCGTAAGCTTCGTGATAATTTTTTATTTAATGCTTTAAAATCAGAAAAATTTAAGGTATAATGGAACTATAGCTATTTGTATACTAGGAGGCGATTTATGGATATTGAATTTGGTTCTCTACGTGAATTATATGCGAGAATAGAGCCAGCTTTAGAAACGAAGCGCATTGAGATGCGGCGTGAGGGATATTCTTATATCAAATGTGAGGATATATGGAATTATTTAAAAGAAGTAAAATGGCGTAATTCAAATGATTTATCGTTAGCAGAGATGGTCAGTGATATTTTGAATACTGATAACATCATCATCGATCAACATTTGAAGAAGGCCCTTTCTAGACAAATAAGAGAAGCGTATTTTGGTGAGGAGTGAAGAGATGAAAACAAGTAAGAAGAAAGTAATCAAAGAGAGTTTATTGATTGGGGTGTTATTTTTACTCGCTATCCTTTGTGTGATTCCCATTTTTAAATCACTTAATTTTGGGTTAGACTTACAGGGTGGCTTTGAAGTATTATACGAAGTGGAAAGTATCGATGGCGGTAAGGTAACCAAAGATATGGTAACCAATACGTATAAAACGCTAGCCAAACGAATTGATGAGTTCGGGGTAATGGAGCCTGTTATTACTGTCGAGGGAGACAATAAAATTCGGGTGCAACTAGCCGGTGTTACGGATGCTTCTAAGGCTCGGGAAAACATCAGTAAAGTTGCCAATTTAACATTTCGTGATGTCGACGATAATATCTTAATGACGAGTGATGTACTGCGTGCTGGTAAAGCAAAAGTGTCGACGGATCAATATGGGAAACCAGCGGTGGCCCTTAGTATTGCAGATAACGAAGCTTTTTATCGGGCAACGAAAAAAGTTAGTACGATGAGCGATGAAAGTAAGCGAATGATTGTCATCTGGTTAGATTTTGAAAACGGTGTTGATTCTTATGCGAGTGAGTCAGCGAGTTGTGGAAATTTGAAAAGTTCTCGTTGTCTATCAGCGGCCGGAGTTCAACAAGCATTTTCTAGTGATGTCATTATTCAAGGAAATTTTTCGCAAACGGAAGCGGAAGAATTGGTAAAATTAATCAACTCTGGTAGTTTGCCAACGAAGTTAAATGAGATATCATCAAAGACAGTGGCAGCTTCATTTGGAGCCGGTTCACTTGAAAAGACGGTTGTTGCTGGTATTGTTGGTGTTAGTGTCATTATGTTATTTATGGTATTGATTTACCGAGTAGCTGGGGTGATTGCCAGTGTTGCCCTCATGATCTATACCTTTGTAACGTTTGCGGTTTTTTGGATCGTTGGTGGTACACTAACGTTACCAGGAATTGCCGCTTTGGTGATTGGAATTGGGATGGCTGTCGATGCTAGTGTTATTAGCTTTGCTCGAATCAAAGATGAATTATATAAAGGAACAAAGCTATCGATGGCTTGCAAACAGGGAAATAAAAATTCCTTTTGGACAATTTTTGACTCTAATGTTACAACCTTAATTATTGCGATAATCCTCTTTGTTCTTGGGGAGAGTAGTGTAAAAGGATTTGCTACGATGCTTATTATCAGTATCTTAGTTACAATGGGTGTTATGGTATTCTTGAATCGCTATTTATTATCTAAATTTGTAGCAACAAAGTTCTTCCACGAACGATTAGGATTATTGTTCGGGGTGAAAGAACACGATATTCCTGATTTACATAGTAAACAAAAAGATCGACGTATTCCGTTTGAACGAGGAAATTTTGTTAAAATGCGAAAATGGTTTTACGGAGTGTCACTCGTCTTTCTTGTAATCGGAATCGTATCATTAAGTACCACAGGATTAAACTTGGGAATTGATTTTAAAGGGGGTTCTTCAGTTACGTTAAATACCAATAAAAAGGTAACAGAACAAGCTTTAAAAAATGATTTTAAGACACTAAACTTAGATGCTTATGAGATAACATTTGCGAGTGATGATACCGTTATTGTAAGTGTGCGGGATACCTTAAATAAGCAAGAGGTTGCCAATGTAGAGAATTACTTTGGGGCAAAATATGAAGCCAAAACTGATATTGGAGTGGTATCCAACGTCGTGAAAAATGAACTTATTAAGAATGCGATTTTATCGGTTGTAATTGCTAGTATTGCTATTGTAATTTATATTTCGATTCGTTTTACCTTTACTTATGCATTAGCGGCTATTTTGGCCTTACTGCACGATGTGGTAGCGGTTGTAATTATCTTCAGTTTGTTCCAAATTGAAGTATCAAGTATCTTTATTGCAGCGATCCTATCGATTATTGGATATTCCATCAATGATACGATTGTTACCTTTGATCGGATCCGCGAGAATATCAGTCACAAGAAACAGAAAAAACTAAAAAATGCCGAACAACTTTCCGAAATTGTCAACATGAGTTTACGGGAAACATTGGGACGTAGTATTATTACAAGTATTACGACATTGATTCCCGTTGTGAGTTTGATTGTTCTTGGATCACAAGAGATTATCGAGTTCAATTTTGCCTTGTTATTTGGTTTATTAGTAGGAGCATATTCATCGATTTTTATCGCCAGTCAATTATGGTATGATATGAATCGTCGAAATATTAAAAATATTCATAAAAAGAAATGGTATGAAGAAGAATTCCATGAGCAACAAGAACTTAGCGTGAAAGGAATCAACGCGTAACCATTCTATATAAGGAGCGTGATGACAACTGACAAAAGTAAATGTCAATTTAACCTTTGATATGTTACTCGAGCGAGTAGAAAAATGGATCAAGGAAGAAGATGTGGCGAAGATAAAAGAGGCGTATGCCTTAGCAGGACAAGTTCACGTGGATCGATTGCGATTAACAGGCGAGCCACATCTGATTCATCCGTTAAATGTTGCCTATATTTTAATGGATATGAATGCGGATGCGGCAACAGTTTGTGCTGGACTACTTCACGATGTGTTAGAATATAGTAAGATTTCCCGGGAAGAACTAGCGGCAATGTTTGGCGAAGAGGTCACTAGTTTGGTGGAAGGAATCACGTTAATTAATAGTCTTAATTTTAGTGGTGATAAAAAGTCAGTGATTGCGAGTCATCGTAAGATCTTAGTAGGATTATCTGAAGATGTTCGAGTGATCTTTATAAAACTAGCTGACCGCCTTCATAATATGCGAACCCTATGGGTTTTACCAGAGAAAGAGCAAAAAGAGAAAGCCAAGGAGACAATTGATATTTTAGTACCAATTGCCCACCGTTTAGGAATGAATCATGTGAAAGGGGAACTTGAGGATCTCTGTCTTCGTTATCAAAAGCCCGATATTTATTTTTCCATTGTCGAGGAACTAAACCAGACCAAAGTGGAACGGAATCATCTCGTGGAAGAGATGAAAGAAAACGTCTCTAAGTTACTGGCAGATAGTGGAATTGAACATGAGATTAAGGGACGTGCCAAAAGTATCTATAGTATTTATAAAAAGCTTGATAAAGGAAAGACGTTTAGTACAATTTATGATTTATATGCCCTTCGGGTATTTGTTCATAAAAAGGAAGAGTGTTATCAAGTTTTGGGTATTATTCATTCGAATTATCGGCCTATGCCGAAACGGTTTAAAGACTATGTTGCCATGCCGAAGGCAAATATGTATCAATCCCTTCATACGACGGTGTTTGGAATCGATGAACGGTTGTTTGAGATTCAAATTCGGACTTATGAGATGGATGAGATTGCTGAAAATGGAATTGCGTCTCATTGGTCATATAAAGAAGCGGGAAGTGGGGTCAAAGCCAGTTTACAAAATGCGATGGAACAAAAACTACAGTTTTTTAAATCGATTATCGAATTAAAAGATGCAGCGGTGAATGATGAGGAGTTTGTCAAATCGGTAACGGAAGAAGGGCAAGAACTCAGTAATCATATTTATGTATTTACGCCGAATGGGGATGCGATCGAGTTACCCAAGGGCGCAACCCCGATTGATTTTGCCTACCGGGTTCATTCCAATGTTGGAAATACCATGGTCGGGGCAATTGTCAATGACGCGATTGTTCCGCTTGATCATCAATTAAAAAACAATGATATTATTAAAATTAATACCAATAAAAATTCCCCAGGCCCATCGAAAGAATGGATGAATATGGCATATACGTCTCAGGCGCGAAATAAGATTCGTTCGTTCTTTAATAAAATCGACAAACAAGCCTATCACAAACAAGGGGAAGAGATGATCAATAAAGAGCTTCGGAAACGGAAAGTCGCCTTTAATGAGTTCTTTTCCCACGATCATGTAAAATGCATTTTGAAGGAATTAAAGTGTGAAACCTTAGATGAGGTATTGATTCATATTGGAAATGGGAAATTTCCTGTCGGAATGGTACTCAATGTTATTTACAATGAAACAGAATCGAAGGAAGATCTGATTTTAAAGAGAACACAAAATAAGGAAGTGAAACTTCCAACCATTAAAACGGATATTATTGTCGAAGGAATCGATGATGTTAAAATCAATGTTGCGAGCTGTTGTAAACCAGTTCCTGGTGATTCGATTGTCGGTTATATTACGAAAGGGCATGGGATTACTGTTCATCGGATGAGTTGTCCTAATATAGCCGGGGAGTTAGAGCGAACGATTACGGTTCGTTGGAATGAACGAATTATGAAAAAATATCCGACGATGTTACTCGTTGAGGCGATGGACAATCGTAATACATTACTTGATATCATATCGAAAACAAGTAATAGCGATATCGTGGTTGAGGGAATTAAAACGATTCCAAGTAGCGATAATTTTATGTATGAAATTACAGTAATGGTTCCCCATTTAGATTCTCTTAAAAAATTCATGAATGATATCGATGTTCTAAAGAATATAATAAAAGTAGAAAGAATTATCAAATAATGCGCATCCTAGTACAGAGGTGTCAAAGAGCTGAGGTAAGTGTATCTGGAAATACCATTGGCAAGATTGCTTATGGTATGCTTGTTTTGGTTGGGTTTACGGATACAGATACTGAGGAACAAATAGATTATTTGGTTGATAAATTAATTCACTTAAGAATATTCGATGATGAACAAGGTATCATGAATCGCTCGTTATTGGAAATCCAAGGGGAACTATTAAGTGTATCTCAGTTTACGTTATATGCGGATACCAAAAAGGGGCGTCGCCCTAGTTATAGTAAAGCTTTAAATGGTACTAAAGCAAAAGTATTATATGAACAATTTAATCAAAAATTACGGGAAGCACAAATTTATGTGGCAACGGGTGAGTTTGGCGCTGATATGCAAGTATCATTGGTAAACGATGGCCCCGTTACCATACTATTGGAGAGATAACTATGTTAAAAAATAAAATAGATTACAAATTAATCAACGCGGCATTGCTCGCATTTATCGTCTACTTATTATATCGAACTGGCTTTTTATGGATGGGAATTATCAATAAATTATTGACGATTTTAGGGCCGTTCTTTTTTGCTTTTGCGGTAGCATATGCGTTTTATCCTTTGCTACAATTTCTAGAGCGGAAGAAGGTTCCAAAGCCACTTGCTGTCTTTTGTATTATTGTAATGATTTTTGGAATTTTGATTGTCGTGGGGATCTTAGTTGCACCACTTCTATTCAACCAATTATCTAGTCTATTTTCAAGTATTATTTCCTTCTTAAAGGAAATGTCGGTTAGTTATGACTGGAATGTTGGACCACTTCAAACTTCTTTATCGAAGACATTCAACGAAATTATTGTTGGACTTGGAAAATATGTATCCGATGGAGCTCTAAATATGATTGGGGTATCACTAAATGTTATTTCTATCGTTGTGATATCTTTCTCAGCAGCCATCTATTTCTTAATTGATATGGATAAAATCCGTTCTAGTGTTGCTAGAGCTTTAAAGCGAAAATCAAAACGTGCTTACATTTATGTAAAAATGCTTGATGCTGAGATGAAACAATATTTGACAGGCTTTTTAAAAATTATCTTTATCACCTTAATCGAGTATACTTTGGCCTTTTATATTATTGGACACCCCAATGCGGTATTACTAGGCTTCTTAGCAGCAGTAGCAACGCTAATTCCTTATTTTGGTGGAATTTTCACCAATTGTATTGCAGTGGTAACCTCGTTTGTCGTTAGTCCGTCTTTATTCTTCCGGACGATTATCGCTTTCTTTATCTTATCCAATATTGATGGCTATATTATCAACCCATTTGTCTATGGGAAAACCAATGAAGTTCATCCGATTGTCGTGATTCTCTCAGTGTTTGCTGGTGGAATTCTCTTTGGCATTATGGGGATCGTCATTTCTTTACCAGTCGCAATCTTGTTGATTGCAACTTATAAATTCTATAAACAAGATATGATTGAAAAAATAGAAGATTATAAAGAGTCAACGGAGAAAAATAAGAAGAAAACGAAAGATAGAAAATAAGTGAACATATCATTTCCTTCAAATAAAGGATAGATTTTTATAATTTTAGATTACGTTTGAAACTTATATCCAGTATGAAACATTTTTTTGAAGAGAAGGAGTAAAAGAATAAATATGAAAAACAGAAATGGGTTAACACTTATTGAATTATTAGCAGTAATTGTGATACTTGCCGTTGCAACTTCGATTGTGTCATTAATTATCATGAATGTAATTGAAGATTCTAAGAAAGGGGCTTTAAAAGACAGCGCGTATGGAATTCTGAAAGCTGGGGAATTACGGGTTGCGAAAAGTCAAGATTTAAATGATTATACTGGCGAAATAATTGATATAACTGATGGGACTTTAGAATATAAAGGAACCATTCCAAATGCTGGAATCATTGTCATTCGTCATGATGGGAAAATGAAGTTGGAAATGAATCATGATAAATGGTGTATTACGAAAGATTATGAAGAACCAGAGGTGACATTTACTAAGAAAACGAGTGATTGTGATGGACAAGATTTGGTTATTCAATCTGGGATTGAAGCGCCAGTTTTACAAGATGGGATGATTCCAGTTACATTTGATGAAAATGGGAATACCATTAAAGCTGATATCAATCGTAAATGGTATGACTATAAAAATAAACAATGGGCCAATGCCGTAAGTGTAACAAGTAGTAGTCGAAGTAGTTATCAGAGTGCTACTCCGGGGACTGTGATTAACGAAGATGATATCCTAGCTTATTTTGTATGGATTCCAAGATATCGTTACCAGCTATGGAATGCGGAATATGGTGTTAGTACGGAACAAGAAATCAGGATCATGTTTGAGCGGGTGGATACGAGTAAAAGTAGTGGAACAAAAAATGGCCAGTGGTTAACTCACCCAGCTTTCACCTTTGGTGGGGCCGAACTAGCGGGAATCTGGGTTGGTAAATTTGAGACAACAGGGACAAGTGAAATGCCAACCATTAAACCCAATCATATGTCAATAACCAATCAAAATAATAAGGAAATGTTTGATACGATTCGAAAATTCAGTACCTCTGGTGACTATGGTCTTAGTAGTTACGATTCTCATATGATAAAGAATATGGAGTGGGGTGCCGTTGCTTACTTTACAAATAGTCAGTATGGCCGTTGTACAAATGGGACGTGTAGTGAAGTATGGTTTAACAATGTCAATGCTGGTTATGGAAATGACGGAGCAGTTGCGGGAAAACCACAATGGGGACCAAGCATCACCGGTTGTAGTGGAACGAGTGTCAGTGCGGATACTAAAAGTAATATGACGTCTTGTGAAGCTGGTCGTGATTATAAACAGGCGGGAGTCAATGCTTCAACGACCGGAAACATTACCGGGATCTATGATATGAGTGGAGGAGCAGCGGAACGAACAATGGGGGTTATGAAAGATGAAGTTGGAAATATTGCCTATTCAAGTAGTGGGTTTGATGCTTCTAATATGCCTGATAGTAAATATTATGATCTCTATGAAACAAACACCGGCGATTATGATTTTACCAAAGGGAAATTAGGCGATGCGACAAGAGAAATCATAAAGAAGAAAAATGTTACAAGCGGTGGTTGGTATAATGATTACTCTTATATGCCGGTTGTCGCCGCCCCATGGTTTAGCCATCGTGGTCGCACGTACCCTGCTAGATATGCTGGGACGTTCAGTTTCGATCGTGATGAGGGTAGTTTCGCTTCGAATTTTGGTTCACGGGTGGTTGTGGTGGCAACATAGTCACAATATAATAAAAAGATAAGTGTTTACTTGTGATAATCTAAGTAAACGCTTATCTTTTCTTTTATCGAAATAATGATGGCCGCTACTTCATTTGGCGCTTAATCAATTTCGCATGGAGAACAACTTTTTCTTTATCGTTCCAACAGGTTGATAGTGTTAAGATATGATCGTCTGGATTAATCGTTGCCCTAAATTGATAAGCACTACGTTTCTGAATGGTTGTTAAGAATGTTTGATATGATTCAGTACTACCAAAGTCTGTTGTAAGGTAGTAGGTTTCGGTTGGGATCTGATAAACACTAAATACTTGCCATAAGCTATTATAAGTTGGGGTTGATAACTGGATTACATAATTATCAGTATTTTGATACCACTTATTTTGAAAAACGTTTTTTAGGGAACCAAACATTGTAGTATCCCATCGACCATGGGCATAGATAATCGTATTTCGGTTTAAATTTGTAGTTTGATTGCGATAGTCCATGAATACCCAGCCTGCTTCATTTGGGCTTTTGTCGTAGGAATGGGTTAGATAATATTGGTTATCTTTGGCTTGAACCACAGGGTAGTTAATATTTGTCCCATTTACTTTAAGGAAGGCCACTGTATCAGCATTTTTCTTCTTTAATTCCGTAAAATCGACATTGATAAGGGGTAACTTAATATAGTTCCAGTAATCGTTGTCGTGGTCCTTTTGGACCGGCTGATTGATGAGTTCATCTTGGGTTGAGGCAGGAACCTCTTCGATCTTGGTAACTTCCTTGATTTCCTGGGTTTGCTTACTTGTTTTTTTGTTATCTTGATCCCAAAGAAAAATCTTTATTCCTGAAAACATGATAATTCCTAATGATAGCAAGAGGATTCCAATCCAAAGGTACTGCTTTCTAATTATGTTTGATTTCAATTTTATCACCATCCCCATTATAGCATATATTGTAAAGAAAACGCTTTGTTGTTTACACGATTTTATAATAATGTTATAATAATTTTATGAGGTGAGGTCCATGTTTCGAAGGAAAATAAATGAAAAAGAGCTTGATATGAAAAATGTCAATGATGTCATTCTCTTATTAAAAAAGATTTTAAAGATTTCTTATGTTTTAATTATTATTGCCGCTGTGGTAGGAATTACGATGATTTCGAAAGAATGGAATGTGAAACATTTTCTCTTTTCAATTTTATCGGTGGTTTCCCCGCTTTTTATCGGCTTTTTAATTGCCTGGTTATTTAATCCGTTTGTCACTTATCTTCAAAATAAGGGAATTCGCCGGAGTTTTGGAGCCATTATAACGTATGCGTTGTTATTTGGGATTCTGTTTTTCTTAATCAACGCGATTGTGCCATTACTAATGGGACAAGTCAATGATTTTGCGCGTTCAATTCCCACTGTCATTGATTCAGTGAATGGTTGGCTCAATGAGCTATTTGAGAAGTTTAATCGTATTGAATATATCGATGCCGAGGCGATTAAAGCGCAATTACTAGATTATATTAAGAATTTTGGAACGGGAATTACCGAACGTCTTCCTCAAGTGACCATCGAGGTAGCAAAGTCAACATTCTCAGCACTTGGTGTGATTGTCGTAGGACTTATTATTGGTTTTTATCTCCTACTTACTTTTGATGGAGTCGGAGATACCTTGATTGGTTTTTTACCAAAACGGATTCAAAAAAGTACGAGAGCGTTATCAACGCTTGTGAATAATTCAATGATTCGTTATGTGCAAGGGGCTTGTTTAGATAGTACAATTGTCTTCTTTGTTTCTTCCTTTGGATTATGGCTCGTTGGGTTAAAAGCTCCCTTACTATTTGGATTATTCTGCGGAATTACCAATGTCATTCCGTATGCCGGACCCTATATTGGTGGGTTTCCAGCAGTGATTGTCGGGTTTTCCCAAAAAACGACCACGGGAATTTTAACTTTACTAGTGATTGCTGTGATTCAGTTTATCGAAGGGAACTTCTTTCAACCTTATATTATGAGTAAGACAACGAAATTGCACCCCGTGACCATTATTTTAGGCCTATTAATATTTGGACATTTTTGGGGTATTCTAGGAATGGTAGTATCAACACCAATTATTGGCTCTTTAAAATCAATTATCTTATTCTTTGATGCGAAATATGATTTCTTTGGCTTGGTTGAAGATCACGAAAAGAGATCATCTAAGAAAGAATTGTCATTAGAAGAAATAGAGTAGAAAGGACGCTATATGGAATTTAAGAATCGTAACCCCAAACTATTTTTGATTGCTGGCAAAGCTCGCCAGGGAAAAGATACGGTAGCAAAGATGATCCTTGATTATTATACATCTCAGGGTAAAGATTGTATAAACTTACAAATTTCCCATTATATTAAAGAATATGTCAAGCGAATTAGTGACTGGGATGGTCAAGATGAGACCAAACCACGAGCATTGTTGCAGCAATTAGGAACAGATCTTGTTCGTCATGAGATTGATAATGAATTATTTATTCGGCGAACCCTCGAAGATATTCGCGTTTTTTCCTATTTTAAAGATGTAATAACATTAAGTGATATCCGCTTTGATTTAGAGGCACAACGGCTTAATGAGGCATTTCCAGATGCTTATTTTATTAAAGTAGAACGACCTTGTGAGCAAAATGACTTGGGAATTTATGCTATGCATGCGACGGAGCAAGGATTACATGATCAAAGTTACTATGATCAAATCATATTGAATGATGGATCGTTAGAAGAGTTGCGAGCTAAGGTCGAGACGATGTTAGAAGGAGTGAAGTAAGGTGAATTTAAAAGATCAATATATTAATTTTTTTCAAAGTAAGGGTCATGCGGTGATTCCGAGTGCACCAGTAATCCCAGAAAATGATCCAACGGTTTTATTTAATACGGCGGGAATGCAACCGCTTGTTCCTTATTTAAAAGGTGAGGTACATCCTCTTGGAAATCGTCTTTGTGATTTCCAAAAGTGTGTGCGAACCAATGATCTTGACGAAGTTGGTGATACGACGCATCATACGTTTTTTGAAATGTTGGGGAATTGGAGTTTAGGAGATTATTTTAAACAGGAGTCGATCACATGGAGTTTTGAATTTTTGACGAAATCGTTACAGATTCCTATTGATCGTTTAGCAGTCACTGTTTTTGCAGGAAATGATGTTGTTCCACAGGATACTGAGTCAGCAGACATTTGGACGAAACTAGGAATCCCTGTTACGCGTATTCGCTATTTAGGTGTTTCTGATAACTGGTGGGGCCCAGCCGGTGAGACGGGGCCTTGTGGACCTGATACGGAAATTTTTTACTGGCGTGATGATAGTACTCCGCCAACGGAATATGACCCTAGTGACGAACGTTGGGTGGAGATTTGGAACAATGTATTTATGCAGTATGAAAAACATGCCGATGGATCTCTTACCCCGTTGACGAAAAAAAATGTTGATACGGGAATGGGAGTCGAACGAGTAACGGCTGTTTTAGAAGGGGTAAATGATAACTATCAGAGTAGTCTTTTTCGCCCATTGATTACGAAGATTGAGACGTTATCTGGAAAAAACTATCAAGGTCATGAGAAGGCCATGCGGATTATCGCTGATCATATGCGAGCGATTGTCATGATCGCGGGTGAAGATACGAGAATATTCCCGTCGAATAAAGATCAGGGTTACATTTTAAGGCGTCTAATTCGCCGCGTGATTCGTTATGCTAAGGGACTTGAGATCGAGTTAAATAGTGATTTTATGACCGTTTTAGCGCAACTTGTCATTGCGGATTACCGGCGTTACTATCCAGAATTAGAACGAAATCAAGATCATATTTTAACGATCTTAGCGAATGAACAAAAGAAATTTGCCCGAACGATTGAAAAAGGCTTACGAGAATTCGATAAGATGATTGGGCAATTACAAAATCATAACATTCCCGATGCCTTTGCTTTTAAACTCTATGATACCTATGGATTTCCAATTGAACTAACAATGGAGTTAGCCAAGGAAAAGGGGTATCATGTTGATCAAGCGGGATTTGAAACGTTATTTAAAGCTCATCAGGAAAAATCACGAGCCGGAAGTAGTCAAAAGTTTAAAGGTGGACTTGCTGGTGATGGAGCAATGGAAACGAAGTATCATACCGCTACCCATCTTTTAAATGCCGCTTTAAAAGTTGTTCTTGGATCTGATGTTCATCAAAAGGGAAGTAACATTACAACAGAACGGTTGCGCTTTGATTTTTCTTGTGATCACAAATTGACACCAGAAGAGAAAACAGCGGTAGAAAGTTTGGTTAATGATTGGATTAATGCCGGATTAGCTGTTCAAACAAAGACGATGTCAAAAGCTGAAGCATTACAAATAGGAGCGGAAGCGATGTTTATCGAGAAATACCCTGATATTGTTACTGTATATTTTATTGGTGATGTCTCAAAGGAATTATGCGGGGGACCCCATGTAAAAAATACGAGTGAACTTGGTCACTTTATAATCAAAAAAGAAGAAGCGAGTAGTGCTGGAGTACGACGAATCAAAGCTATTTTAGAAACGGAATAGTTTGGAAGCTTTCATGTAAAGGATGAGTGTTTAATGAGAATGATAAAAAAGAACCAAAAGAGATTCGTGATATTATGCGTAGCGCTATTTATGATTTGCGGGGTGACATTAGGGTATGCCGCCCTTTCTTCCTCAATCAAAATTAATGGAACGGGAACGATCTCGACCAACTGGGATATTTTATTCACCAATATCGAAGAGAAGAGTAGCAAGGGAGCTGTAAATAACGATAGTCGAATTACGGATAAACTAACGGCTACCTTTAATGTTGATTTAGACTCTCCTGGTAGCTATATTGAGTACAATGTAACCATCAAAAACAATGGGAATACGGATGCAGTGATTGCTAAAGTTGGTGGAATTGTGGAAGCGAATACCCAAGAACCGACCGGGATTCAATTTAAAGTAAGTGGCATCCGTGTTGGGGATGACCTGCTTGCTAGTAGCGAGAAAACGTTTGTGGTAAGAGCCGAGATTCCAGGTGGGGTGACAACATTACCAGAGACATCCAAAACATTAGAATTAACAGTGGAAGTCCGTCAAAAAGAAGTGGATAATAGTGGACTCGTTACCACCCTAGGTGAATGTTTCGAGACGAACGAAACGGGTGAGACAATAACCAAATATTTATGCGGAAAAAACAATACTAATGGATATAGTGAGATCTTAGATGTGAACATTCCTGGGGAGATCAATGGGCATACGATTACGAAAATAGGGGCGTCTGCTTTTTCTCAAATGGGGTTAACAAGTGTTACGTTTCCGAATACTATAACAACAATTGCGAGTCAAGGCTTTCGCGGTAATTCCTTGAAAAAGCTTGTGTTACCAAATTCTATGAAATCAATAGGTAGTTATGTTTTCATAGAAAATCAATTAACAGAAATTGACATTCCCTCAAGTGTCACTTCGATTGGCTTTTCTGCTTTTCGCGTAAATGCGATGCCTTCTGATCAAGCATTTATCTATAACCGTAATAGTGATGGAACCGAAAATAAAAGTAGTTTAAATAGTTATGCCGGTGCTGAAAGAACAAAGGTTGTTATCCCTGATCATATTAAAGAAATTGGAGATAGTGCATTTCAGAACTGCAATATAGTAGAGATTGAATTACCCGATCAATTAACAACAATAAAGACGAGTGGGTTTGTTGGAAACAAATTTACTTCTATTACGCTTCCTATAACATTAAGTAGTATTGGGAATTATGCATTTAATGTTGCGACCTTGAATCATGTAGAATTTTTGGGTGATGTTCCGCAAGTTGGAAGAGGGATATTTGTCTATAACGGAACGATTACGATCAAAGTACCGATAGGCACCTTAGAACAATATAAAACTGTTAAAAGTACCTATAGTCCAAGTCAATCGTGGTTTGGTAGTGATAACGAAAACTTGCTCGATGCTTTTTATGAATAAATTGTATCAAAATTAAAAACAAATAGATAAAACAAGGGGAAGATCTGTTTTATCTATTTTTGTTTGTAAAAATAAGGAACGTAATAAGAAAAATGGAAAAACTAAATTATAGATAGAACTTACTTCCATAATTTCCCACAATCTTTTAATATTCTAACCGTAATTACTTGGTAAGATGATATTGTTGGAGGTGATAAGAAAGAAATATTATTGAACAACCAAGATTGATCAATAACAGAAGTTTAAAAATACACGCTGTAGAAAAAGAATAGGAAAGGATGTGATAATTGAAAAGAATAGAACAATCATGATATACTAATAACGAGGTGTTGGATAATATGTATAAAATTTGTTTCGTAGAAGATGAAGAAAATTTAAATAATTTAATTAAGACATATTTAGAAAAAGAAGGATATGAAGTAATTAATTTTTATAATGGTACGGATGCTCTTGACTATGTTGGAAATGAAGTAAATCTTTGGATTTTAGACATTATGTTGGGAGATAATATTAGTGGTTATGATATCATTAAAAAGATTCGAAAGAACGATCCAGAAGTACCTGTTATTTTCACATCGGCTCGTGATCAAGATCTCGATAAGATTATTGGATTAGAACTAGGAAGTGATGATTATATCACTAAGCCATATTCACCAAAAGAATTAGTATTAAGAGTTGGAAAAATATTAAAACGGGTTTATGCCCATGATACCAATAAAGTACGCTATGAAACCTATGAAATTGACAAAGATACCCGTATGGTTTATGAAAATGGGAAACAAATTAACCTAACAACCCTAGAGTTTGATTTATTAATTATGTTTCTAAATAATAAAAATAAATCCTTTAGTCGAGATGACATTTTAAAACAGGTCTGGGGAAATGATTATTTTGGTAGTGACCGTGTCGTTGATGATTTAGTAAGACGGCTTCGTAAAAAGATGCCTAATATTAGAATTAATACATTATATGGATTTGGATATCGTTTTATATGAGAAATCCAACAGAAACACTATCCAAGCAATTATTACAAATCGGGGTTATTATTTTCACCATTGTACTGATATCATTGGGGTTAATCCTCCCAAATGCCTTACTGCCTATTTATGAAAATAATATCTATCAATATTTAAAACAACCACTTGAACTATTAGATTATGGAATTAGTGAGAGTAAACTCGGAAGTGATGTCGCTTACCTCTACATTACTTCTGATGAAGAAATCATTTCTTCTGATAATTTTTCGAAGGTAATGAATTATGCTAGTCCGAAACAAATTTTAAAATTTACCACTGATGAATATGGTAAAATTAGTTACTTAGGGAAAAACTACTACTATAATACCTCCTACAGTAATTATATTAAAAAAATATCCATCACAAATGATAGCTATATAAAACAGATGAAACAAGATATTTTATGGAAGATCTTGCCAGTGATCTTTATTACCTTTATGTTGGTAATTGGCCTCATCTTATTGTGGTCACGAAAACTGGTTAAGAAGATAGAACATCTGAAAGACAAAGTCGATAACATTTCCAATGAAGAGTATCAGGATCACTATAAATATGATGAAGATGACGAACTTAAAATGTTATCAGATACCATTGACGAAATGCGTATTACATTAAAAGAACAAGAAGAATATAAGAATCAAATGTATCAAAATATCTCACATGATTTTAAAACTCCTCTCACTGTAATAAAATCATATATAGAAGCGATTGATGATGGTATGGAAACACAGGAAAAGGGTCTCCTTATCATCAAAGATGAAGTAAAAAAATTAGAATTAAAAGTACACTCCTTACTATACTTAAATAAATTAAACTATATAAAAGATTCTGACAATTTTAGAAAAGAAAAAACTGATGTTGCAGTTGTAATACATGAAGCAATGGAGAATTATAAGATCCAAGTACCAAATCTCAAATGGGAGATTTCCATCGATAAAAACAGTATTTTTACTGGAACAAAAGACATGTGGGAAGCAGTGATCTATAATTTACTAGGAAACTTTGTCCGATATGCAGATAAAAAGATTAAAATTACAATCAAAAAAAATACCATCACTCTGTATAATGACGGACCAAACATTGATCCTAATATCCTTTCTGATATTTTCACTCCTTACAAGAAAGGAATCAATGGACAATTTGGACTTGGTCTATCGATTGTAAAGAAAACGATGTTCTATTGTGGCTATGAAATAACAGTTAAAAATGAAAAGAAAGGTGTTAGTTTTATGATTAAATAAAAGAGCTAGGGTCTACGGATTCGGGGCTCTTTTTTGGTATTTTTATAGCTGGCTTATTTCCTTAACTTTTTCTTAAATGTTATAAATGTCGTGGAGTTGACAATTATTGATAACCTGTGTTAAGCTGTTGATGGAGAGAGTTTCTAAGAATGAAAAAAATAAAGGTTGCTTATATCATTGAAATAATATGTTTAATGGTATTTATTTTAAGAGCGATATATCTAAATTATTTTAGTAATGGTTATGGATTGGCTAGTTTTATGGGCTATATTATAGGAGCTATCGTCATGATGATTATTATAATTATTCAGACGATTATAAAAGTAATAATAGAAAAAATAAAATGGTTGTAAATACGAAATATTGATTTAAGCGACGAAAGACTGCATATAAAATTTGGTTTTATTTTAAGGTTTGATGAAAAACTACAAGGAATGGAAAATTTTGATATTGCTAATATGAAAAAAAAGATTGATAAAACGATTCAATTTAACAATAGTAAAATAGAAAAGTTACAATCCCAATATCCTATGTACCTCGCATTATCGATATACTTTTTCCAATCTATAGTAGAATTAGATTATATCTTTTATGAAAATATTGATGATATTGGCATCATTAGAAGAAAGGATGTTAGTAATCACATATAAATCGCATATTTAAAAAATATGATATATCAGTTTTATTTTCGAATAAAGACAAATTTAGTTATAACATACTAAGAGGTGATGTAAAAATGCAACTATCAAAAAAAATCAAAATTAATCATAACAATTACTATATAATCATTGATGTAGAATATAAAAAGAAGCAAAATAATTTCCCCATTTTATGTCTCAAAAACTATAAAGATGATTATTGGGATGGAGGAGATTGTTCGCTTTTAATTGAAGAAATTCAAAAGAATTATACATTAGAAAAGGCAGGTCGGTATGATAAATATCCAGGATTTATGTCAGATATATTGTATATCTATGATCGAATACCATTTATAAGTGGTATAAAAGATATCTATATTTGTAAAAATGATAATATACCGTATGCGGAGGGATATATTTCAAAAAAAGAAATAGAAAATTTTATAAAAGAATTTGCTGTAGAAATGGATTATAATTCTGATTTCAAGTTAAATGATTCTCGCACATGGAAACTATAAGTGTTATAAATCACCTTTGGCGTTGTTTTTGTTAGCCCAAATTAGTTGATTAAACCAATGAGAATTGTTACAATCCCCAGTACGATGTGGCTAAGAATTACGCCACATAAATTATTTGTTTTCCTATATAAGTAATGCCGAATTATTCCAATACTAAACGTTAAAAGTAGGGTGGGAAAATCACAATATATTATGTGAGCATAGCTATATAATAATGATGAAATAAAAATAGTCTTAATAGAGCTAAATTTTAAATTATTGAATACAGCGTTTAAGGAGCCTCTATATAAAAATTCTTGTATTGGACATGAAATAAATATATAAAATAGGAAGAAAGATCCATCTTCATTTATATTAAATCGTTGCCCTTTCCCAAAAATAAAAAGTAAAATTCCGCTTAGAAACAAAATACCTGTTAAAGCTTGTGTATTCTTAATTGATAAAACTATATTTTTTTGTGAAATACCCATATCCTCATTTTTACAGCCATACCATTTCATTAATAAAAAGACGAGTACACCGCCTATTGTAAGGGCATAAAATTTAAAATCAAATGAAATGACATTTATGAAAATGAAAAAGGGGAGTAACAGATAAATAGAAAATAATAATATATAGAACATACCATTTTTTAACATATTAACACCGCCTTGTTGTCTTTATCGTGTGTATGATTTAGAAATCTGTACCAGTATATTATACTATACAATAGTTGTGTTTTCAGACAAAAACAGTTGAAATATGGTATATTTTCTAGCAATGAATTATTATAAAACGCTATTTACTGTTGATAGCATAAAAGTATAGAAAGGGTTGAAACTTATGGATTATTTAAAGCTATTTGATGATTTTATTGCTGAGATTGAAACAGATGAAACGAAAACCGGAGGGATTACCTACATACTTCTATTTATAAATAAAAAAGGTAATATAGGTTATAATGTTGCTACAAGCTTGATATATCTAGTTAGTAATTTTTATGATTATGATTTCAATGATAATATAGTACCTGAACATATTTTAAATATTGAATTAAATAATGTTGATGCCGAAAAAGGAGCAATTTATAAACGAAATGGGAATAAATTCCAACGATTAATCAATAGTTAAACGAATGTTTAGAGGATGGAATATTCATCTATATAGATTTATTGGAAAAAAAGAGAGTAAAGCGGAGAAATAGCTTTTTTTTTGTTGAAAAAGTTAGTATAATGAATAATAAGAGGTGAGTTTATGTTAGGAGTAAAATTACATAAATGGAAAAAGATGTCGATTAAAGTACCAATGAGTACTTATCATAAACCTGCTTATGTGTATATTCCTCTGATTAGTCAAAGTGATAAGAATGTTACCTTGTTAGTAAAAAAAGGTGATTATGTTTATAAAGGAAGTGTTATTGCCCGTCGTAAAGGGAATTTTCGTATTCCAATTCATGCGAGTGTGAGTGGAACGGTCAAAGGGTTTGAAGAACATTATTATTTAAATGGAGAAAAGATTCGTTGTGTGGTTATCGAAAACGATTATAAAGAGAAGTATCGAGAAAATAAAGGAATCAAGCGAAACATTAGTCAATATAATAAACAAGAGTTTATTGAGCTTTTAAAAGAGTGTGGTGTTGTTGGACTAGGAGGCGCTGGGTTTCCAACTTATGTCAAGTATAATAGTCCGAAAAAGATTGATACCTTGATTGTCAATGCTGTAGAATCTGAGCCTTATATGACCAGTGATTATGCGATTGCAGTGGAGAAATGTGAAGAAATTTTAGAAGCAATTGATGCGATTATGGAAATCAATCATATTCCTGAGGCGATGATTGCCGTTAAGAAAACCAATGTTGAACTAATTGATGTGTTCAACAATTTTATTGGTACCTATCTAAAGATTAAATTAGTCCTAGTCCCTGACTCTTATACTATGGGATATGAGAAAGGTTTGATCGAATATGTCAAAAAGGTCAGTTATCCCAATTATCCAAATGCAGTTGGAATCGTTGTTAACAATATAGCAACGATCTATTCAATTTATCAGGCACTTAAGTACCAACAACCGATTACAGAACGAGTTGTTACTTTTACTGGTGATGCTTTAAAAAAACCACAAAATATTCTTGTGAAGTATGGAACATTAGCTAGTGAAGTAATCGAACAAGTTGGCGGCTATAAACGAAATAAGACATTACAATTAATTGCAGGAGGACCCATGATGGGGGAGAGTATTGCCAGTGATCAATTGGTAATTACCCCTAATTTAACTTGTGTTTTAGTAATGAAGTATAAATCGACTAAGCAAGTGAGTGAAGCGTGTATCCACTGTGGTAAATGTGTTGAGTATTGTCCAGCGAAATTATCCCCAGTTTTAATCATGGAGCATCGTGATCAACCAGCTTATCTAAAACAGTTAAAGCCGGAGCGTTGTATTGGTTGTGGGCTTTGTACTTATATGTGTCCTGCTCGTATTAAAGTCCGTGAATTTGTCCGTTTGGCAAAGAATAGAGGTGAGCATCATGAATAAGGAATTTGTTGTATCGCAAGGTACTTATGTAACAAGTGATACCAATAAGTATAAACTAAGTTTATACTGGTTAGTTACCTTAGTTGTCTTTTCAATCTTCGCTGTTTTAAAGAATGGTTTCCTTCCATATTTGAGTCATAAAACCGATTTCATGGGGATGCTGTTTCCAATTTTATTTCTCGCAACTTCATGTTTATCAGCTGTTGTAGTTCAAATAATTGGAAGTCGATTATTAAAACAACAAGAATCAGATCGTGACTTTATTGCACTTAATCAAGGATTATTATTAGCGTTAATTTTACCAATAAATACCCCATTATTTATAGTAGCTTTGGCTAGTGCGCTTGCTATGATTAGTTATCAACTTATGAAGAAATTGCTACACCGTATTGTTTTTCCACCAGCTTTAATCGGGTGGAGTGTGATTATGGCTTTGTATTTCTTCCATCTGCTTCCAATGATTGATTATATGAATCCAATGGAGACAGGTCTTGGAATGCCACTTGGACTTATTGAAGGAAGTAATCAGTTAGGAACTTACAATCAATTAGTTCAACCCTACGGCTCATTATTAGATTTTTTCATTGGATTAGTTCCTGGCGCTATGGGAGTAACTAGTATTTTACTTTCCATGATCACTTTTCTATTTTTAACAGTAAAAGGGATGATCAAGTGGCGAATACCAGTTGTTACTGTTGGAACCGTTTTTCTCATCACCTATATGATTGGTGAATTTAGTCATCTTGGTATTTGGTATCCGTTATTTCAGATCTGTAGTGGGTCATTAGTTTTTGGTAGTCTTTATCTTGCTACTTATTCTGATAGTAGTCCAGTTACGGTCATTGGTCAAATTTTATATGCCTTATTTTTAGCAGTTGTGATCGTAGCACTTCGATATTTAACACCTTTGACTGATGCCTCATTGGTAGGAATCTTAATTGTTATTCCATTTACAAAACTATTTGATTATATCGGGGCGATTGCACGTTTTAATTTCAATAAGTCACTGGTTGTATTTATTATCGTGTGGGCTTTGATTTTATTCCTCGGTTGTTTCTTAGGAATTCATTATCTTAAGCAAACTAAATTAGGTCCTTCCTTTCGAAATATTCAAACATCATCTTTGTGATGGTGTTTTTATTTATATAAAAGTAGTTCTAAAGTACGATTCGATATTATTCCTAGGACTGGATTTTAAAAACAAAGACTTTTTTCGCGTGTTAAATACACAAATAGTTGACAAAACTACCGGGGGGGGGGATTATGGAGATAGAGATAAAGAAAATCGGAGAAATAGTAAGGATGATGTAGCAAATGAGAATGGTAAAAAAGAACCAGAAACGATTATTGGTGCTAAGTGGGGCTTTGTTTATGATTTGTGGGATGGCGCTTGGATATGCTGCTCTTTCTTCCTCACTTAAAATTAATGGAACAGGAACGATTTCCACGAACTGGGATATTCTGTTCACGAATATTACCGAGAAGAGTAGCAAGGGAGCGGTAAATAACGATAGTCGAATTATGGGTAAACTAACCGCTACTTTTGATGTTGATTTAGAATCTCCTGGTAGTTATATTGAGTATAATGTAACACTCAAAAATAATGGGAATACGGATGCCGTGATTGCTAAAGTGGCTGGAATTGTCGAAGCCAATAAAGAAGATCCGACAGGAATTCAATTCAAGTTAAGAGAGCTCCGTATTGGGGATGACCTGCCTGCTGGGAGTGAGACAACATTTGTGGTAAGAGCGGAGATTCCGGTAGGTGAAACAAGATTGCCATCTATTTCAAAATCATTAACATTAGCAGTAGAAGTGCGTCAAAAAGAAGTGGATAGTAGTGGACTCGTTACTACCCTAAGTGAGTGTTTCGTGACGAACGCAGCTGGGGACGCGATTACCGGGTATTTATGTAGTAAAAATAATGGCAATGGATATAGTGAGATTTTAGATGTCAATATTCCTCGTGAAGTTGGGGGTAAAACAATCACTAAAATAGGTACATATGCTTTTGCATATAATGGATTAACCTCTGTGACCATTCCAGATACTGTAACAACGATTGCTGACAGTGCTTTTTCCCATAATCTTTTACAGGAACTTAATTTATCAAACTCGCTTAAACGAATTGAAAAAGGTGCTTTCTCAGATAATAGATTATCTGAAATTACGATTCCTAGTAGTGTTACTTATCTTGGACCAGCTGCTTTTAAGTTGAATGCGATGCCGCCTGATCAGGCATTCATTTATAATCGAAATAGCGATGGAACAGAAGATCGGAGTAGTTTAAATAGTTATGCTGGATTAGAAAGAAGGAACGTTGTGATTCCTAATAATATTACGGTAATTGGTCCAAGTTCATTTCATAGTTGTTATATATCAAATATTGAATTACCAGATCAGCTAATAAAAATTGGGGAGGGTGCTTTTTCTAATAATTCATTTTCTTCGATTATGTTTCCATCTACATTAAAGAGTATGGGAAATTCTATATTTGAAAATACTCCTTTGACTCAGGTGGAATTTAGAGGGGATGTTCCAGATGAATTAGGGATAAAAATTTTTGGAAAGAATAATCGTCTAACTAGTGGCACCATCAAGGTACCTCGCGGAATGATACAACACTATAAGAGTGTCGAAAAGGAACTTGAGATTACCTATAGTGCTAGTCAAATATGGTTTGGAAGTGATGATGCAAATTTACTAGATGCCTTTTATGAGTAAAGATGCAATAAAAAAAGAAGCGGGTATTTTACCATTGCTTCCTTTTTTTGTTATCGTCCACAAGAACCGCAAGATCCACCAAATGAACGAGCTCCGATCACGATAACAAGTAAAATAAATAATACTAGAACAATAGCAGCTCCATATCCAGCGCCACCGTATCCGTAACCACCAGCTGGATAACCACCGCATCCACAGCCAGCTCCGTATCCTTGGTATCCTCCGTAGTAATACATAATATGACCTCCTTCAATGTATTATATTAGATAATAGTATTTTTGCTTATGGGATTTACCTAATTTTTGAAACTGTCACAATAAATTATTTAATTATGACAGAATCTATGATATTATATGTAGTAGGGTGATAGTATGAAACCGCTTTTTCACAAGATTCGGCAAACGATCCAGGATATGGATCATTGGTTACTATGGACATCGGTGATGATGATTATTTATGGTTTACTGAATATTGTAACAGCTTCTAGTAGTGAAGCGGTTACGAGTAGTGCACCACTCTATTTTTATTTTTATCAACAATCGAAGATGCTGGTAGTTGCCTTGATTGGATCGATTGTGATCTTGAATATTGATACGAAACAATATCCTATTCCGGCTGTGTTGGCTTATTTTGGAATTCTCGGGTTGTTACTTTATCTTAGTTTATATGGAACGAGTCACCGGGGAAGTATCAACTGGCTCCAGATTGGTCCATTTACGTTTCAACCAAGTGAGTTCTCTAAACCAGTCATGATTGTTTCGTTGGCTATTTTATTTGAAAAGTTTTATCGTAAACTGAAAAACAAAAAGATTTCTCATATCGATATGTTGGGAATTATCTTTATTGCTGGTTTCGTCTATCCGGTTATTATTTTCTTACAGAAAGACTTAGGGACTGCAATGATTGTAACGGCTATTTTTGGTGTCATGTTTTTAACGAGTCCCATACTAGCTAGGGAAAAGCTAGTATGGATTGGACGGATTGCCATTCTTGGGGTTGTCGGTTGTTTGATTATGTTAAATGTCAAGGGATATATTTTATCACCAGAACAGATGGATCGCTTTGATTTCTTTAATCCTTGTAGCAATTACGAGGAAGGAGGATATCAAATCTGTAATGGGTTTATTGCCATTAATGATGGCGGGTTACTTGGTCTAGGCCCAGGAAAGAGTAAACAAAAATATTCTTATATTCCAGAACCACATACCGATAGTGTATTTGCCATTATCGTGGAAGAAAATGGTCTTTTACTTTCGACTTTATTATTTATTGGGTATTATATTATTTTAAAACGTATTTTATTACTAGCATCAATCGCAAATACCATTCGCGGACGATATATCTGTATTGGTGCTGCCACCTATTTGTTTATGCATATTTTAATTAACTTGGGCGGATTATTTGGGGTAATGCCACTTACTGGTGTTCCTTTACCATTTTTAAGCTATGGAGGATCGTTTACGATTTCTATGGTAATGATGTTGGCCGTTGTTCAACGGGTTCATATCGAGACGAAACGACAAAAAATGGGAATCAAACAGTAAACGGGATAGTTGCAATTTCCGTTAACATGCGATATACTTGTTGTAGCAAGAGGTGATAGGATGGAAAATAAGCAAATAGTTGACCAATTATGGGAGGAACAATATCAAAAAGTGCAACAGTGGTCGGAGTTCGATTGGATGCAGATTCCTGATTCAGGTTATTCGATGACGGAAGCTTGTGAACGGTATCCGCAGTTTGCTCGGGCAAGACAACAACAATTTATTCCAATGGGGATGACATTTTCTTGGAATCAGGATTGGATTACTCGCGATGAATTGGTTGAATTTTTTAATCAGGCTTATCATGTGTACTATAAGACCTGTCGATTAATTATAATAGTGGCACAATTTCAACATGTAGGATCATTTGCAAAATATCCACTCGTTGGTGAAGAAGATTTTGACTATGACCTGATCGATCATTATGAACAATATTTGCCATTGTTTTCCAGTCCATTGATGTCAAAGTTATTGGCTGAAGTTAAAGAAACCTATATTTTAACTAGTGGTAAAGATTTCTTCCAAAAACAGCAATTATATCGGGATATTCAAACTCTTTTTAAGGGATTTGATTTTAACGATTATACACCAGAGGTATTGGAAAATATAAAAGGTTTATTGATGAGCATTGATCCTGAATTGGGGCAAGAGATTTTGGATACAGATAAAGTACAAAAACGAAAACGTTCTTACTAGTACTATTTATTTCGCACTTGTTATATGTAACAGGTGTTTTTTTAATAGTCATTATTTTATTTTGACTTTTTATCTAATTCGTTATATAATAGGCCCTATAAAAGAAAAAGGGGTGATCATATGGATGCAAATTGGAAGCGAAGTCTTATATTAGAGCATTATCAAAACCCAGTTGGTCGGGGATTGATCGCTGATGAACGTTATTGTAAGCTAAATATGAACAATGAGTCTTGTGTTGATGAAATTGATTTGATGCTGTTGGTAGAAGACGGCATAATTCAAGATATCCGCTTTGATGGGGAAGCTTGTGCAATTTGTACAAGTTCAACATCAGTAATGATTCATACCTTGATTGGCAAAACAATTACGGAAGCTTTGGAAATTTGTAAGCACTTTAATCATATGATAGAAGAAGAAGAGTATCAAAGTGAATTACTCGGAGAAGCCATTATTTATGATGACATTTATAAGCAGCCAAATCGAAAGAAATGTGCTCTGTTATCATGGTGGGGAATAGAGAAACTGTTAAAAGAGAAGGTAGGAAAATAAAATGGTAGTAAACAGATTATATAAGGAAAAGGTTTTAAAAGAGGCCGGTATACAAAGTGCAATGGTTCAAAAACCAGGTGAACAACCAAAATCATTGTTTGGAATTATAGAAGATGATTTTTTCATCGGTTTTGATTGTGAGACCAGGCAGTTTGTTCGTTATTATATTGTAGAAGACGAACGATTAGAGGGATATTTAGAAAACAATATCCCAGTAGTGAAGCGTTTTCTTAATTATGAATTTAAACATTGTGATGATCAAGAATTTCAACAGATGTATCAAATGTATAGAAAAGAGTTTGGTCACTATTTAGAAGGGCATCCACTTTCGGAAGATAGCACTTATATGGCAGCTATGATTAAGAAACTATCAGATATAGGATTAACAGGTGCAATGGTTCAAAAACCAGGCGAACATGAAACATCAATGCTGGGAATTATGAAAGATGATTTTTTCATTGGTTTTGATTATAAAAATAAGCAATTTGCTCGTTACTTTACTTCTGGATTAATTATCGAAGAACCAGAACAATATTTAGAAAACAATATTCCAGTAGTGAAATGCCCTTGTGATTTTGAGCTTAAACAATATGATAGCAATATAATAAAAGCAGTATATGAAATGTATAAAAATAATTATAGTGACTATTTACAAAATAATTTGATTGAAAATAATCATACATTAGATAAAGTTTTAGAATTATCAGGGAATATTGTATATGCAACATTTCAAAATTATAGCATGGCTGATATTGATGACGACTTTTTTTATCAAAGTACAAAAAAGGATATAGGGCAAATGAAAGCTAAAACGAGAGCATTTTCACTTCTTCAGTATTATTCAGATGGCAATTTTGAAGCATGTCCCCTAGAGTTTTTACCAAATGATGATGTTTGCTTCCAATATAGTTGGTATACCAATCTTGATAATCTTCTTGATCCTACAAAGAAGATCTTCGTTACGGATATAGTATCACTAGATTTTAGTCGAATGAATGATCATAATATTAATTATATTTATGAATTATATGATAAATATAAGAAACTTCTTGCAGATAAGAAGGATTTATATCAACGAGTAAGGAATCAAAAAACTTTAATACGGTAATATGAAAGAGAGTTTTGGAAGGAAATCTTCTTCATTATATTATATTGACTTTATAAAGGATCATACTATCGTTTATAGTGATCCTTATCGTAGGATTAGAAGGTTGTAAGATAATGACATAGTAGATGTTGTCTATATTTGGCAATATCTATTTTTTTGTTAATATTGATCATTATAGAAGACTTCTATAAATTTAGGATAATTCCTTTTTATTTTGGGCGATTTTTAGTATAATAGAAATATGGTGATGATTATGAATACAAAAAGGGTTGGACTAACAGAAGAAGTCGTAAGTGAAATTTCCCATATTAAAAAAGAACCAACATGGATGCATGATTTCCGACTTCGGGCATATCAAGCGTTTTCTCGGTTGGGAAACCCTAAGTTCGGACCAGAGTTGGCGATTGATTTTGATACCATTACTTATTATAAACGAGCCGATGATAAAGTGAATCATCGCTGGGAAGATGTACCAGATGAAGTGAAGCAAACCTTTGATAGGATTGGTTTACCTGAAGCGGAACAAAAGTATCTAGCAGGTCTAGGAGCGCAGTTCGATAGTGAAGCAATCTATCACAATATGTTAAAAGAATTGACAGATAAAGGGGTTATTTTTTGTGATACTGATACGGCTCTCCAAAAATATCCAGAATTATTTAAGAAGTATTTTAATACCCTGGTGCGTTACGATGAAAATAAATATACGGCGTTAAATGGGGCTGTCTGGAGTGGGGGAAGTTTTATCTATGTTCCTCCGCATACCAAATTGGATCGACCTTTACAGAGTTATTTTCGGATTAATAGTCAAAACATGGGGCAGTTTGAACGAACGCTTATTATCGTTGATGAAGGAAGTGCGCTTCATTATATGGAAGGTTGTACGGCCCCAACTTATAGTACAGATGCCCTTCATGCTGCTGTAGTTGAGATCTTTGTAGGAAAGAATGCCAAGTGTCGTTATACAACAATTCAAAATTGGTCCAATAATGTCTATAACTTGGTGACCAAGCGAGCCTTAGTTGAAGAAAGCGGTCTGATGGAATGGATCGATGGGAATATTGGATCAAAAATAAATATGAAGTATCCTGCTTGTATTTTAAAAGGAGATTATGCGGCCGGAAATTGTATTAGTATTGCTGTAGCAACCAAGGAGCAGATTCAAGATGCTGGGGCCCGAATGATTCACCTGGGGAGACATACGACTAGTAATATTATTAGTAAATCGATTGCTGGTGGTGGAGGCGATGCTAGTTACCGGGGAGAAGTTATTATGAAAAAGCAGGCTGAGCACTCGAAAAGTACGGTTAAGTGTGATACGATTATCTTAGATTCCCAGTCAAAAAGTGATACGATTCCCAGAAATGTGGTTGCCAATCAGACTTCGCATATTAATCATGAGGCAACAGTATCGAAGATTAGTCAGGAGCAATTGTTCTATTTGATGAGTCGGGGACTTTCTGAAGAAAAGGCCAAGGAACTCATTATCATGGGCTTTATCGATCGCTTTCGTGAGGAATTACCGATGGAGTATGCGGTTGAGTTAAACGCATTATTGAAACATTATTTTTGAGGTGAATGATGAAAAAAGGATTTATTCTATTATGTAGTATGTTACTTCTAACTGGATGTGGTGGGCAAAAGAAAGCCCAAAAGAAGGCCTTCGTTGATAGTGCAACCGCATATTATCAGTCTTATGGGAAAGATTATCAAGTTACGAGTTATCAAGTATCATTAGGACAATTACGGCAAGCAGTAAAAGATTTGAACGCAGCATATGATTTAAAACCACTTGATGATTGTAAAGATACCTCGATAGTAACATTTACACTTGATCACCAAAAAGTTGTTGATACCATAATAAACTTAAATTGTAAATAAATAGAGTTTTAAATTGTGGATCGGCTTATCATAATTGCGGAAAGTAGTAAATTTAGTTAAAATTATATGGAAAATAGTTTAAGAAATACGAGAAGATCCATTTGTATTTCTTTTTTCTTTGGTTTATGATAGGGCGAGAAAGGAGCGATTTTGTGTTAAATCATACGGTGATTGTTGGAAGGCTGGTACATGATCCAGAACTTCGTATGACAGAAAATGGACGCAAGGTGACGAATATTACTTTGGCAGTTCCACGTAGTTTTAAAAATCATGAAGGGGAATATGATACCGATTTTATCAATTGTACTTTATGGCAGGGAATTGCTGAAAATACAGTTCAATATGTTCAAAAGGGTGATCTACTTGGAGTAAAAGGTAGATTACAGACGCGGAATATTGAGCTTGATTCTGAAACCAAACGCAATTCAGTGGAAGTGGTTGCTGAGAAGGTAACATTTTTATCAGGTCATAAAACGAAGGAAGATGCATAATGGTATCTTCTTTTTGAGCACTAAAAAACCACTTAGCGTTCGAGTGGTTTTAAAGAGTCTTTATGAAATTTCATTTCTTCATAAAATACATCATCGGGTTTCAGTCCAAATACTTTGGAGATTCGGACTGCTAGATCATATGTCATGCGACGTTGATTATGTTCTATTTGCCAGTAAAATGGTTTACTAATTCCTACTAATTTGGCCATTTTACTAAAGGTATAACCTTTTTCTAATCTCAATTCTTTTAGTTTTTCCATAGAAATCTCCGTCCTTACACATATTATAACGAAATATATTCATAATATCAATAGTTTTTTGTTACTTTGTAGTTAATTTTCGACTTTTGTAAATTGATTGTTGTTATAATGATGACGTCAACTCGAGGATGTGATAACTTGTTCATTGGTGATCGATTAAAAGAGGCTAGAATTCGGAAACGACTTTCGCAACAACAACTAGGTGATATGATGAAGGTATCAAAAGTATCAATTTGTGGTTATGAGAAAGGAAACCGAACGCCCAATATTAATAATTTTTTACAATTATTAGAGATTTTAGAAGTAACGCCTGACTATTTATTAGGTCGTGATGTCTTTGCCATCCGGGATGATGATGAACAGTATACGATCGCGTTAGCAAATGAAGATCTTACCATCTTAAATGAAATAAAAAAGCATCCAAAGTTATATAAATTGTTATATAATGATCCAGTTCGCACAGTTGAATTGATCGTTCGTAAGTTAAATAAGTAACTATCAAACTTCTTGATAGTTTTTTTATGGTTTCATCACATAGTACATCTTTTAATTGGTAAAATTTGGTAATTGCGCCCAATGGTTTTATCTTTTCCACAAACATGGTATAATTTAATCAGGATAGCGAGGGGATAAGATGATCATTACGATTATTGATAAGAAACGAAGAAGAAAACGTTTAACAAGAGAGGATCTTGCTTATGTTGTATCTGGTTTTTTGGATGGGACCATCCCAGATTATCAGATGGCGAGTTTATTAATGGCGATTACCATCCATGGAATGACGACTGAGGAAGCTTGTGATCTTACCGATGTGATGTTACATAGTGGTGAGCGAATTGATTTATCAGCAATTCCAGGAATTAAGGTTGATAAACATTCAACAGGGGGAATTGGGGATAAAACGACGATTATTTTAGCTCCCCTTGTAGCAAGCTTAGGAATTCCGGTTGCGAAAATGAGTGGACGTGGTTTAGGATTAACCGGAGGGACAATCGATAAGTTAGAGGCTATTCCTGGGTTTCGGGTATCATTATCAGAAACAGAATTTGTGAATCAAGTAACAGAGATTGGTCTTGCGATTACTGGTGGAACCAAGAATTTAGTGCCAGCTGATAAAGCAATTTATGCCTTGCGTGACGTAACTGGAACTGTTGCCAGTATTCCTTTAATTGCTAGTAGTATTATGAGCAAAAAACTTGCGAGTGGTGCTGATAAAATCGTGATTGATTTGAAAGTTGGGAAGGGCGCATTAATGCCTAATCGGATCGAGGCTGAGAAATTAGCCTATCTGATGACCCGAATTGGAAAACAGTATGGCAAAGATACGGTCTGTATTTTAACGGATATGGATGAACCGCTTGGTTGTAAAATTGGAAATGCCCTAGAGATCCAAGAATGTATGGAAGTTCTGCAAGGTGGTGGACCCAAAGATATCAAGGATTTGGTCTTGTATTTAGCCATGTATATGATTCACATGGGAACCGGTATGTCTTATGAAGAAGCACGGATTGCGGCAATCGAGCAGCTTAGCAATGGAGAGGCGTATGCGAAGTTTGAAGAAATGGTAGCTTGCCAGGGCGGTGATTTATCACGTCTTACAGTAGCGCCGAAAGTGTTTTCGATTAAAAGTACCAAAACGGGCTTTATTACCGCAATTGATGCTTATAAAATTGGTGCAGTAGTTCATAAAATTGGTGCAGGACGGAGTAATAAAGAAGACCAAATTGACTATGGTGTTGGGGTAGAACTTACGAAGAAGACAGGGGAATTTGTCACTGAAGGGGAAGAACTTGTGAAAGTGTATCTTCATGAACATGATCTAGCAATGCAAGAAATTCTTGACTGTTTTACGATTACCGAGCATGCCCCAACACTACACCCCCTTATTTATGGAGTGATTGAATCAGATTAGTGTCTAGTTTTGTCAAACCAAGGTAATTTACTTGATCATTGGCTTAAAACATTATATGATAATATTAGGGAGCGTGAAATATGTTATATCCATCTATTGATAAACTACTCAATCATGTTGGCTCAAAATATTTATTAGTGAATGTTATTGCTAAACGTGCCAAAGAGATACAGGAGACCGAACATTATCAGCTAAAAGAAGAAGAATACAAATCAAGAAAGCCAATTGGTCGGGCCCTAGAAGAGGTAGCAAAAGACTTAATTCATTTAAAAGAGGATTAAGTTTTTTTGTAACAAAAATTATAATTGCTACTTTCTACTCGTAAGAACGAAGATGATGGCTAGCTAATTTTTAGAAAAAACACTGGAACTATGATATAATTTTCATAGAAAGAACTTGTTAAATAATACGATTTAACAAGAATTTTACTAGAGTAAGGAGAATTGTATGCAGAATGTGATAGAAGTACGCCACTTAACAAAACACTATGGTTCATTAAAGGCCCTTGATGATTTGTCATTTACTGTGAAACAGGGAGAAATTTTGGGACTGCTTGGTCCGAATGGTAGTGGAAAATCGACGATGATTAGTTGTCTATTATCGTTATTGCAATACGATCATGGTAGTATTCAGATCATGGGGAAGGAAATGTCACCTGATTGTTATGACATCAAAGCCCAAATAGGAGTCGTCTTTCAAGAAGTAGCTGTTTTTGAAGAATTAACGGTCTATGAAAATATTGACTATTTTTGTGGACTTTATATTAAAGAAAAAGAGAAGCGAAAACAATATGTCTGGGATGCCATTAAGTTGGTAGGACTAAGTGAGTTTATAAAGTTCCGTCCGAAACAATTATCAGGTGGATTATTACGACGACTCAATATTGCCTGTGGGATTGCTCATAAGCCCTCACTTATCTTCTTAGATGAGCCAACAGTAGCAGTTGATCCCCAGAGTCGAAATCATATCTTAGAGGGGATTCGAACCCTCAATCAGGCAGGCGCTACTATTATTTATACCACTCATTATATGGAGGAAGTGGAACTAATTTGTCATCAAATTATGATCATTGATAAGGGGAAAATCATTGCTTCTGGAACAAAGGAGAGTCTTAAAACATTAATTAGTACCAAAGAGAAAGTAACGGTGGAAATCGATGGCTTAAAAGATACGATTGTTAGTGAGATTCGTAAGTTAAAACATGTCGAAGATGTCATTTATGATGGGGAGGTCTTATATATTACCTATCGTGAGGGAAAGCATAATTTGAGTGAATTGATCGATTATATGAAAGCGAAAAAATTAAAGTATTCTAAGATCTTTTCTGAGCAGCCAACTCTCAATGATGTTTTCTTAGAACTTACTGGAAAAGAGCTTCGTGATTAAGATGTTTCAGCATATTATAAAGTATCGCTTTCGAATCATGTTAAGGGATAAGGTCATGCTTTTTTGGACGCTCTTATTTCCGCTCGTCTTAGCAACTTTCTTTCATCTGGCATTTTCAAATCTTACAAGTGAAGAACAGTTAAAGCCAACCGAGATTGCCGTGGTGATGATGGAAAAAAATTCTTATAACACGTCATTTATCGATGTGTTAGAACTTCTTTCGAAGAAGGGGGAGGGACAGTTATTTATTACCCGTCAAGTTTCTTCCACCAGTCAGGCCAAACAGTTATTAGAGGATAACAAAATTACCGGATATTATGTTTTAACTGATACCATTCAAGTTGTTGTGAAAGTAAATGGTTTGGCACAGACAATTATGAAATCCGTCGCCGATCAGTTTGATCGCCAGGCGACAATGGTGGAACAAGTTATGATGGTTCATCCGGAATCATTAGCTACTAGTATAGAGCAGGTAGTTTTAAAGAGTCAGAATCATCTTGTTCATCAAAACAAAGATCATACAGATTATACGGTGATGTTCTTTTATACCCTAATTGGAATGGTCTGTGTCTATACGGGTTTCTTTGGAATCAGTGCGATCCAAGTAACAGAAGCCAATCAAAGTACCAAAGGGGCCCGAATGGCGATTTCGCCAACCAATCACATGAACGTATTGTTGGCATCCCTGCTAGCTGGGTGTTGCGTTCAGTATGTTGAAATTCTGATTCTTCTGGCTTATATCGTGCTTATTTTGGGTGTTTCCTTTGGCAGTCAATTACTACCGATTCTCCTGTTGACGTTTGTTGGATGTTTTGCCGGAATGGCCCTCGGGATTTTTGTTGGAGCCTGTAATAGGAAGGGTGAGAATACCAAGGTTGGGATATTACTAGCAGTGGCGATGACTTGTTCCTTTTTCGCCGGAATGATGGCCCTTGATGTGAAATTAATCATTGCCGAATATGTTCCTATTTTAGAGTATTTTAATCCGGTTACGATGGTAACCAATGCGCTTTATGCGTTATATTATTATCCGACGCTCGATCGTTATTTTGTTAACGTACTAGGACTGGTGATGTTTACAGGTGTATTTATGACCCTATCATACTATTTCATTAGGAGGAAGCAATATGATAGTATTTAAGAATTATATTAAGATTGTCAAAGGGTATCTTCCGATGGTTTTGATGTATACGGGAATATTTTTGTTGTTTGCCGTGATTGCAACTAGCGCCGGAGATAGTACTACGAGCTTTACCACTTTAAAGCCGAAGTTAGCCATTCAAAATAATGATCCACAGAGTAGCTTTACCAAGGATTTTGTTGCTTATCTCGCACAACAGGGAACGATCATCGAACTAACAGATGCGACTTACGCCGAAAGTGACGCGTTGTTTTACCGGAAAGTTGATGCGATTTTAACAATTCCCAAAGGGTTTGGGTCTGATTTTCAAAATGGTTTAGCCCCAAAGATTTCTTCTCAAGTTGTACCAGATTCTGCGAATGCTGCTTATATCACGATGTTTATTAATCAATATTTAGATGCCTGCCAGTATTACCTCGATCATGGATTTACCGAAACTGAAATGCGACAAGCATTACAGGCGTATCATCGTGTAGGGACCGAAGTATCAATGCTAGATGTTAAGCAAAATCACTTGGTTAAGGCCCAGAATTTTTATAATTTTGCCAATTATACGATATTAGCCACAACGATTATGGTAATTGGATTATCGATGTATACCTTTTACCATTCGACCATTTGGCGTCGTAATTTAGTAAGTCCAATTCCTATTTCGAAGATCAATCGACAATTATTTCTCGGAAATGCCTGTATGACGACAATTGTTTGGCTTTTATATGTCGTGATTAGTATTGTTATGTATGGAGACATGATGTTTTCTAAACGTGGAGGACTTCTTATTTTAAATGCCTTTCTCTTTTCAATTGTTGCCTTATCGATTGGCTTTCTTCTAGGAATTCTCGTCAAAAATAGGGAGGCCCAAAGTGGGTTAATTAATGTGATTGCCCTGGGAAGCAGTTTCCTATGTGGGGCCTTTGTTCCACAAGAGTTATTAAGTGAGACTGTCCTAAATATTGCCCATATTTTACCATCTTACTGGTTTGTTAAAAATAACAATGCCATTGTATTACTGAGCGATTTTAAGGGTTCTTCGCTTCAGCCAATTGTCATATCGATGATGATCATGATGGGCTTTGTAATTCTATTCTTTGGTCTTGCTAATATCATTAGTAAACAGAAGTTAAAAAAACAAGCATTTTTATAACGAAATCGATGAAAAAAAACGTTCTCTTAGAAAGAGGGCGTTTTTTGGCTTTCATAGTTCTATGATAGGGGATTATTGTTCCGGAGACTTTATGAGTTCGTGATCGTAGTTCCATAACCCTAGTTGGCCTTTTGCTTCAATTGGTGGTTCTATCTTGGTGATATTTGTTAGTTGAAAGGCATAGCCAGTACGATTTCTACTTGCTCCATAAACAAGCTCATTTTGCCTAATTAATTGTTGTTCAAAATCAGGTTCTACTTTGTGGCAATGAATAATGCTTGCTTGTCCAATGATTTTTCCAACCGGATATTCTAAGTTTAGATGTTTAAATCGTTCTAGGTGTTCTTTCTCGATGGCCTTACTGGCATGAATATAAATAGGCCCGCGGAAATTGGTTTTCCAACTGCGAAATTCATATTCCTTATAACCATTTACAATTAAGGATGCCCAAGGTTGTCTGATGCTGATTACTTTCATATTTCACCTCTAAAGAAGAATAACACATAGTAAATTATAATGCAAGCAGATTTACATCTCATAAACGGGGAATTGTCGCTGGATTGATTACAGAAATAATTAACAAAATCATCTGGGGATTCTGGTTATAGAATGAATTAAATTAATAGAATAATCAGGAGAGATATGGTATAATAATAACAGAATAATAAGAAAGCGAGTTAGCCATAGTAAGGATGCGTGTTTAGGATGAGAAATGCAGTAAAAAAGCGAAAGAGATTGGTGATATTAAGTGTAACCCTATTTATGATTTGCGGGATGGCGCTCGGATAT
>CAJTRV010000008.1 GCA_910578855.1 uncultured Bacilli bacterium
TTCTATATACAATTCAAACTAATTTTTATTGTATTGTTTTTTGATACCTTTTTCTATTATAAGGTGTTTTTTTCTTGTTTTTTTATTATGCACTTTCCTTATATATAAAAAAGAGTATAAACTCTTTATCCTAAAGCGATATCCATAACCATCATGACAACAAAACCAATTAATGTAAAAATAGCCATCATATCTTTTTGCTTGTTTGTTTGACTTTCTGGTACTAGTTCTTCAATTACAACATAAATCATACATCCAGCAGCAAAACATAAAAAGAATGGTAGAATAAATCGCATTTTAATCACCAAGATCGCACCAAGTACTCCAGCGATCGGTTCAACTACTCCACTTGCTTGCCCATATAGGAACGATTTCCATCGAGAATAACCCTCACGACGAAGCGGAAAACTTACCGCACTTCCCTCTGGGAAATTTTGTAAACCAATTCCAATTGCCAAAGCAATGGCACTAGCTAATGTCGCTCCGTCTAATCCATATGCCAAGGAACCAAACGCAACTCCTACCGCCATTCCTTCTGGAATATTATGTAACGTAATTGAGGTAATTAACATCAAACAGCGTTTAAAACTTTCGTTCTTAGATTCATTTTTCCTTTTAGGATGCCGGCGATTATATTCCTTATATATATTATCGCCAATAAATAAGAACAAACCACCACATAGGAACCCTAACGCTGCAATTACTAGAGAATTAATTCCTAGACTATCAGCCATAGCAATTCCCGGTGAAATGAGCGACCAAAACGAAGCAGCAATCATCACTCCAGCGGCAAATCCTAACATTCCATCCATAAATGTTTTATTTATTTTTTTCATTAGGAATACCAAACTAGCTCCTAATGCTGTAATACTCCATGTAAATAATGTTGCAAGCAAGGCCTGCCAAACATGCGGAATACTACTAAACCATTCAACCATATTTCCCCCTTATTTCTCTATTTGCCTAAACAAAATTGACTAAATAGTTGGTCGATTAGTTCTTCTTCATATGATTCACCGATCATCTCTCCTAAAATATTCCATATTTCCTTTAAATCTAACTCAATCATATCGATTGGCATATTACTTTGAATACCTTTTCTTACCTCATTCAAAGAAATTTTCGCTTTTTTTAATAAATTTAATCCACGCGCATTGGTTAGATAAGTAAAGTCTCCAGTATTTATTCGATCAAGATCAAATAATATTTTGATTTGGTGTTTTAATTGATCAATTCCCTGACCTTCTGTAACACTCATCGGAATTACAACTTCTTCTTTTAGTAATTCCATATCAATTTTCTGATCTAAATCTACTTTATTTAAAATAATAAGATGATTTTTATCTTTGATTTGCTGTAAGATCTGTCTTTCTTCGTCATTCATAGGTGTATTATAATTTAAAACAAATAAGACTAAGTCAGCTTCTTTTGCTAAGGTTAAACTCTTTTCAACTCCAATTTTTTCTACAAGATCATCTGTCTCACGAATTCCGGCAGTATCTATCATATGAAGTAACATTCCATTTAAATTAATTGTTCCTTCGACAATATCCCTAGTTGTTCCAGCAATAGACGTTACGATCGCTTTTTCTTCCTCGAGTAAAGCATTTAATAAACTACTTTTCCCAACATTAGGACGGCCAATAATACATGTTTTTATTCCTTCTTTAATCAATTGTCCATTTTTACTTTCATTTAAAATATGATCCATATCAGTTTCCATTTGATCCAGAAGGGGAGTTATTTTAGCAAGTGTTAATTCTTCAATATCCTCATATTCTGGATAATCAATATTAACTTCAATATTCGCTAATACTTCAATAATCTGTTGTCGCAAACAGCGAATTAATTTAGATACATTTCCTTTGGCTGTATTCATCGCCATCTTGCGCGCTTCTTCCGTTTTAGCTTCAATTAAATCCATGACACCATCTGCTTGAGTTAAATCAATTCGTCCATTAAGAAAACGCCATTTCGTAAATTCACCAGGTTCAGCAAACCGACATCCAGCTTGTAAACATAATTCAACAATTTTATTGGTGGTGGCAATTCCCCCATGACAATTTATTTCAATGGTATCTTCACCTGTATATGTTTTTGGTGCCCGCATCAACATGACCAACACTTCATCAACTATTAAGTCACTATCTACTATATGACCATAGTGGATTGTATGTGTAGGCGCTTGTTCTAAATCAGGACCTTTCCATATCTTATTGACAAATTTAATCGCATTTGGACCACTGATTCGAACAATAGAGATTGCCCCCACCCCTAACGCTGTCGAAATCGCTACTATTGTATCTTCCATTTAATTCACTTCTTTCTTTTTTTTATTCCAATATATTTCGGTAATGCAGTAGGATGTTTAAAAATATTTAATGACACAAGATCGTCACTTATATTAACAATCCAACTGCCTAAATATCTAGGAGGTTTAATATTTAACGGAAACATATGCTTGATAATCATATCGTTAACTTTGGGATTCATGTATTCAGGAAAATAACGATAGGCATTTTTTGAAGCTTCCCGCGCATGAACAAACCCATGTTGTTTAAAGAACTTTGTTTTTTCCGTTCGACCTTGCCATGGTTTGTCATAAAAATCATGCAATAACCCGCCAATCGCAATATCACGGCTATTTTTTAAATGCAGAAATTTAGCAATACGATATGCTAAAAATGACACTTTAAGTGAATGATCATATACGGATTCATTTTCATGATGCATATATTCTTTTCGTTTTTGAAATTCAGGGTGTTGAATAATATTTTTTATAAGTTCTTCATATTCTTTGGGCTTCATATTGGTTTCCTTTCATAGTGATTTTATCGTATTTCCCAACATCCGTCAATCATTCCAAAAAAAAAGAAGACTTAATCTTCTAATTTTCATGATATTGAATTTCGATATAACGATCTTTTCCTTCTCCATAACTCTTCGTTGATAAATGTTCATATTGATTCGCCAAATGATGAACCAGTCTTCTCTGGTATGAATTCATCGGATCTAATTTCGCATTAATTTTTGTTCGTTGTACTTCATTCATGATTTTTTTCATCTCATGCTCAAAATTTTTAATCTTTTTGGCTTTATAATTTCCGGCATCAATGTTAACCTTGATATTAAAATTAGTTAATACTTGAATCGATTGACGAATTAACAATTGAATGGCATTCAATGTTCGACCATCTTTACCGATTAAAATTCCATTTTCATTACTTACGAGAATAACTTGAAAAATATCATCGACTTCTTTAATTTCTGATTGAATTTCAATTCCCATTCCTTGAGCAATCATATCAATATAGTCTTTAATATATAACCTTACGTCTTCTTTTTTTAAAACGCTAAGTTCAACTTTCTTTGCTTTAAACAATTTTCCTTCTGCCTCGGTAGTCTTGACATACAAGTCATTCTCGGTAGTATTCAACTCTGTCAAACATTTTTGAAGTGCTAATTCATAGCTTTTATCTTCGTAATGATGCGTTTTTAGCATTTTCTTTCCTCCTTTTTACTACTAAGTTTTGAATAATAGTAAAAATATTATTGGTAATCCAATATAGAGCAATTCCGGTCGATAATGATAATGAAGCAATTCCAATAAAGATAACCATCATATTACTCATCATTTTCATCTGGGCCGCTTGTTCCCCACTCATAGAAGCACTGCTATTTAATTTAAATGAGAAATAACTTGCACCAATTACTAAAATAACAAAAATTATATATTGATATTGTCCAGATGCCATTGCAGTAATCGGGTTAGTTCCCATTTGGAAACCAAAGAACGTTTCTTCAAAAATAACGGGAAGACGATTTAATGCTTCATAAAAAGCAAAGAAGAGTGGCACTTGAATTAATGAGAACAAACATCCTGCCATCGGATTAATCTTATATTTCTGATAAATACTAAGCATCTCTTGATTTTTCTGCATAATACTATCTTGATCTGTTCGATTTTTATATTTCTTTTCTAATTTTGTAAGTTCAGGTTGCGCTAATTTCATCTGTTCCGATTGCATTGCGGTCTTCTTTGTCAATGGGACAGTGATAAGACGAATTAATAATGTTGTAGCAATAATAGATAACCCATAATTTTTTAATAACATTCCTAATTGAATAATTAACCAAGCAAGTGGTTTTACAAAAACAGTTGCCCAAATTCCTTCATAACCACCATGATTGATTTGAAACTTTTCACATTTTGGTAACTCTGTTACATTAATTTTATTTTTCTTGTATAACTCTAATGTTTTTCCATCAATTGGTTGACATAAAATATTTTTAGTTAATGTTTGACCAGTTTGTGGATGTTTGACCGGTTTCTTATCCTTATCCTTTAATAATGTTGTACATCCTGTTAAACTGACAATTACTAAAAATAAGGTTAATAATTTCATCATTCTTTTTTTCATTTTTATTTGGCTCCCTTCATGAGTCCTAATTTATCTATAGCATTTAATAAATCTTTTTCACGCTCTTGATATGATTTATTTAAAATGCCTTTCCTCACTATTATAATACAATTGAAATTATTTTGATAGCATTTTTTATCAAGAATATTCTTTAATTGTCTTTTTATTTTATTTCGACAGACAGCATTCCCGATTTTTTTTCCTACGGAGAATCCAAAATGATAAATATCATCGGTATTTTTTTCTAAATAAATGACATAGTCTTTGAAATAAAATGGTTTTTCTTTATTTATAATCCGATTATAATCTCTATTGGATTTTAAGATATTTACTTTTTTCATCGATATCTCCTTTCTTATATAATAAAAGAGTAAAAACACCACTGATTATCAGTGGTGCAAATTAACGAGATAATACTTTACGTCCTTTTCTTCTTCGATTTTTGATAATATTAGTTTTCATTCGTGCAAAGAATCCCTGTTTTTTACTTCTTTTTCTATTATTTGGTTGAAAAGTTCTTTTCATTGTAACACCTCCACTATATAAATTTTGCGTTGCTTTTTCCATTATATAGATAAATATTATGTTTGTCAATGATAACTTAGTATTGTATTTTGATTTTCCTCTTCAATATGTAAGATAGTGTAAATATTAATTCTTTCCACAATTTATCGACAAAGAAAATTATATTTTGACATTTTTCTTACTATTATCCACAGCTTTATTTGTTGTAATTACACTACATACTGTATTTTTCCACACGATTGTGGAAAAAATATTCACAATGTGTATTATTTTATTTTTGTTTTTCCACTTTTGTGTTGAAAACTCTGTTAAAGTTTATATTTGTTATGATTTTTCTGTGGAAAAAACTGTTTATATTCGTTTTCCGCGATTTTTTTGTCGTTTTAACTAGTATTTTTCCACATTTTATTGTAAAATATGGTTGTCGATGTGGCAAAGTGGGGTGATTTTAGATGGATTTAAATCATTTGTGGGATTCTTTTTTAATAAAAATTCAAGAAAATTTATCGCCCATGTCCTACGAAACTTGGTTTATGGAGACAAAATTAGTCAATTTGGAAGACGGCATTGCTAGAATAGAAGTTCCAATGCATATCCATAAAAATCATTTAAAAAACAATTATAATGATTTAATTGAAGAAATATTTACTGATATTACCGGAACAAATTTTAAATTTGAATTTTATACCAAAGAGGAATTGGATGAAATGATTCCAGTAGTGGAGCAAACAAACGAAATAGCAAATACGACAAAACAGGTGGAAACTAATTTAAATAATCAATATACATTTGAAAACTTTATTGTCGGGGAAAGTAATAAATTTGCGAAAGCGACAGCCTTAGCAGTTGCAGAAAAACCTGGTTTCATGTATAACCCATTATTCATCTATGGAAATAGTGGTCTTGGTAAAACCCATTTAATGCACGCGATTGGAAACTATATTGTAAAATATAGTAATAAACGTGTTTTATATGTGACGAGTGAAAATTTTGTATCAGACTTTATCGGAATTAATCGAAGAAGTAAAGATGGAACTAATTTTGATAGTGTGGATATCTTTAAAAAGAAATATCGTGATATTGATGTTTTGATGATTGATGATATACAATATCTAGGGAGCGCAAATCAAACACAACAAGAATTTTTTAATACTTTTAATGACTTACATGGAAATAATAAACAGATTATTATATCGTCTGATCGATCACCCGATGATTTAAAGTTATTAGAAAATCGATTACGAACAAGATTTAACTGGGGATTAATTATTGATATTTTACCTCCAGACTTTAAACTGAGAATGGATATTATTGATAAGAAAATTGAAGGTCAAGCTATGGCCAAAAATTTTCCACAGGATGTAAAAGAGTATATTGCTAGTAATTGTACTAGTGATATTCGAAAACTAGAAGGGGCGATCACTCGTGTCTTTGCTTATGCTACGATTATGAGTGGATCAGAAATAACACTTGACTTAGCTGTTGAAGCTCTCAAAGATTATTTTGTAAAATCTATTGTCTCTAAAAATAAAATTGATCAAGTGCAACAATTAGTAGCCAATCATTACAATATAACAGTAGAAGATTTAAAAAGTAAAAAAAGAGTGGCCTCCATATCTGTTCCAAGACAAATCGCAATGTATATATGTCGTACTGTTCTAGAAGAATCTCTACCAAAGATTGGAATAGAATTTGGCGGGAAAGATCACACAACAGTTATGCATTCTGTGGATAAAATTAAAAAGGAACTATTAAACAACAGTATTTTAGAAATGGAAATTCAGAAAATTGTAAGTCAAATCAAATAAAAGTGGAAAACAAAAAATTATACTCATTTTTTCCACATTACAAATTTTTAATTTTGTTATTGATATAAACAAAATTTTCACTTTTCCACACTTTCCACTTCTATAATATAAATATATTAAAATAATAATAAAACAAAGGGAGAATTATTTATGAAATTAACAATAAAACAACCTATATTAATGGAACATTTAAATTATGTAATAAGAGGTATTTCTAATAAAAATTTAATTCCAATTTTAAATTGTATTAAATTTGATTTAACAACTGATGGACTATATTTAATGAGTACAGACAATGAAATTGCTATTAAAACTTTTATTGATAAAAAAGATATCGAATCAATTGATACAACTGGTTCAATGGTTGTATCAGGTCGTTATATTTATGAAATTGTTAGAAAATTACCAAATGAATTCATATATATTGAAGAAGTTGTAGATTCAAAACTATCAATCATGACAACAAATTCTTCATTTCAACTAAATTGTAATAATGTTAGTGAATTTCCAGATCTAGAATTAGAAGATAATAAAACACCAATTGTGATGAACCAAAAACTCTTTAAATCAATTATTAACCAAACTATTTTTGCAACTTCTAATCAGGAATCACGACCAATTTTAACTGGTATTAATTTTCATATTGAAGGAAATAATTTACAATGTATTGCAACTGATTCCTACCGATTAGCAAAAAAAACAATTGTTATTGAAAATCCGATGACAAATATTATTGATATAGTTATTCCAACAAAAAATATATCAGAATTAATTAAATTGTTAAATGAAGATGAAGATAAAATGGAGTTACATATTTTTAGTAATAAAATTATTTTTAAATTTAATGATATTATTATGATGTCACGTTTAATTAATGGAACTTATCCAGATACTTCTAAATTGATTCCAGAAACTTTTGAAATAGAATTAAAAGTGAATTTATCAGAATTTTATAACGCTATTGATCGAGCTTCACTATTAACCAATGAGGCTGACAAAAATACAATTAAATTGGAAAGTAATGGGAATGATATCACTGTTTCTTCTAATATTCCCGAAATTGGAAATGTTGTAGAAAAAGTTATGGTTGATAATAAAAGTAATAAGGATATCAAAATTGCTTTTAGTTCTAAATATATGATGGATGCTTTAAAAGCCTTTGGAAGTATGGAAGTTGAATTATTATTTAATAGTGAAATTAAACCAATTATTTTAAAAAATCCTGAACAAAATGATTTAATTCAATTAATACTACCAATTCGTACTTATTAAATAAATGAGGAAAAAAAGCCATTATTTTGGTTTTTTTTTTACTTTTTTTGAATAGGGCGACATAATTCGACAAAAAAATCTAAAAACTTATGGTATAAGAGAGGTGATTTGGCAGAACGTGTCGAATCATATAGATAGAGGAGGTGGTTTTGATGATAAAATCATATGAAATTAATAGGAATACATTGGCTATTATTCCAATCGCAAAGAATCAATCTAAAGTAATCGAAATTGACCAAGAATTTATTGTTGAAAAATGTCCAACAGAAATTATTGATGACAGCTGTAAATACTTTGGTAGTTCATATCATGGACGATTTGAAGGAACGAAAAAAATATTGGGTGTTAGTTATAAATCCCCAATTATCGTTGAAGAGAGTAGAGAAATTATCTTTTTCCCAACAGCATCTCCTAGATATGAAGGATGCTATTGGATTAGTCTTAATAATATTGAAGATTATTTAAAAAGTAATTACGGAACAATAATTAATTTTAAAAATGGATTTACTTTAGATTTAAATGTATCACTTGGTTCTTTTGAAAATCAAATGATTCGTTCTTTGCGATTAGCCAATATCCTAAAACGTAGAAAATTATCATAATAAACCAAAAAAATAAGCAAACAAGCTTATTTTTTTACGTTTTAAGGCGGTTTTATGGTATAATAGTAAGTGTATATGGTGGAGTACTATTCTATAGTAAAAATTCAAATATGCGCTATTTTTAAATGAAAGGTGGCGAATATGGTATTAGATAAGATATATATTAATCAATTTCGAAATTATGATTCGTTGGAATTACATTTTCATAAGGGGATTAATATTATATATGGTGAAAATGCCCAAGGAAAAACGAATTTGTTGGAAAGTATTTACGTTTTAGCATTGACAAAATCCCATCGGTCTTTTATTGATAATCATTTGATTCAAAGTGGAAAAAAAAATTCTAAAATTAGAGGTGTTCTCCTAAAGGATCAATTACCAATGCAACTGGAAATTGCTATTAGTAATAAAAATAAAAAAATTAAGTTAGATCATCAGGAGATAAAGAGAGTAAGTGACTATATATCTAAAATGAATATTATTATTTTTTATCCTGAAGATCTGGATTTAATTAAGGGAGCTCCTGGTTTGCGACGAAGATATTTAAATTCTGAAATCAGCCAGTTGTCATCAAATTATTTAAATACTTATAGTGAATATAATAAAATTTTAAAAATTAGAAATGATTATTTAAAAAAACTAAATAAGGGTGTCATAATAGATAATAGCTATTTTGATATTTTAACACAGTATTTGGTTGATAAGGCAGTTCTAATATATCAAGAACGAAAAAGGTTTATCGAACAAATTAATCATCATGGAAAAGAGGTTTTTTTTCGTCTTTCCGGACGAAAAGGTTTTCAAATCAAATATAAAACCTCAGTTGCCTTTGGCGATGATGATAATGATTGTATGAAGCAAGCATTGTTAGAAAAATTGGGTAAAATGAGGGATACAGAAATAAAATTGGGTATGACATTAGTTGGACCGCATCGAGATGACTTTGAATTTTATGTTGATGAACAAAATTTAAAGCTATTTGGTTCACAAGGTCAACAAAGAATGGCAATATTAGCCTTAAAATTATCAGAAATTGATATTTTTAAGGAGTTTAAGAATACAACTCCAATTTTATTGTTGGATGATGTGTTTAGTGAATTAGATGATAATAAAAAAAATAATCTATTATTTTATATGAACCAGGATATACAAACGATTATTACCACTACAGATTTAAAGAATATTGATTCTGAGATTTTAAAAAAGTCTCAATTAATTCATATTTGTGATGGAAAAATTGTCGAGATACAAGAGGAGGAGTTATATGGAAAATAATAATCAGCATTATGATGCTTCTGATATTCAAGTTTTAGAAGGCTTAGAAGCAGTAAGAAAGCGACCAGGAATGTATATAGGTACTACGAGTAGTCGGGGATTACATCATTTGGTTTGGGAAATAGTTGATAATGCAATTGATGAAGCTTTAGCTGGCTTCTGTGATGATATTGAAATTATCATTAACAATGATAATTCGATTACTGTTAAGGATGATGGACGAGGAATCCCTACAGGAATTCATGCTAAAACCGGGTTATCTACAGTAGAGACAGTGTATACTGTATTACATGCTGGTGGAAAATTTGGTGGCGGAGGATACAAGGTTTCCGGTGGATTACATGGTGTTGGTGCCAGTGTCGTCAATGCGCTAAGTAAATGGGTAGAGGTTAAGGTATATCAAAACGGAAAAATTCATTTTATTCGTTTTGAAAATGGTGGACATCCTGTTGGAAAATTAGAAGTAATTGGAGAATGTTCTATCGAACGTACAGGTACGACTGTAACATTCAAACCTGATCCTGAAATTTTTACAGAAACTACTATTTATGATTATGAAACATTAAAAGAACGTGTCCGAGAATTGGCATTTTTAAACAAAGGATTACGAATTATATTATGTGATGATCGTCCAGAATCTGAAAAACTTCGCGAGGAGTTTTTCTATGAAGGCGGATTGAGTGAATATATTAAATATCTAAATCGAAATCGAGTTTCTATTCATGATACAATTGTGCATATCGATGGTATTGATAGTGATATTTCAATTGAAGTAGCACTTCAGTATAATGATGGTTATAATGCCAGTATATACTCGTTTGTAAATAATATTAATACACCAGAGGGTGGAACGCATGAAGATGGCGTTAAAATGGCTTTAACAAGAATTATTAACAATTATGCTCGAAATAATAATATTTTGAAAGAAAAAGATGATAATTTAAGTAGTGATGATGTGAAAGAGGGATTAACGATGATTGTTTCATGCAAGCATCCTAATCCTCAGTTTGAAGGTCAGACAAAAACAAAATTAGGAAATGGGGAAGTTCGAAAAATAGCTTCTAGCATTTTTGGAGAGGGTTTTGAACGATTTTTACTAGAAAATCCTGACCAAGCAAAAATTATTATTGAAAAAGCAATGGTTGCTTCAAAAGCCCGAGTAGCTGCTAAAAAAGCCAGAGAATTAACACGACGTAAGACTGGTTTGGAAGTTACAAGTTTACCTGGAAAATTAGCTGATTGTTCTAGTAAGGATGCTAGTGAATGTGAAATTTTTATTGTTGAGGGAGATTCCGCTGGTGGATCTGCCAAATCTGGTCGTGATAGTCGAACGCAGGCAATATTACCATTACGTGGAAAAATATTAAATGTTGAAAAGGCTAGATTAGATAGGATTTTGGGAAATAATGAAATTAGGTCTATGATTACGGCCTTCGGTACTGGAATTGGGGAAGAGTTTAATATTTCAAAATTACGATATCATAAAATTATTATTATGACCGATGCCGATGTTGATGGGGATCATATTCGAATATTATTATTGACATTCTTCTATCGCTATTTTCGTCCTTTAATTGAAGGAGGCTATATTTTTGCTGCTCGACCACCTCTATATCGATTGGAATACAATAAGAAAATGCAGTATATTTATTCTGATGAAGAGAAAGAGGAAGTGATGGCAACCATTCCGGAGGGGACTAAAGTTGGAATTCAACGTTATAAAGGTCTTGGAGAAATGGATGCTAGTCAATTATGGGAAACAACGATGAATATTGAAAATAGAATTTTGTCAAAAATTACCTTAGATGATGCGATGATCGCGGACCAAATTTTAAATGATTTAATGGGACAAGAAGTAGAACCACGTAAGCGATTTATAGAAGAACATGCTGATGAAGCAGAAATGGATGTATAAGGGGGGATTATAAATGGATAAATTACAAGATTTGCACTTTGCTGATGAAATAAAAAGATCATTTATTAATTATGCAATGAGTGTCATTGTTGCTCGTGCATTACCGGATGTTAGAGATGGTTTAAAACCTGTACAGCGTCGAATTGTTTATGGTATGAATGCAATGGGAGCAACGGCTGGGACACCTTATAAGAAATCTGCCCGTATTGTTGGAGAAGTTATGGGTAAATATCATCCACATGGCGATTCAAGTATTTATGAAGCTATGGTTCGAATGGCCCAAGATTTCTCATATCGATATATGTTAGTAGATGGACACGGTAATTTTGGATCAATGGATGGTGATGGGGCAGCAGCCCAACGTTATACAGAAGCTAAAATGTCAAAATTAAGCATGGAATTGGTTCGTGATATGAATAAGAATACTGTTGATTTTGATCCAAACTATGATGGTGAAGAACAAGAACCACAAGTATTACCATCTCGTTTTCCAAATATTTTAGTAAATGGAACAACGGGAATTGCCGTTGGAATGGCAACGAATATGCCACCCCATAATTTAGGTGAAGTAATCGATGGAACAATTGCATTAATTGATAATCCTGATATCACAGTTATTGAATTGATGGACTATATCAAGGGGCCTGATTTTCCAACAGGAGCAATTATTTTGGGAAATAGTGGAATTCGTCGTGCTTATGAAACAGGAAAAGGAATTGTTACAATTCGTTCTCGGGCTTTAATAGAAGAAAAATCAAATGGAAAACATCAAATTATTATTACAGAAATACCATATATGATTAATAAATCAAATTTAGTTGAAAAGATAGCAGAATTGGCTCGTGAAAAGGTTGTAGAAGGAATTACGGATATTCGTGATGAATCCAATGATCGTTCTGGTGTAAGAATTGTTATTGAACTACGACGCGATGCTAATGCAAATGTTATATTAAATAATTTATATAAACATTCGCAGTTACAAACAACTTATGGAATTAATAATTTAGCTATTGTTGATAAACAACCGCAAATTTTAAGTTTAAAAGATATATTGGTGAGATACCTTGAGCACCAGCGGGAAATAATTGTTAGACGGACAAAATTTGATTTAGATAAAGCAAAAAATCGGTCACATATTTTGGAAGGTTTAAAAATTGCATTAGATAATATTGATGAGATTGTTCAATTATTAAAAAAGGCAAAAAGTGATCAAGAGGCAACAGAACAATTAATAGAACGCTTTCAATTAACAGAAATTCAGGCAAAGGCTATTTTGGAAATGAAATTACGTCGTTTAACAGGGTTAGAGCGTGAAAAAATAGAAGAAGAATTAAGTGAGTTAGCTAAACTAATTGCTGATTTGACTGATATTTTAGCTAATAGTACGCGTGTATTAGAAATTATTAAGACAGAATTATTAGAAATTAAAAATAAATATGGTGATGAACGTCGTACAACGATTGATATGTCAGCAATTGACTATATTGAAGATGAATCATTAATTCCTGTTGAGAACGTTGTTATATCATTAACGAATAAGGGTTATATTAAGCGCATGAATAGTGAGAATTATCGTACACAAAATCGTGGCGGAGTTGGAATTAAAGGAATGACAACAAACGAAGAAGATTTTGTTGATAGTTTAATTTCAATGACGACCCATGATTATATTATGTTCTTTACCAATAAAGGAAAAGTATATCGAATGAAGGGGTATGAAATTCCACTATTTAATCGTCAATCAAAAGGATTACCTGTTGTTAATTTAATTCCAATTGATAAAAATGAAAAGGTTCAAGCGATGTTAAAGGTATCAAATGATGACGATTCTCAATATATTGTATTTTGTACACAAAAAGGTTTGGTAAAACGAACAAAAATTAGTGAATTTGAAAATATTAGATCTAATGGAAAATTAGCTATTTCTTTGAAAGATGATGATGAATTACTAGCTGTTAAGAAAACAAATGGTTCAGATGAAATCTTAATTGCCTCATCAAATGGTCGAATGATAAGATTTAGTGAAAATGAAATACGTGTTATGGGAAGAAGTGCATCTGGAGTTCGTGGTATTGATCTTGGTAACGGAATTTGTGTTGGTTGTGAAATTGCAAAACCAGATCAGCAAGTAGTAGTTATTACCGAAAAAGGTTATGGAAAAAAGACTGATATTGAAGAGTATCGTTTAACTCATAGAGGTAGTAAGGGTGTAAAAGCATTAAATGTAACTGATAAAAATGGAAATATTATATCTTTCAAGACAATCCATGGTGATGAAGATTTAATGATTATTACTGATAGTGGTATTATTATTAGAATATCAATGGAACAAGTATCGAAAACCGGACGAGTAGCACAAGGTGTTCGATTAATTAATTTAAAGGATGAACAAAAGGTTAGTACAGTAGCGCTAATTATAAAGGAAGAGTCTAATAATTTAGAAGATCAAGATGTAGAATTAAAAGAAAATTAGAAAATTAATAAATAATTTTCTTTTTTTGTAACAGTATACTATTGTTGATAATTCAACTATGTTTCACGTGAAACATAGTACGTTTGAAAAAAAATCCCATATAGAATGTTGTGCTATAAAAACAATGTTTCACGTGAAACATTGTTTTTCGATTACAGATAACCCCTGTACTTTTTCATGGCATCTTTTCATATTAATGCTTATAATATTTCTAATGTTTTCGTATAAAATCGCGATACGTTATTGGTATTTTATTTATCTTGTTTTGTTGTAACATTTTTTATGTTTTAGGTAGCACTTATTAATCATGTATATGCTTATTTTTTTCCTTGATTTGAACAATGTTTCACGTGAAACATTGTTTAATGAATTTTAAAACATATCATTGTGGGATGATAGAAAAAATTATTCACTTAGTAGTCAGATAATACTTCAGTAAAACGAAAATGCCGTGATATAAAGAAATTTTCCAAAACGAATTATATCAAAAAAGGAGAAAATTCTTCGATTAATAGTTTATTATGTTTAAAATGCGCGTACAAACCTCATATTGCATTCATATTAAATATAAGGGGTGGAGAGTAGTAATATATAACAAATCAAGTATAAAAATAGATAAGGCTCGTTAAAATCCAAAAAAGTGGATTTTAATGTGAGATAAAATAAAAAATGAATATTCTATTCTTTTAAATGGCAGTAGGGGAGGGAATCAGTGCGTTGAATTGAACAAAGAAGAAAATAGTATCTTTTATATTTGGTTATAGTTCGAAAGAAGAATGTTTCACGTGAAACATTCTTCCGTTTAAATAAAAGAATATTTTATATGAAATCTGGTATCGTAAAAAAAAACAATGTTTCACGTGAAACATAAAAAAAGACTCCGACCAATGTTCCACGTGAAACATTGATTTATTAAAAATATTCTATTCGGAACATATGATATATTTAGTTGCAATATTTAAAAGATTGGTATATATTATTAGTGCACAACATTTATGTTTGAATCAGGTCAGAATCGGAAGATAGCAGCCTTAAGGACCTCTAAATGTGTGTGCTTTTTTGTTAGTGGGTGAAATTTTGAACAATAGAGATGAATTTTTTATGAAAGAAGCATTGAAACAAGCAGAAAAAGCTTATTATTATGATGATGTACCTATTGGAGCTATAATTGTTAAAGATAATCGTGTGATTGCTAAAGCATATAATAAGAAGGAAAAAAATAATATAGCTACTCAACATGCGGAAATATTAGCAATTAATAAAGCATGTAAAAAAATAAATAATTGGCGATTGAACGATTGCACTATATACATTACTTTAGAACCGTGTTTAATGTGTATGGGGGCTATCTTACAATCCCGTATTGGTAGAATCGTATATGGTGCTAGTAACGAAAATTTTGGTTTTTCAAATGCAATTTCAAATGATTTGGATCAGTTTAAAAATAAATATAATCTAAAAATTGTTGATGGGGTGTTTGCTGACGAAAGCAGATTGTTACTTCAAAAGTTTTTTCGCGAAAAAAGACAGTAAATCATACTACTGTCTTTAATAATAATTATAAAAATGTTATAATTATATTATATGTGAGGTGATATTATGTATCAAACTTTATATAGAAAATACAGACCAAATTCATTTGATGAAGTAGTGGGACAAGATATCATCATAAAGACCTTAAAAAATGAAATTAAATACAATCAATTAAATCATGCATATTTATTTACGGGCCCTCGTGGTACTGGAAAAACAAGTATTGCGAAGATTTTGGCTAAAACAATTAATTGTAATGATATTCACGATGGTGTGGCTTGTAATAAATGTGTTAATTGCACACAAATTAAAAATCATCAATCAACTGATATTATTGAAATAGATGCTGCTTCTAATAACGGTGTAGATGAAATTAGGGAATTAAAAAGCAAAGTGAATTTAGTTCCATCTTCTGGGAAATATAAAGTTTATATTATTGATGAGGTTCATATGTTGACAATAGGAGCTTTCAATGCTTTATTGAAAACTTTGGAAGAACCTCCTGCTCATATTATCTTTATTTTAGCTACAACGGATCCCCATAAAATTCCAACGACTATTTTATCACGATGTCAAAGATTTGATTTTAAACGTATTTCAATTAATAGTCTAATGCACCGTTTAAATATAATTATAAATAATGAAAAAATAAAAATTGATGATGAAGCAGTTGCAGAAATAGCTCGCTTGTCGGATGGGGGAATGCGTGATGCACTAAGTATGTTAGATCAAGTAATTTCATATTCCATTGATAAAATAACGGTAGAGGATGTCCATGAAATTAATGGTACATTATCACAAGTTCAATTGAAAAGCATTATCGAATATTTAATAGCAAAAAATTTATCTTCAGAATTAGAATTAATTGACCAGTTAAATGATAATGGAAAAAACTTAGTTAAGTTAACTGAGGAGATTATTCAATTTTTACGCAATTTATTATTATGTCAAACCGCACCAAAGTATTTTGAACAGCAAAATTATAATAAAGAAATGTATCAAAAAATTTCCCGGGAAATAAAATACGATGCATTACTAGAAATGATAAAAGAATTTAATTTAACTTTATCGGAAATGAAGTATACTAATAATCCAAAATTGTTATTGGAAATATTACTAATTCGTTTAATGAACCTGGATGAACTAGAATATCATACACAAGAAAAAGTTACAGATGATTGTGGGAATTTAAGAAACGAAACTATATCAAATGAGATAAGTAACCAAACGTCAAACAAAACATATGATCGCATAGACGAAGCGGGTAAAAAAAATATTAAAAAACAAAATTTTGATAGTACAACATTCGACACGGTGATAGAAACACGAGTAAATAATGCCTTAGCTGGGTTTAGTAAAAAATATTTTTTAGAAACAAAGGAAAAATTAGAATCAATTCAATCATTACTAATGGATTCTAAATATAGTCAGTATATTGCAATGTTATTAGATGCTACTTTAAAGGCGGCTGGAAATGATTATTTAATCTATGTAAATAAAGATAAGCATTTAGCTGATATTTTTAATCATCACATTATCGAAATGGAAGTAATTTTATATCAACAGTACAATAATGAGTATAAGATTATATCTGTTGATGAAGAAAAGTGGAATCAAATCAAACAACAATTTAATCAAAAAACAAAGAAATATATTTATCATCCAGAAGAATATAATATTAAACAAATGTTAGAGTATGAAACAAAAAATAACGATGTTATAGAAAACAAAACAGATGAAATCACTGAATTGTTTGGTGATATTGTAGAGTATGAGGAGGAATAAAATGAATATACAAGCAATGATGAAGCAAGCACAAAAATTACAGAAAGATATGATGGCTGAAAAAGAAAAGATCGATCAGCAAATTTTCATTGGGAAATCATCAATTGTTGAAGTGAAAATGAATGGGAAAAAAGAAGTATTGGGTGTTATTATTTCTACAGAATCTTTGGAACAAGATGAAATAGAAATGCTTCAAGATATGATTATGATAGCGATGAATGATGCTATGAAGCAAATTGATCAAGAGACAGAGAAAAAAATGGGAAAATATACACAAGGAATGCCTGGGTTATTCTAAAATGAAATATCCTATAACTATAAGAAATTTAATTGAATGTTTTAAAAAATTACCAGGAATTGGTGAAAAAACAGCCGAACGATACGCTTTGGCAATTTTAGAATTAGATGACGAAGTGATTAATCTTTTTGCTGAATCTTTAATTAATGTAAAAAAAAGAATTAAGCGTTGCGAAAAATGCCATAATTTAACGGAAGAGCAATATTGCGATATTTGCAAAGATCCAACCCGCGATCAACAGACAATATGTGTTGTAGAAGAATCTAAAAATATTATGTCATTTGAAAAAGCTGGAACATATTATGGTACATACCATGTATTAGATGGATTAATCTCACCTTTGGATGGAATTAACCCAGAAGATATTAATTTAAAGACATTAATGGCACGAATCGAAACAGAAAATATCAAAGAAATTATTATTGCAACTAAGCCATGTATTGAAGGAGAGACGACGTCATTATATATTGCTAAGAAATTAAAAGATACTGATGTGAAAGTTTCTAAAATAGCATATGGTATTCCCTTAGGAGCGGATATGGGTTATGTAGATCCAATGACTTTAGAAATATCATTAGAAAATCGTCAACAAATATCATAAATAATTTTCTATCCTCATAGTTTGTTATAGAGGTGGACAAATTGTTAAAAAAATTTTTAAAACTTATTAGAAGAGTGATATTTACGGTGTTTTTACTCTATGGATATAATTTGATTATGGCACCATTAAATTTGATGATACCTATTAATTTTATAACTGTAGGTTTAATTACTGTATTTGGAACCTCTGCTTTATTAGGGTTGATTGTGATATTATTAATTATATTTTAAATAGGAGTTGGAATGATGTTAGAAGATTATAAAGAGATTCAACCAATCGCATATAAAATATTGACAAACTCTGTTTCTAAGGGTCATATTTCCCATGCCTATTTAATTGAAACGAATGAATATCCTAAAAAAATGGAATTTGCAATCGCTTTTGCAAAATTCTTATTATGTAAAAATCATCAAACATTTCATCAAAATTGTCAGGAATGTCGGTTGTGTGAACGGATTGACCATGGCAATTTTACAGAATTAAAAATTATTGAGCCGGATGGTTTATGGATAAAAAAAGAACAACTAGAGGAATTACAACAGGAATTTAGTAAAAAATCAATTGAATCAGAAAATAAAATATACATTATTAATGGGGCAGAAAAAATGAATTTATCTGCCGCGAATTCAATTTTAAAGTTTTTAGAAGAACCAGAATCAGGAATTATTGCAATTTTGCTAACAGATAATATTTATCAATTGTTGGATACCATTATATCACGTTGCCAAATCGTATCATTAAAAAAGAGTATTGATGATTTTTCATATGAAAAAATTTCATATGAATCACAAATGCTATTTAACATAGCTAAATTATATGCTGTTAATATTGATGAATTAAATTCATTATTAGAAGATACCCAATATAAAATAATGATTGAAAGTGCTGTTAAATTTGTGAATATATATGAAGAAAAACAAAAAAATATTTTAATTGAAATGAATCAATTATGGAACTCTGTATTTCAGGATAAAGAAAAAATAATGTTTGGATTAGATATCATAGTACTTTATTATAAAGATATGTTGAATATAAAGTTGAATCGCCCCTTGGAAATATTTGGTGAATTGAATAATACATTAATAACATTAGCAAATAAGAATACGGTATATCAAATCTGTGATAAAATAAAAATTGTAATGGCAAGCAAACATAAAATTAAATATAATATGAATCAAAATTTACTTATGGATAAATTGGTTTTAGAATTGGAGGCAGTATCAAATGGAGAAAGTTGTAAAAGTTGAGCTAAAAGAAAAGGGACCATCTTATTATTTTTTAGCTAGTTTACCTAATTTAAAACCAGGATTAGCTGTATTGGTTGATACAGAACATGGTCTGCAGTTTGGGCGTATTATTACAGATATAATGGAAATCGATACTTCTATTTTAAAAACACCGCTAAAATCAATTATTAGAATAGCAACAAAAAAGGATCAGCAAGTTTTCAAAAAAAATATGCTTGATGCAAAGAATGCTTTAAAAGTATGTCGTGATTTGGCAAATAAGCATAAGCTAAAAATTTCCGTTATTGATGCGGCTTATTCGTTTGATCGTGATCAACTTTTATTCCATTTTGTTGCCGATTCGCGAGTTGATTTTCGAGAATTAGCGCGTGCTTTAGCTTCTAAATATCGTACTAGAATAGAACTTCGGCAAATTGGTGTACGGGATAAGGCAAAACAAATTGGCGGAATTGGAAGTTGTGGTCAAAAATTATGCTGTAATCGTTTTCTAAAGGAATTTGAATCTGTATCTATTAATATGGCGAAAAATCAAAATATTGCCCTTAATCCAACTAAAATTAATGGATCTTGTGGAAGATTATTATGTTGCTTAAAATATGAAAATGATACTTATAGCGTAAATAAAAGAGATTTACCAAAATTAGGTAAAAAAATAAAAGTCAAAGAAGGTGAAGGAACTGTTGTTTCTCTTGATGTGTTGAATAGAACATATACGTTAGAAATTCCTAAAGTAGGACAAGTTAGGAAAACAGTTGAGTAATATGGAAGTAATCAACGATTTGTTAAATTACAAAAATTTGAAAATTATTCAAAATAGTGAAATGTTTTCTTTTTCTTTGGATTCAATTTTATTATCTAATTTTGTAACAATTAATAAAAATATTGATCAAATTTTAGATATTGGCTGTGGAAATGCGCCCATTCCCTTAATTTTATCAACAAAGACAGATGCACATATTACAGGTGTTGAAATTCAAGAAAAAGTATATGATATGGCTAAACGGACAATTGCGTTAAATCATTTAGAAGAGCAAATTGATATTATAAACGATGATATTAATCTAAGATATCAACAGATAGAGTCTGATCAATATGATATTATTACCTGTAATCCACCATATTTTAAAGTATCACCCAATAGTCATTTCAATTTAAGTGACTACAAAACAATTGCTCGTCATGAAGTGACCTTGAATCTACAACAGTTGTTAAAAATCAGTCGCAAATTATTAAAAAATGGTGGAGTATTGGCAATTGTTCATCGGCCAGAGCGGTTAATTGATCTCATTGAGGAGATGCGAAAAAATAATATAGAACCGAAAAAACTTCAATTTGTATATCCTAGAAAAGATCAGCAATGTAATACGATTTTAATTGAGGGTGTAAAAAATGGGAATCCCGGTTTGAAAATTTTGAATCCTTTATATGTCCATAATGAAACAGATGAATATACTGATGAAATCAAGGTGCAATTTTCTGATTAGGTAGGAAGGTGATAATATGTCACAAAAAAGTTATGATGGACAGCCTGTTTTATATTTAATCCCAACTCCGATTGGTAATTTGGAAGATATGACATATCGGGCTGTTAATATTTTAAAAGAGGTTGAAGTTGTATTTTCCGAAGATACTCGAGTAACTGCAAAGTTATTTCAACATTTTGATATACATAAAAAATTAATTGCCAATCATGAACATAATGAAGAGAAAAATATAAAGCGCTGTTTAGAATATTTAGAAGCTGGATGTTCTATTGGAGTAGTTAGTGATCGGGGAACACCGGTGATTAGCGATCCTGGTTATTCATTGGCAAGTGCCGCGATAGCACATGGATATCATGTTGTTGGTTTACCAGGAGCAACCGCTTTAATTCCGGCTCTAATTCAATCAGGATTGTCACCAAAACCCTTTACTTTTTATGGTTTTTTAAATCAAAAATCTGGAAAACGGAAAAGTGAGTTGGAACGCTTAAAAGATTGTGATCATACTATGATTTTTTATGAAGCACCTCATCGAATTACAAAAATGCTTCAGGATATGCTTACTATTTTTGGAAATAGGGCTATTAGTATTTCCCGGGAAATAAGTAAACGGTATGAAGAGGTATATCGTGGAGTAATTTCAGAGGTAATTTTGCAGGTTAACGATGTCAAGGGAGAATTGGTTGTCGTTGTTGAGGGAAATCATGATGTTAAAACATATGATCATTTGACAATTAATGAACATGTGGAATTATATTTAAAGGAAGGTAAAGAGTTAAAAGAAGCAATGAAAATCGTTGCTAAAAAGCGTAATATTACCAAAAGTCAAGTTTACAATACTTACCATCAACTTGATAAGTAGAAAAGAGGAAATTTATGTATTTAATTGTTGGATTGGGAAATCCTGGTCGCGCATTTGAAGGTACCCGCCATAATATGGGATTTATGTGTATTGACACGATTGCTCATAAATATGGTGTTGCAATCAACAAAAAGAAATTTGGAGGACTATATGGCGAATTTGTATATCATGGAGAAAAAGTAATTTTGTTAAAGCCCCAACACTATATTAATCTATCTGGTGAGGTAGTCAAAGCTTTTGTAGACTATTATAATATTCCTCTTGAACAATTATTAATTATAAATGATGATCTTGATTTGTTATTTGGTACAATTAAAATCAAATATAAGGGAAGATCTGGTGGTCATAATGGTCTTAAAAATATCGAGGCGCATTTAAAAACTCAGAATTATCGGCGAATTAAACTAGGAATTTCTAACGATAAAACACTTGATACCAAGAATTATGTTTTAGGAAAAATTCCAAGAGAAGACCAAGCGACTTTATCTAACATATTGGATCTTGTTTGTCATATTTTTGAGGATTACTTTGTTTTATCGTTTGAAAATTTAATGAATAAGTATAATCATAAACAATGATACATAAAAGTTTGTATCATTTTTATCGTTCCTATCTAGAAAGGATGGAAAAATGAAACTATATGAAAAATTATTTAAAGATGATTTGATTTATGATCATTTAGTAGGATTGAATGTCGAATTAAAAGCACTCTATATTATGAATGAATTTGAACGATCTTCTGATCGTTCCATTTGTGTTGTTACGAACTCGTTATATGAAGCAAATCATTTATATCAAGCATTACAGAATTATACAAGCGATGTATTATTATTTCCCATGGATGACTTTTTGACAAGTGAGGCTTTAGCCATATCGCCTGAATTAAAAAATATTCGTCTAGAGAGTTTGTTAACACTATCAGAGAAAAAACATCAAATTGTTATTACGAATTTAATGGGTTATCTTCGTTATTTACCTTTACCTAATATTTGGAACGAAAATTCAATACACCTAAAGAATCATCATGATTATGCGATGGAAAAACTAGTTAGACAATTATATCAAATGGGCTATGAGCGGGAAGTCATTGTTGGAAAAACCGGTGAGATGGCCTTACGTGGTTATGTTGTTGATATTTATCCGATTTCATCTGATCATCCCGTTCGTATCGAATTTTGGGGAGATACGATTGATTCTATTCGGGAAATAGATGTTGATAGCCAATTAACAATACGCTCGATTGATGAAGTTTATATTTATCCTAATAGTGAATTTTTAGTATCTTCTACTTTTGAAGTAAAAGAAGAGATAAATCGTGATTTTCATCGTGAATTACCACAATACACTACTGTGGGAAATATTTTAGATTACATGGCAGACCCGCTCGTATTCTATCAAAATAATACAGAATTAAAAATTGCATATGAAAAATTGTTAGATGATATGTTTCAATACAGTGTTAGTATTAATTTACCTGGTGATACCAACTATATGAACAACTTTTATGAAATTCATCCACAACAAATAAAATATTTTTCTAATTTTGACGAAATTATCGATGAAACACTTCAGAAAAAAATATATAATACCAAGGTATTAGAACATTTCATTGGATCAATTGAGCAAATTAATGTCCGTCTAAATCAGTATTTAAAGGAGAAACAGCTTGTTATTCTTGCTCTTTCAGATCGATATCAAGTCAATAAAGTAATAGATAAATTAGAAAACAAGCAGCTCTTATTTACCAATATTGATCAATTGTATCCTGATCGAATCAATGTCGTAATTCAACCAATGGTATCAGGTTTTATTATTGATCAACTTATTGTCATTACGGAAAAAGAATTATATAATCAAAAAAGTAAGACAATTCAATATAAAAGTAAATTTAAACTAGGGACTAAGATACGGGATATTACGAAATTAGAACCAGGAGATTATATTGTTCATAGTAACTATGGAATTGGTCAATATATTGGAATTAAAACATTAACTAAAAATGGCTTACCGAAAGATTATATTATGTTACAATACAAGGGTGATGATAAATTATATTTGCCAGTGGAAAAAATAGATTTTATCAGTAAATATACATCAAATGGTGGCAGTACACCAAAATTGAATAAACTAGGGGGAACCGATTGGGAAAAAACTAAAAATAGAATTCAAAAGAAAATCGAGGATATTGCTGATGATTTATTGAAATTGTACGCTGCACGGGAAGCAACACCTGGTTTTGCCTGTCTTGCTGATAATTCTGATCAAATACAATTTGAAAAAGAATTTCCATATCAAGAAACTGTCGATCAACTTAAAGTAATCGATGAAATAAAAAAAGATATGGAGAGTAGTCATCCAATGGATCGGTTATTATGTGGAGATGTTGGATTTGGAAAAACCGAAGTTGCTTTTCGGGCAATGTTTAAAATGATTTTGAGTGGGAAACAGGTTGCTTTTTTATGTCCTACGACAATTTTATCGAAACAGCATTATGAAAATGCTTGTGAACGTTTTAAAAATTTTGGTGTTGAAATCGCATTATTGAATCGTTTTATAACGACTAAAGAAGCCAATCAACTTAAAAAGGATCTTATGAGAGGAAAAATAGATTTACTTATTGGAACTCATCGTATTTTAAGTCAAGATATTATATTTAATAATTTGGGATTATTGGTAATTGATGAAGAACAACGTTTTGGTGTCAAACATAAAGAAAAAATTAAACAGCTACGCAATAATATTGATGTCTTAACCTTGTCAGCTACCCCAATTCCGCGTACTCTTCAATTGTCACTTGCTGGCTTACGTAATTTATCATTGATTGAAACGCCACCAGTCAATCGGTATCCTGTTCAAACATATGTAATGGCTAAAAATGATACGCTTTTAAAAGATGCAATCTATAAGGAATTATCACGTGATGGTCAAGTATTTATTTTATATAATCGCATTGAGGATATGGAACATGAGGCAAGTCGAATTGCATGTTTGGTTCCTGATGCATCCATTATCACTGCACATGGACAAATGAATAAACAAGATTTAGAAGATGTCATGATGAAATTTGTTAATCATGATTATGATGTTATGGTTTGTACGACGATCATTGAAACCGGGATTGATATACCTAATGTCAATACTTTAATTATTCAAGATGCTGATCGTTTTGGATTATCCCAGTTATACCAAATTCGTGGTCGTGTTGGTCGCAGTAATAAAATTGCGTATTGTTATTTAATGTATGATCCTCGAAAAATTTTATCGGAAATCGCCATGAAACGATTAAATGTAATAAAAGACTTTACTGAATTAGGAAGTGGTTTTCATATTGCTATGCGTGATTTATCAATTCGAGGTGCCGGTGATATTTTAGGCAGTGAGCAGGCAGGTTTCATCGATACAGTGGGAATAGAATTATTTATGCAAATGTTAAATGATGAAATTGCCAAATTGAAAGGCGATTCTGTAGAGAAAAGAGGAGCGGATGAAACAAATCAACCATTATTAGATGTTGCGACTTCCATAGCCGATGAATATGTTGCTGATGAAGACTTAAAAATATATATTCATAAAAAAATTAATGAGATTGATTCTTATGATACATTAGAAAAAACCAAGCAGGAATTAGAGGACCGGTTTGGGAAATTAAATGAAGATTTAATTATATATATGAATGAAGAATTATTTGAAAAGAAAGCAACTATGTTAGGAATTAAAGAGATTCGCCAAACAAAAAACTTTATCAATCTTGTATTACCACCAACTTTAACTGCACAAATTGATGGGGAATCACTATTTTTAAAGGCGATGGACTTGACACGGAATATTCGCTTTGGGATGCGAGGTAAATGTATGGTTATAACATTGGATACTGTTCATTTGGATAAACACTTTATTTATTACCTGATAGAATTAATGGAAATTTTACAACAATCTATTATTCATTGTGATAACGATTAATTTTTAGTATAATAAACAAACGAGGTGACTATGAAAAAATTTAATCATAAGCAGAAAGTATATTTTGGATTAATGACCTTAAGTATGATTTTGGTTGATATCCTCATTTGTTTTTCCAATGAAACGTTAAATCGTTTGGGAATAACAAGTTTATTGTTCGTTATTATCTTTGGTTATTTATTTTGTCAGGAAACAAAACTAACGAAAAAACGCCCATCAAAAAAGTAGATATTCATTGTTGAAATATCTACTTTTTTCTATCCCATTATCTTCATGATATTCGGAATGATTTGTTTTTTTCTAGAGATACAGTTTGGAAGAAAAATACCTTGGTAAATTTCCTCTAATTGGAAACTTTTTTTAAGTATTTCCTCAGCCTTTTTATTATAATAAACATAAGATCCATTATTAATAATATCAGTAATAAATAAGGCAATAACATCGTAATTTTTATCAATAGCATTTTGTTCTATTTTGGCAATATATTCTTTTTCTTGTTGCTTAATTTCTTCGATATCAAGTGTTAAAACTTGGCCAACACCGATATTTTGCTCATTAATGTTGAAATCTTTGAAATCGCTATATAAGACTTGCTCAATACTTAATCCTTTTAAAGAGGTTCCGGCCTTGATCATTTCCATTCCGTAAGTTTGATAATCTACATTAACAATTTTACTAAGAGCATCAATGGCAATTTTATCAATTTCAGTTGCTGTTGGTGATTTTAAAATTAATGTATCTGACAAAATCCCCGATAACATTAGTCCAGCAATATGAGGTGGGATTAAGATGTTATTTTCCTGGTATAAAAGGTAGAGAATTGTATTGGTACTACCTACAGGCATATTTCTAAAATTGATTGGCATACTTGTTCCAATTGTTCCAATTTTATGGTGATCAACAATTTCTACAATTTCTGCTTCATTTAAACCATCGACACTTTGTTCATATTCGTTATGATCGACTAAAATGGCCTGTTTTTTTTGATGATCATCAATATCTCCTAATCGTAATAATCCAAGACATCGATTGTGTTCGTCAATGACTGGATAATTACTATATTTATATTCACCAGTAATTTTTTTAATACGGTGTAAGGTATCGTTTTCATCGAAACATATAATATTATCTTGATTAATAATTGAATTGACAAAATTACTTAATCCAATATGTTTAGAAGTCATAAAAGTATCATATGAAGTCGTAATAAGATTTACATGATTTTGTTTGGCTAGTGCAATACTTTCTGATGATATTTCACCATTTCCGGTGATAATAATTAATTTTGCCTGTTTTTTTATAGCGTGTTCAATAATATTTTTGCGGTTTCCAACAATTAAAATGGTATTACAATCGATATCAACATGTTGAATAAATGTTTCCTGATTATAAGAAGCGATCATGATAGATCCTGTTATAATATCGTCAAAACGTAACAATTCTGTTCCCTGAATACTTTTTAAGATATTTTCGAATGATGCATTTAATTTATGAATGTCACCACTAATCTGTTCTTTGGCAATATCTTTCATTGAGACAATCCCTAATAATTTATGATGATCATCCGTGATTGGTAAAGTACTTAACCGGTGATCCATCATATAATGAAACGTATCGCTAATGGAATAATTGATATCAATAAAATGATTTTTCAAATAATTAACATCTTTGATTTGAGTTCGTAGGCTATTGAGCTGTTTCGGTTCTTTTACTTGAAAGTAATTTAAAACAAAGCGAGTTTCTTTATTTAGCGTTCCTAAAATACGGGGAGTAGTATTTAACCCCAATTGATTTTTTAAATAAGATAAACTAATAGCCGCTGTAACACTATCAGTATCTGGTTTTTGATGTCCAAAAACATATATTTTTTGCATAATATCCTCCTTGGTTGATTAAATTGAATAGTTACACTATTGTAACACATATTTTTCCAAATATTAAGTATAAATTGTTTTTTTTAATACAAAATATTAACTAGAAAGTGAGGAATTATGAAAGCAACAGGAATTGTAAGAAGAATAGATGAGTTGGGACGAATCGTTATTCCCAAAGAAATTCGCAAGACACTTAGATTAAGAGAAGGTGAAAACTTAGAAATATACACAGATAGTGATGATAAAATTATTTTAAAAAAATATTCGTTAATGAATAAACTAGAGGACTTTTCACAGGTATTTACGGACAGTATATATGCTTTTTTAAAACATAATATTATTATTACCGATACTGATAAAATTATCGCTGCTAGTGGAGAATTGAAGAAAGAATTTTTAGGAAACAAAATTAGTGATGATTTAGAAAACCATATTATGCGCCGAGATACAATGTTAGAAAGTTTTCAAAAGGAAATTAAAATTACAGATGATGATGCTTATCAAGGAAGTTATGCGATGAGTACTATTGTTGCTAGTGGGGACGCAGTTGGCTTGGTATTTATTTTTTCAGAGCAGGACCGGTTATCAGAAGTTGAAAAGAAAATTGCTGAAATAACGGCCAACTTTTTAGCAAAACATTTAGAAAATTAATACTAGAAATTTCTAGTTTTTTTGAACAATATTAACTAAAAAATAATTTACCAAATAAATTTATTTGTTTTCCCAAGGATAGTCAAAATAGCTGTTACCTGCGGTATTGTAGTATAGATGAAAAATTATCATAAATGAAAACTCGATTTTTTTAACCATTATTATTTTTTCTTTTATGAGGTATTATTTTAAAATTTATGTTGTATATCATTGATCATTCTAACTATTTTTAATATATCCCTTTTTTTGAGAAAAGACTAGTCGTTCTTTTGTCTACTACTTTAAGGTATGATATACTAATAAGCGGTGATAGAATGCAGAAATTAAAGAAGATAAATGAGATGTACGATAAAATGCAGGATCAATATGGATCAGATCAATTAAATGCTATTTATAGTAGTGGATATCTAGTTAATCCTGATATTTGTTTCATTTTTATGAATCCAACTGGGCGTAATATTGCTGCCTCTAAAACATGGAAAGGCTATCGTTTTCCATGGATTGGAACAAAAAATATATGGAAATTATTTGATCAATTAAATTTAATCGATCATGATCTTTTTCTAGAAATACAAGCGCGTCGGGGGAGCGAATGGGATGAAGTATTTGTATCACAAGTATATGAGAATATCCTGAAGCATCGCTACTATATAACCAACCTGGCAAAATGTACACAACTTGATGCTCGTCCACTTCCAGACGATGTTTATAAGGAATATTTAACGCTATTATATCAGGAAATAGATCTTATTCAACCAAAAAAAATTGTTACGTTTGGAAATCAGATTAGCAGTATTTTTTTGGACCAACCAATTTCTGTTTCGCAATGTCGTCGTAAAAAATTTTTGAAACAAATTGGCCAACATATTTATCCTGTATATCCAGTTTATTATCCTGTAGGAAATGGGATGCGAAATATAGATAAAGCAATTATTGATTTACAGTTTATTTTAGATAGTGGGGAGTAGTAAAGGAAATTATTATTTTTAGATACAGAGACTGATGGTCTAGATGAAGATAAGCATAGTTTATTAACGATTGGAATGGTTGTTTAGTAAAATCATAAAATAATCGATTGCCTATCTATTGCTATTCGGAAAGAACATTATTGTTGTGAACCAGAAGCGATGAGCATCAATGGCCTTGATCTTCAACAATTGCAACAAACAGGAGTTACTGAAGAAGAAGCGTTACATATGATGCAGGTGTTTGGAATAAAGCATTTTGGTGATTCAAAAATTATATTAGCTGGTCATAATATTAAATTTGATATCGCTTTTTTAAAAAAGTTATATCAAACTCATGGTATTGATATGGCTAAACGATTTAATCATAAAATGATCGATACTGTTTCGATTATAAAATTTTTGATTTTACAAGGGAAAATAAAGAAGGATTTAGAATCATTTGATTGATTAATCGATTATTATCAGATTCCGATACAAGGTCGACATACTGCCCTGGGAGATCGTTTGGCAACCGCTTCCTTGTTTAATTTTTGTTAGAAACGTAAAAAAGATTGTTTGTTTCGTATTTATATGGTATAATTGGCATATATTTTTGATAAAGCGATGAAAGAAAGAAAAATAGATGGAACCTCAAGAGAGAATCTGAGTAGGTGAAAGCAGATAGGGAATATCTATTTTAAATGGTTCTGGAGCTGGTCAGTCGATAGGTAGGCTGATCCGTAAACTTGCGTTAAAAGATTGAGGTATTCTAAGCATAGAATATAAAATAAGGTGGTACCACGTCATCACGTCCTTATAGCGAGGACGTTTTTTTGTGAATTTAAATAAAGGAGGATTCGTGTGCGACGATTTGAAAAAATTAGTTATGAACAATTTAAAAAAGACATTCATGGTAGCGATACGCTATATCAAGCATATGCGTTGCCTACTCGGGCGACCAAATGTAGTGCTGCCTATGATTTTAAGACAATTCAAGCATTAGAAATTCTTCCAGGGGAGACGAAAAATATTCCGACCGGAGTTAAAGCTCAAATGAATGATGATGAAGTACTGATGGTTGTTGTTCGAAGTAGTATGGGTTTCCACTATAATATTCGGCTTGTCAACCAGGTAGGAATTATTGATGGGGATTATTATAATAATTCTGACAATGAGGGACATATATGGATTAAATTACAAAATGAAGGAACGATTCCCTTTCGGATCGAGGCTGGAGTTGGAATTGCTCAAGGCATGTTTACTAAATTTCTTACAGTTGATCATGAAGAATGTCAAGAAAAGAACATAAGAACTGGTGGTTTTGGAAGCACCAATAAGGAGGAAAAATAATGGAACAAAAAAAATATTATATTGCGACGGCAATTACATATACTTCAGGAAAACCGCATGTTGGTAATACGTATGAAATTGTCTTAGCTGATGCGATTGCTCGATATAAGCGATTGATGGGTTATGATGTTTATTTTCAAACAGGAACTGATGAACACGGAGAGAAAATTGAAATTAAAGCCCAAGAAAACAAGCAACTACCGCAGAAATTTGTCGATGATGTTGCCTTAGAAGTAAGACGAATTTGGGATGTAATGAATACAAGTTATGATAAATTTGTGCGTACGACCAATCCCACTCATGAAGAGATTGTTGCCAAGATATTTGAAAAACTATATCACCAAGGAGATATTTATAAAGGACGCTATGAGGGGTTATATTGTACACCTTGTGAGTCATTTTTCACCGAATCACAACTTGTTGATGGTAAGTGCCCTGATTGTGGTCGGGCTGTAACTTCAGCTAGTGAAGAAGCTTATTTTCTTAAATTATCAAAATATTCTGCCTGGTTAGAGGAATATATCGAGACTCATCCTGATTTTATTCAACCAGTGAGTCGAAAAAATGAGATTATGAATAATTTTATTAAACCGGGATTACAAGATTTATGTATATCAAGAACGTCGTTTAAGTGGGGAATTCCCGTAACATTTGATCCTGATCATGTTGTATATGTGTGGATTGATGCGTTAAGTAATTATATTACATTTTTAGGCTATGATATTAATGGTCATCATAGTGAAAACTTTCAAAAATATTGGCCAGCTGATTTACATCTTATTGGAAAAGATATCTTACGTTTCCATACGATTTATTGGCCGATCATGTTACATGCCTTAAATCTTGATATGCCAAAACGAATCTTTGGTCATCCTTGGATTCTCATGGGAAATGATAAAATGAGTAAATCAAAAGGGAATATTATGTATGCCGATGATTTGGTAAAATTATTTGGCGTTGATGCAATCCGTTATTATATGCTACATGAGATTCCATATAGTAGTGATGGAACAATCACATATGAATTAATCATCGAACGAGTGAATGCTGACTTAGCCAATGTTTTGGGAAATTTAGTGAATCGCACCATTAGTATGATGCATAAATATTTTGATGGGGTTGTCGGAAAACCTGGACTTTTAGAACCGATTGATGAAGAATTACAAACTTTTGTATTGGGTGTGCCTTCCAAAGTAAATGAACTAATGGAAGAATTACGGGTTGCTGATGCTACTTCTGAAATTTTTCATATTTTTAGGCGATGTAATAAATATATTGATGAGACAATGCCATGGACGTTAGCAAGTGATCCAGAGAAACAGGAACGTTTGATGACAGTATTATATCAATTGTTGGAGAGCATTCGCCATGGGGCAGTTTTATTACAAGCTGTTTTACCTGACACGGCTAAAGAAATATTTAAACAATTGAATACTGAAAACCGTTATATTGATTCCTTGGAAGATTTTAATGGGTTTGATAGTGGTATTAAGTTAAGTCAACCAGAACCGTTATTTGTAAGAATTGATAAAAATAAGAAGTTACAGGAAATTGAAGAATATTATAAAAACCTCAATAGAAATCATTAGTGTGATTTCTATTTTTGTAAACATTTGTAAAATGTCGAAAATTCTGACGAGTTATGTTTGAAAGCGTAACGTTCTTATGTTATATTTAAAGAGTAGTGACATAGGAAAAGAGGAGTTGAGAAATGACTGCTGAAGATAAGAAAGATGTATTCTACGTAGTAAGGACGTTGTTAATTATATCTTTATTAGTAATAAGTGGAAGTATTATCAATTTTCACATCTTAGATGTCGTATATCTTGTTATTATCGGTGTATACTTTCTTGATTATTTACATCAAAAGAAAAAACACCAAATTTGAAAAAATATATCAATTATGGTATATTTTTTTTGGTGATAAACATGATGATAGATACCCATTGTCATTTAAGTATAGAAGATTATGATGATATCGATGCGATTGTTACAAATATGGCGCCCAATATCATGATTATTAGTGGCGTAAATGACCAGACAAATGCGGAAGTAATGCAATATGTTGAAAAATATTCTAATGTTTATGGAATGGTTGGAATTCATCCTGGGAATATTGCTGATCTTACTCCTAGTAGTTTTGAACAATTGGCTACTTATTTAAAACATCCGAAAATTGTTGGAGTTGGGGAAATTGGATTAGATTATCATTATCCAGGTATTGATCAGTTAAAACAACAACAATTATTTGAACAACAAATTATACTTGCCAAACAATTTAATAAACCAATTATTATTCATAGTAGAGATGCTTACTTAGATACATATCATATAATAGAGCGACATTATGAACCAAGTTTAAAAATTGTTATGCATTGTTATAGTTATTCACTGGAAAGTGCTCAGGAATTACTTAAATTTAACGTTAAATTTGGAATTGGTGGGGTTTTAACATTTAAAAACAGTAAAAAGTTACAGACAATTGTGGAAACGCTTTCTATTGATCATTTTTTGTTGGAAACCGACAGTCCTTATTTGACACCAGAACCTTGGCGAGGAACGAGAAATCAACCAAAAAATGTGATTTATGTTGCTCAAAAAATGGCGGAATTAAAAGGAATTTCTGTTGAAAAGGTGTTACTCGTGACAACTAAGAATGCTTGTAACCAATTTGACTTGCCTATCAAAATATGATAGAATTTGGATAATCCGTTAGGACTAAGAGGTGTTAAAATGAATGTATATTTACTCCAATTAATTGGAAAATGGTTGAGTTTAATCGTGATTACATTTATTAGTTTTTTTAATCCCCGAGTTGGAACAAAAACAGAGGTAAAGGTTGATAATGAAAATAAAAATAAGAATTTAACAGTTATCAATAAAGTAATTGAACATGATACCAAAATGATATACAATCCATCTTTACCCAATCAAACTAAGAATGTTGTAACACCCGGGGTTGATGGAATTGTTTATATGGATGCGAATGGGAACGAAACTAAAATCATTCAAAAAATGGTTACCGAAGTAATTGAAGTAGGAACTGGTGGTGTTTCCGACTATATTGGTAAACTATCAGGATATGGACCAGATTGTCCAGGATGTAGCAAAACCGGAAATGTTGCTTGTCATACGAAAAATGGTGGCAAACATAGTTTGATTTATGATGGTGAATATTACCAGGATGAACAATATGGAAAAGTACGTATTCTAGCGGCGGCGCGATCTAAGTTTCCTTGCGGGACAATTGTAGAAATTAACAAACCAGGTATTGCGCCATTTTATGGGATCGTTCTCGATAGTGGTGGATCAATGGTGACCGCTTGGAAAGAACGTAACATGGTATGGATGGATTTAGCATATTCATCGCAAGCTGCTGCTAAAGTAGGAGGCATTGCTGGCAATAATATTCATTTCAAAGTGAAACGATGGGGTTGGTAATTCCTATCGTTTTTCATTGAAACATTTTTCTATTTTTGATAAAATGTTTTTAGAAAAGATGTGATTTATGAAATATTCACCTAAAGAAATGAAACAATCGTTAGAAGCCCAACAGTTTAATTTTAAGAAGAAATTTGGTCAAAATTTTATTGTTGATGAAAATATAATTAATGCGATTGTCAAAAAAGCTGAAATCGATGAGAATTGTTTGGTTATTGAAATTGGGCCTGGAGCTGGATCATTAACTTATAAATTGGCACAAGTAGCAAGCCAGGTTTTGTGCTACGAAATCGATACGAAGTTAGAAGATGTGTTGCAGCATAATTTAAGGGATTGTCAAAATGTTACGGTTTTATATCAAGACTTTTTAGAAGCTGATGTCAAAATAGATATTAAGCAATATCAATATGATACATTATATGTGGTTGCAAATTTACCATACTATATTACCACACCAATTATTGTGAAATTAATCGAAGATCAAATTCCAGTTGATAAAATCGTTGTAATGGTTCAAAAAGAAGTCGGGAATCGGTTTAAAGCCCAACCAGGAAATAAGGATTATAATTCATTATCCGTTTATTTAAATTATTATTTTGATGTTACCAAGTTATTAGATGTTAGTCGGAACGTGTTTGTCCCTAAACCCAATGTCGATAGTATTGTCGTCCAGCTAAAAAAGAAAGATCAACTTTTCCAATTGGATCATCCCCCTTTCTTTTTTCAACTTGTTCGTGATGCATTTCGCCAAAAGCGAAAGACGTTACGCAATAATTTAAAAGCTTATAATTTAGATATGATTGAACAAGTATTATCTAAATATCATATGGATTTAAGTGTGCGAGCTGAGCAACTTTCAATTACTATTTTTGTTGAGCTGGCCAATACTTTAAGTAGACATTCTCACTAGAATGTTTTTTCTTGACATGAAAAGACATGGAGAGGGAATATACTTGAATTAGGTGACCAAAATGATAATCATAAACAAAGTATTATGGGCAGTAGCAACTTCATTAATCTTGATGTGTGGTATTTTTTTTACATATAAGTTCCATTTTATTCAGTTTCAAGTAAAACGAATGCTTAGAAGTTTAAAAGTCGATCAAACGAGCAATAATAGTATTAGCCCAATTTCTAGTCTGATGATGGTTCTTGCTGGTCGAATCGGGGTTGGAAGTATTGCCGGGGTTGCGCTAGCGATTTATCTAGGAGGTGTCGGAAGCATCTTTTGGATGTGGGTAGTGGCTTTATTAGCTGCTAGTAGTACATTTGCTGAAACAGTGTTAGGAATCAAGTATCATGAACATGATCATGGTACGATATATAAAGGAGGGCCGGCGTATTACATCAAACATGGTCTCGGGATGAAACGACTCGGTGCTTTTTTTGCTATTTTAGTAATTGTCAGTTATATCGGTGGTTTCTTGGGAATTCAATCTAATACGATTGCCAAATCATTTGCGAGTATTATCCCTGTTCCAGCATCCCTGATTGCTGTTATTATTTGTGTTTTAACAGCTGTTATTATTTTTGGCGGTGTTGAAAAAATCGCTGCGGTCACAAATAAATTAGTTCCTATTATGACCTTGGTTTATGTTGGAACGGCAATCTATATATGTCTATGTCATATTACTCTAGTACCTTCTATATTTCTCCATATTATAACTGAAGCCTTTCAGTTGAAACCCTTTTTTGCAGGATTCTTGGCAACCTTTGTTGTAGGTATTCAACGAGGTATATTTTCGAATGAAGCTGGTCTAGGAACGGGTAGTATTGCTAGTAGTACGACTGATAATCCTGATACAGTCAAAAATGGTTGTATTCAAATATTAGGTATATATATTACGACGCTACTAATTTGTACGGCTACCGCCTTTATTATTTTGACAAGTGATTATACCAGTTTAGTTCTCCAAGATATTAATGGTATTGAAATTACGCAATATGCATTCACCTATCATCTTGGGCAACTAGGAAATTATATCGTTTTTTTATCTATTATTCTCTTTTCGTTTTCTACGATTTTAACGGGATACTATTATGGTGAATCTTGTTTAAAATATTTTTTTAAGACAATTAATCCCCGTTATCTTGTAATATTAAAAATTGTGACATTGATTATTCTTTTTCTAGGTGTAATGTTATCCGCAACTTTTTTATGGAATCTAGTCGATCTATTTGTTGCCTGTTTAGCTATTATCAATATGATTGTATTATATAAATTATATCCGATTGTTCTATTAGAGCTGCGCAAGTGGCGGCAATAAAACTATTCATTCTTTTTAAAATATGATATGATAAGAGAAGAAACGGCTGGTGATAAACATGATTAATCAAAAATGGGATGTTATTTTAAAAGATGAAATGAAAAAAGATTATTTTCGAAAACTTGGAATATTTGTAAAACAGGAATATCGCCATAAAACAATTTTTCCTGCATATGGCAATATCTTCAATGCTTTACGCTATACTGATTATGATCAGGTAAAAGTTGTAATATTAGGTCAGGATCCTTATCATGGTGATGGTGAGGCCCATGGATTATCTTTCTCTGTTCAAGAGGGAGTAAAGCGTCCGCCATCACTACAAAATATTTTTAAAGAGTTAGAATTAGATCTGGGAATTGTTCGAACAAAAAATGATTTAACAGACTGGGCTTCTCAAGGTGTTTTGTTATTAAACTCGATTATGACAGTTGAACGGAATAAACCTTTGTCTCACAAAGATAAAGGTTGGGAAAATTTTACTGATTTTGTAATTCGGTCATTAAATGATCGAGAAAAACCAGTTATCTTTGTATTATGGGGGAGTTATGCGCGAAGTAAAAAAGCATATATTACCAATCCCCAACATTATATTATCGAGAGTGTTCATCCCTCTCCTTTATCTGCCCATCGTGGCTTTTTTGGAAGTAAACCATTTTCTAAAATTAATACTTTTTTAAAGAATCACCAAATGGAGGAGATTCATTGGAATGATCAAAAGAAAGATAGTGAAATAAATGAAAGAAGTGAAACAGTTCTTAATTAATGAAATAGGAATTAAACCAACAGATTCAGTTGTCGTAGCAGTTAGTGGTGGCCCTGATTCTATGGCACTGTTATATATTATGTCCGAGTTGCAACAACAATATGGTATTCATGTTATTTGTGCTCATGTTAATCATAATGTTCGTCCTGAAAGTAAGGACGAACAAGATTTTGTTCAGATGTTTTGCAAACAACAGCATATTATATTTGAATCGATGATGATTGATGATTATGGTACTTTAAATTTTCACGATGAGGCTCGGCAGAAGCGTTATCAATATTTTACAACCATTGTGAAACGATATCACGCTTCTTATTTGTTAACTGCTCATCATGGCGATGATCTGATGGAGACGATTTTAATGCGCCTTGTTCGAGGTTCAAATCTTTCGGGTTATAGTGGATTTTCCCGTGTGTTAGATCGCAAGGAATATACTTTGCTCCATCCATTGATTCATTTAACCAAACAACAAATTTATGATTATTTAGCGGAGAAACATATTCCATATGTTGAAGATCCCTCAAATCAAAAAGATGTTTATACACGGAATCGTTTTCGCAAGTATATCGTTCCGCTTCTTAGAGAAGAAGACGAAGATGTTCATCATAAATTTTATAAATTTAGCGAAACAATTCGGTGCCACTACGAATATATCAGAAAACAAGCGTATCAACAGTTAGATAAAGTTTACCAAAATAACCAATTGTGCATTCAACGGTTTTGTCAATTAGAACCAGTTATTCAAAGAAATATTATTTATTTATTGTTAGAACAGTTATACCAAAGTGATTTGGCGCAACTAACGGATCGTCATGTTGATTTATTAGAACAATTAATTTTTTCACAACGACCAAATGCTTCCATTATGTTACCTCATAATATACGAGCGGTGAAAAGTTATCAATTTATATCATTTGAAAGAGAAACACATTCTATTTCTAATTATGAAATAGAACTAAAAGATTCCATCCAGCTTTCTTCTGGCGCCATGATTTCTCTAGTTGAGAAGGAAGAAAAGGATAACAACGATGTTTGCCGTTTATGTATCGCCGATGTGAAATTACCCTTACGGGTTCGTAATCGTCGGCCTGGTGATAAAATTGCAGTAAAAGGGCTAGATGGCCATAAAAAACTAAAGGATATTTTTATTGATGAAAAAATTCCTAGATCGCTTCGAGATGTTTGGCCAATAGTAGTGGATGCCACTGGAATGATTGTATGGCTTCCTGGAATTAAGAAGTCAAAATTTGATAAAACAAAACAAGAAAAGTATGATATAATACTTAGGTATTATGAAAGAAAGGAAGTTTAGAAATGAAACAAAGAAATATAAAACGAAGTATTTTTCCTTATATATTTTTGTTTTTTGTAATTGCAGGCGTATTTTATTTTTTTAATGCGATGAATCAAAAAGTAAATTATATTACGTTTGATCAATTCTTAAAGCAGGCAGATAAAGGAAAGATTGAAAGTGTGGTTATCACCCCCAAAGGGCGTGCCAGTGTTTATGAAATTACAGGAAAGATGAAAGGGTATGGAGAAACTGAAACCTTCTTTCTAAGGGTTCCATTAGCTGAGGAAGTCATGAGTAAAGTAATTACAGCGAGTGATCAAAATCAGTTCAAAATTGAGACAACGAAAGATCCTGAATCAAGTACCATTTTAATGTTCTTAGCGCAGTTATTACCTATTTTAGTATTAGGTGGTGGAGCATTCTACTTAATTACACGACAAATGGGTAATGCAAATAAATCAATGGATTTTGGACGTAGTAAAGCAAAATTGAATGAAGATCATCATAAAGTAACTTTTAAAGATGTTGCTGGTTTAGATGAAGAAAAAGAAGAAGTTGCGGAGTTGATTGATTTCTTACAAAATCCGAAACGCTTCCAAAAGTTAGGAGCCCGTATTCCAAAAGGGGTATTATTAGTGGGTCCTCCCGGAACTGGTAAGACATTATTGGCCCGGGCGGTTGCTGGGGAAGCACATGTGCCGTTCTATTATATTAGTGGATCTGACTTTGTTGAGTTATTTGTCGGAGTTGGAGCAAGTCGTGTTCGTGACATGTTTAAACAGGCCAAACACAATGCGCCATGTTTGATTTTTATCGATGAAATTGATGCGGTTGGACGCCAACGTGGTGCGGGTCTCGGTGGAGGTCATGATGAACGTGAACAGACATTGAATCAGTTATTAACTGAAATGGATGGTTTTGGAGCTAATGAAGGTATTATTGTCATTGCGGCAACGAACCGTCCTGATGTTTTAGATCCTGCCCTTTTACGACCAGGTCGTTTTGATCGCCAAGTAACAGTTAATTTACCTGATAAAAAGGGACGTGAGGAAATATTAGCAGTGCATGCCCATGGAAAGATATTTGCCAAAGGTGTGGAACTGAAAAATATTGCCAAACGAACTGTTGGGTTCAGTGGAGCTGAATTAGAAAACTTATTAAATGAAGCAGCACTACTAGCTGTTCGTAAAAATTTAACTGCGATTACAATGGAAGAAATCGATGAAGCTCATGATCGGGTATTGATGGGTCCAGCGAAAAAGAGTCATAAATACACGGATAAAGAAAAACGAATTGTTGCTTATCATGAGGCAGGGCATGCCGTCATTGGCTTAAAATTAGATGGCGCCAATGAAGTCCAAAAAATTACGATTGTTCCTCGTGGTGCAGCTGGTGGATATAATTTAATGTTACCAAAAGAAGAAAACTATTTATCTACCAAAACTGAGCTTTTAGATCAAATTACAGGTTTACTAGCTGGACGTGTAGCGGAAGATATTGTGTTCCATGAGGTTACCACTGGGGCGCATAATGATTTTGAACGGGCAACTAAAATTGCCAGAGCAATGGTAACTGAATATGGAATGAGTGATCTTGGGCCAGTTCAATTTGAACATCAAGACTCTTCTAGTGTGTTCCTAGGAAGAGATTACAATAAAAGTCGAAACTTCTCTAGTCAAGTTGCCTTTGAAATTGATCAGGAGCAACGTAAGATTATTAACGAATGTTATGAGAAAACCAAACAAATTATTTCGCAAAATATGGATTTGTTAGATACCTTAGCCAATGCCTTGTTAGAAAATGAGACATTAACAAAAGAACAAATCGATTATATTGCACATCATGGTTGTTTAAAAGAACATGATGATGATCGTAATTCAAGCGATGTTGAGGAAGAAAATTTAACAAATTTAACAGTTAATGAACTAAAAGATATTGCTAAAGAAAAAGGAATTGAAATTCCAACTAAAATTACGAAAGCAGAATTAATTAAGTTACTAGAAGAAGCAAAAAAGTAGTATAAAATGAATACACTTACATATGATAATGTAGGTGTATTTTTCATTTTTAAAAAAATTTACTTTTTTTGAAAAAAACACTTGCATCTTCCTATGAAAATATGTATAATGGGAAATGTGCTGGTCAAATCGCCACTTTTATTTACAAATAAAACAAAAAAATAATCATTGGAAATAATTTCTTTGAATTTTTTTGAAAAAAGTAAAAAAAAGTGTTGACGAAGGGGCAAGCAGATGATATATTAGTATTGCTTCTTTGGAAGAGGGAGCAAGAATGATCTTTGAAAACTGAGCAAAACGTTAATTCGAGTAAAAAAGTTAGGAAAGCAAACAAAACAGAAATAATCTTGAAAGAGAGATATTTTTTTTGGAGAGTTTGATCCTGGCTCAGGAT
>CAJTRV010000009.1 GCA_910578855.1 uncultured Bacilli bacterium
TGGAAAAGATAGAGATAGCCCTGTCTTCATTGTATTTATTACCACAAGAGGAACAAAATCTCGTTTTACAAGTATTAGGAACAATTTTTTCATGATCACAAGAAGGGCATTTATAAACAGAATAACCTAAAAGAAAGGTTTTACATAATAGAAATTTATCAATAGTTTTATCGATAATAGGTCTACGATGTCTATGAGCAAATATGGATTTATAATTTAACCAATGGTCGTTAAAAATATCCTTAATATGGAATAGTACTTTACGATTATTAATTTTATCTTTATATAAATCAAACTCTTTATCATTCCCGGTACAAACTATCATAATCTCACTATTTTAATTATACAATAAATTTTGTTTAAAGTTGAACACAGCTTTATTAAAAAAGAATGAATTATTTTACTATTCATTCCTATCATAATATTTCTTTAGGTCTATTTTATTTATTTCACAAAATCACCAAAAGGATCATCTCCAATTAGATTTGCCTGACAAACCGTTTCATCAATTTGGTTCATAGCTATTTGTTCATTAATAGACATCATGGCCATTGATTCTTTCCATATCTTTGATGTAAATTCATTAATTTGATTGTTATGCACTAAATCATCATATAAAGTCAAACTAGGCTTAAAATGTTTTAATAAAACATCTGGTAATATTCCTGGCTTATATGATAATATACGCGTAAACGAGTTCACACATAACATACACATCTTATCACCATAGTTCTGTTGTATAATCTGTAAATCATCATTATCTAAAAATCCATTCATATATTTTTCCTCCATCTTAAGTGTATAATATCATAATTGAATTAAAAACACAAGAAAAATCATTATGGCAATTGCATAAACGTTAAATTTAATTAGAATTTCCGTTTTATTATAAAAAACTGAAATAAGTCCTGTTATAATATATTTATGTTTCCTTGCAATAAGGAGGTATTGAAAATGAAAGATTGGAAACATTTAACATTTGAACAAAGAAAGACGATTTCATCTGGTATATCACATGAATATAAATTAAAAGATATTGGAGAAAGTTTATTAGTTGATCCAACTAGCGTATCAAAAGAAGTTAAAAGAAATAGAATTGAAGTTTCTGTTGGTTTAAAAAATAATTGTCAAAGAACTCAAAGATGGCCCTTTGTTTGTACAGGGTGTAAAAACAGATATCATAATTGCCCCTATACTAAATATAAATATGATCCAAAAAAGCTCAAGAAAAAGCAGATGCCAATTTAGTTAACTCAAGAAGAGGTATAGATGTTGATGATGAAGAATTTAAACAATTAGATAAAATTATTAAAGATGGTGTTAATGATAACAAATCTATTTATCAAATTAAAATTGAAAATAATGATACTATTAAGAAATGCGTTTCCACTTTATACGGATATATTAACAAACAAGAATACCAAATTTAAGCATATTGATGTTTGTAGTGACTTTTTTCTATTTGTTTTTTGAAAGAAGCAAGTTTCTAAGGATGAGACATTGGAGGTAAATATTTTTTCCTTGTTTTAACTTTTGTAACTTCATCAAATTCTTTAGAAAATCTTTCGTTTCTAGATAGTTCTTTTAGTTCTAGTACTTGTTCATCGATTGTAACTAATAATTCACCATTAAAGGCTCTGATAACTAGGCACCCCCGTTTTAGGTAAGAAACATTTGATTTGATTGTTTAAGGATGGTTGGTAATATTTATTTTGATATTTTATTCTACTGTCACCGATTTTGCTAGATTACGGGGCTGATCGATATCACAGAAATGTTCTTTGGCAACTTGATAAGCAAGGAGCTGGAGTGGTATCGTTGTAATCATCGGTTGTAATAATGGATTTAGACTAGGCAAAATTAGTTTGTCTTGTTGTAATTATGAGTGATCTATTATATAATAAATTCATTATGAAGGACGTGGTTTTATGAATTATGATATTATTGTGGTCGGTGGTGGACATGCTGGATGTGAAGCTTCCTTAGCTGCTGCTCGAATGGGAAATAAAACCTTATTGATTACGGGAAATAAAAAAAATATTGCAGATATGCCTTGTAATCCTAGTATTGGAGGAAGTGCCAAAGGAATTGTAGTTCGGGAAATAGATGCCCTTGGTGGAGAAATGGGAAGAAATGCTGATAAAGCACAAATTCAGATTAAAATGCTTAATAGTAAAAAAGGCCCAGCAGTTCAAGCGTTAAGAGCGCAAGCTGATAAAATTACCTATCCGAGAGAGATGATAAAAACCTTAGAGCAAACGAAACATTTAACGATCAAGGAAGCCATGGTAGAAGACTTGATCATTGATCAACAAACTGTGAAAGGAGTTATAACGGCAAGCGGTGAAAAAATTACTTCTCATATTGTCATTTTGACAACAGGAACTTATTTAAAAGCCGATATTTTAGTTGGTGATACCCGTCGTCGTGAAGGACCTCACGGAGAAATTCCAAGTAATCATTTGAGTGATCAGTTAAGAACCTATGGTTTTAAAACAATTCGCCTTAAAACAGGTACTCCACAACGAATTGATCGAAACAGTATTGATTTTTCAAAAGCAAAGATTGAGTATGGTGATTCTGTGTATCGGACCTTTAGTTTTGATACAGATCCCTGTTATGATCTTAATAGCCAGGTACCTTGTCATTTAATTTATACAACCCCCCTCACCCATCAGATTATCCAAGAAAATTTATCTAAATCAAGTATGTATGGCGGATTACAAGATATTGAGGGAGTTGGTCCTCGCTATTGTCCTTCGATTGAAGATAAGATTGTTCGCTTTGCCGATAAAGAACGACATCAATTATTTTTAGAACCCGAAAGTATTTATTATGATGATATCTATATACAAGGATTTTCTACTAGTATGCCGCATGATATTCAAGAGCAAATGGTTCACAGTTTACCAGGGTTAGAACAGGCAAAAATTAATCAATATGCTTATGCAATAGAATATGATGCGATCTACCCTACCCAACTTCAAAGAACATTGGAAACAAAAATCATACAAAATTTATATACAGCCGGTCAAATTAATGGAACTAGTGGTTATGAAGAAGCCGCGTGCCAAGGGTTGATGGCGGGAATAAATGCATCTTACAAGTTACAAGGAAAGCCACCTCTTATTTTAAAACGGAATGAAGCATATATCGGTGTATTAATTGATGATTTGGTCACTAAGGGAGTACGTGATCCTTATCGATTATTAACTTCACGAGCTGAATATCGTTTATTATTAAGGCATGATAATGCCGACCTTCGGCTTCGCCACTATGGATATGAAGCCGGTCTTATTACAGAGGAACAATATCAAAAATTTAACGATAAAATAGCCCAAATACAACAATTAGAACACTATTTGCGCGAGCACAAAATAACGCCAACCTATGATATTAATCAATATCTAGAAACCAATGGGAGTACAGGATTAAAAAATGGTATCACTTTATATGATTTATTGAAACGTCCAGAAATCAATTTTTCTATTTTAGAACAACTTGTTGCGATCCCCTACTCTCGTGAAATTCAAGAACAGGTTGAAATTCATATCAAATATGAAGGATATATTAGAAAAGCTCAAAAAGAAGCAGAAAAAATGTTACGGTTAGAAGATAAACAAATTCCATCTGATATTGATTATTACAAAATTAAAAATTTAGCTAGTGAAGCCAAACAAAAATTAGAAGAAGTTCGTCCGACAACACTTGGACAAGCAATCCGAATCAGTGGCGTAAATCCGGCTGATCTTTCTATTTTGACTGTATATTTAAAAAAGGAGTATGCCTATGAAAATAGATAATTTTGTTAAACAGTTAGAAGAGATAGGAATTCCACTATCTGATCACCAGTTACGTCAATTAGAACAGTATTATGAATTATTAATTGAATATAATAAAGTAATGAATTTAACTGGAATTACAGAGAAAGAAGCGGTATATTTAAAACATTTTTATGATAGTGCTACATTAAACCAAATTATTAATTTACAGGACCAACAATCATTATGCGATATTGGAACGGGAGCTGGCTTTCCAGGTTTAGTATTAAAAATTTTATTTCCCCATTTGCAGGTCACATTAGTAGATTCATTAAATAAACGGATTCAATTTTTAAATATTGTCATTCATAAATTAGGACTAGAAAAGATTGATACCTATCATGCTCGGGCCGAAGAATTTGCCCACCATCATCGGGAAGAATATGATGTTGTGACTGCCCGCGCTGTTGCCAATCTCACTACCCTATTAGAATATTGTGTTCCGTTAGTGAAAGTTGGGAAATATTTTATTCCTATGAAAGCGAATATTAATGATGAATTAATCATTGCTGAAGGGGCCATGAAAAAACTTGCTGTTACGATTGTCCGGGAAATAAATTTTGAACTTCCTATTGAACAGAGTCATCGGTGTTTATTGATGTTTTGCAAACAAGTGAAAACCGATCGACGTTATCCTCGAAAGTTTAGCGAAATGAAAAAAAAGCCGCTTAATTAAGATAGAGATTGCTATCTTTTTTTTAAAAAATAAAATATTTCCCAAAAAACATTGTTTTATTTCCCAAAATATAGTATGATGAAAATATAAAAGAATAAAGAAGGGAATGAGAAAAATGAAATTTGATGATCGAAAAGTTGTTGAGCTTAATCTCGATGACATTTTACCTAACCGCTTTCAGCCACGAATTACGTTTGGTGAAGAAGCTATTAATGAGTTAGCCGAGTCAATTAAGGAACATGGTGTCATTCAACCAATTGTTGTTCGAAAGATTAATGATAAATATGAAATCATTGCTGGTGAACGACGTTATAAAGCGAGTGGAATGGCAGGAAAAACAACAATTCCAGCCATTGTAACAGATTTAAATGATAAAGAGAGTGCTGAAATCGCGTTAATTGAAAATGTTCAGCGAGAGGATTTAACGCCGATTGAAGAAGCTGTTTCATATAAAAAAATATTAGATATGGGATATTTAACTCAAGAAGATTTATCAAGCAAACTCGGTAAAAAACAATCAACAATTTCCAATAAATTACGTTTACTCAATCTCGATGAAGAAGTGCAAGAGGCATTATTAGAAAAAAAGATATCAGAGAGACATGCCCGTTCTTTATTAAGACTTGAAAGTAAGGAACAACGTTCTATGCTTAATCGTATTATTACAGAACGATTAACGGTTAGAAAAACAGATGCTGAAATTGATAAAATGTTACAACCAACACAATCATCAGAAGTAAAAGTAGAAAGTCAATCGAATGTAGATGTGTTAGAAATTTTGGATGTTGATGACTTAGATAGCAAAGGGGAAATAAAAATGAATAATAATGAAATGAATAATAATAGCAGTATGATGAATAGTGGAATAAATAGTAACTTTAATATTCCAACAATGCCAATTATTGAAGAACAGCCTAGTACTACTAGTGTTCCACAAAATCAAGTGTTTGAAACTCAGTTTTCACCTGTTGAAAATATAACAACAGAGCAGGGATCAGGAATGGACTTTAAAATTCCTAATACATCGATTGTTGAGGATATGCCATTAGGTGGAACACCTATTGAGGCTCCAGGATTTATGGATGTTGATAAAATTGCCAATACCGCAACGGATATCAATGTAGAAAAACCAACTGCTAATTTAGATAGTTTATTACAACCAGCTCCTAAAATTTTGGAAAAAAGTAATTCTAAAGCGGAAGTAAATCCATCAATTTTTGGATTTGCCCCATCAGAACCGACATCATTAGAAAAAGAGGCAACTATTTCCGTTGATCAGGACAGTAATTTATTAAAACCAGGTAAATTTTTTGACTTGGGAAATATTCAAGACGAGACAACAGATTCAACCAATTCATCTAATTCACCAGCAGAAACAATTCCATCAATTGCGCCAACGGTTGAAACAATTTCTGAACCAGCGATTCAAAGTTCAAACAATAATAGTATGGATCAATCAAGCATGGATTCCCAAGCTAATAAAAGTAGTATGTTTGGAATTAATTTAGAACCAAAAAATCCATCGTTTATTAGTAATGTTGAAGAAAAAGAGGCTAATATGGATTTCGGTATTCCGAAGCCACCAGTTGCTAATCAGAATCTTAACTTTGATAATTTCTTCCAAACCAATGAAGTAGAGCAACCAAAGACGGTTGGTTCTGAAATAAACCAAGAGGTAAAAGAACAACCATCAGTAATGAATGTAGGCTCTGACTTGGGAAATATAACTGATTCTTCAACAACGATGTCTAATTTTCAGCCAATTGCCAATGAATCAAATAATTCTAATATCGAAGCGCCAAGTTATCATATACCATCGAATGATGAATTAGATTCCTTTTTAAATAATTTAGATTCTACGACACCATTGTCAAGTGCTATGCCAGAGATGAACGCATCTTCGAATTCTGTGATTAAAGAAACGCCTCAATCATCTGAGCCAACGGTTAATGTTGCGTTGAAAATGGATCAAGTAGTGGCTATTATTCATGAAGCAAAAGATAAAATCGCTGCTTTGGGAATTCAAGTTGAACTTGATGAATTTGATTTTGATGATATGTATCAAGCAATTATAAAAATAGACAAATAGAAATAAGAAGAATCTGTCTAGGAGTATCCTTACAGGTTCTTTTTCATGACTGTCTTACATCAAGAATAAAAAGTATGATATAATAAAATTACAGTAAAATAATTTATTAACATGGATTTTAATAGTAACCATAATCATAGTAGTATGATAAATGTTTTATGGTATGTTTCCTTTTAATAAAATAAAGAAAGAGGGTTGCATATGTATAAAATTGGAGAGCACTTAGTATATTGTCGCGATGTATGTATTGTCAAGGAAATAAAGCGAAATCATTATCAGGGACATGATTATTATGTATTAATGCCAATTGAGGATTCTTCTTTAAAAATAGAAGTTCCAATTGAAAATCGTTGTGGAAATTTACGTGATCTTATTACTAAAGATGAATTGGAAGATATTATTAAACAGATTCCATCAATTCCTATTCTGGATTGTCATGATAAATTAATGGAAAATGAGTACAAAAAATTATTATCTTCTAAAAATCACGTAGATCTTATTAAAATCATTAAAACAGCTTATTTACGTAATCAGTATCGCTTGGATCAAAATAAAAAGCTTGGTGAAACGGATAATAATTACTTAGAAAAGGCGGAAAGGTATTTATTTCAGGAGTTTGGAGTAGTGTTAGGATTAGACTATGAGGAGACGAAACAATATGTGATTGATCAAGTTCTCGAATTACAGAATAATTAAGTTTAGGTGATTAAAAGCAAACTGGCCTCCTTCTGTGAGTGCCTTTTTTCATCCCATTTTCTAATTTTATTCTTAATATTATTACAATTGATATTTTTTTCTTAGGATATATGATAGAATAAAGGCATATGAATGTTTAAAATTTTGTTGCATCGATGAAGTCCCTACTAATAATTAAATTTTAAGATTATGACAAATATCATGGAATTATAATGGTCATAGTTAAGGAGGATCATATGTTTAAATTAGAATCAAAATATCAACCAGCTGGTGATCAACCGGAAGCAATTAAACAATTAGTTGATGGAATTAATAGAGGCGAGAAGCATCAGGTTTTACTAGGAGCCACCGGAACTGGTAAGACTTTTACAATCGCCAATGTGATTAAAGAAGTCAATAAACCAACTCTGGTTTTAGCTCATAATAAGACATTAGCTGGGCAATTATATGGTGAGCTTAAGGAGATTTTTCCCGAAAATCATGTTGAATATTTTGTTTCGTATTATGATTATTACCAACCAGAGGCATATGTTGCAAAAACAGATACCTATATTGAAAAAGATGCGTCAATCAATGACGAAATTGATGAGTTACGCCATTCTGCAACTGCTGCACTGTTAAAATATCGTGATGTTATTGTAGTTGCTAGTGTATCTTGTATATATGGAATCGGAGAAGTAGAAGAATATAAAAAGAAAATGTTAAATTTATCACTTGGTGATCAAATTGACCGTGATGAAGTCATGACGAAATTAATTGATATGTTATACGAGCGAAATAATATGGATTTAAAACGTGGAACTTTCCGAGTTCGCGGTGATGTGTTAGAGATTATTCCCATTAGTCAACACGGAAAGGGAATTCGGGTCGAGTTTTTTGGCGATGAAATCGAGCGAATTGTGGAATTTGATACTTTAACTGGAGCAGTTACTTTAGAAAAGAAGACGGTCAATATTTTTCCAGCTAGTCATTTTGTTACAAGCGAAGATAAACTACATTTAGCTGTCAAAAATATTAAACAAGAATTGGAAGAACAACTTGAAAAATTCAAGAAAGAGAACAAATTACTAGAATATCAACGGTTAATGGAACGAACAAATTATGATATGGAAATGCTCTTGGAAACTGGGTTTTGTAGGGGTGTTGAAAATTATTCACGACATATTGCCTTACGTGGACCAGGCGAAACACCAACTACGTTGATGAACTTTTTTCCTGATGATTTTTTACTAGTAATTGACGAGTCTCATGTTACGCTTCCACAAGTTCGGGGGATGTTTAATGGGGACCAAGCTCGTAAAAAAGTGTTGGTTGATTATGGTTTTCGTTTGCCAAGCGCTATGGATAATCGTCCTCTTAAATTTGATGAATTTAATCGTATTTTGAATCAAGCAATTTATGTCTCTGCTACTCCAGGGGATTATGAAGTCGAACTTAGTAATCATCAAGTAGTCGAACAAATTATCCGCCCAACTGGGTTGTTAGATCCAACGATTGAAATCAAGCCAACAAAAGGACAAATTGATGATTTGGTTGGGGAAATTAATCAAAGAAAAGAACGAAATGAACGTGTGCTAATTACGACCCTTACGATTCGCATGGCGGAAGAATTAACCAAATATTTGAAAGATCTTGATATTAAAGTTGCCTACTTGCATTCTGAAATAAAGACTTTAGAACGAATGCGAATTATTCGTGATTTAAGACTTGGAAAGTACGATGTTATTGTTGGAATTAACTTACTAAGAGAAGGAATTGATATTCCAGAAGTAAGTTTAATTGCTATTTTGGATGCTGATAAACAAGGATTTTTACGTAGTGAGCGAAGTTTAATTCAAACAATTGGACGTGCTGCTCGTAATGCGGAAGGTCATGTAATTATGTATGCCGATAAAATGAGCGAAGCGATGACTAATGCGATGAAAGAAACCAATCGTCGGCGCGAAATACAAAAGAAGTATAATCAAGATCACGGAATCACGCCTAAGACTATTATCAAAGAAATTCATGAAATAATTAGTAATAATAAGGAATTAGAGGAAAAAGAACCAATAAAAATGAGTAAACGGGAACGAATGCAATTAATGGTTTCCATTGAAAATGAAATGAAAGCGGCAGCAAAAAATTTAGATTTCGAACGTGCTATGGAATTGCGTGATGCACTATATGAATTAAAGACAGAAAAATAGTAATATGATATAAATAGGAATCAATTATTGTTCCCATTTATAAGATCCATGTAATTTTAAATAACTCTTGAATCTATTTTTGGGTCTTGATGAATATCCTAATAGTAAAAGGATTGATCCAGAAATGATATACAAATTAAATAAATAAACATAGAAATATAAAGATTACTATTGTTGTTCTAAAAACGTGATATAATAAGATAAGTTGAGGGTGATAATATGAAGTTGATGATATTAGATAAGACAACCAATAAAATACGAATGAATCGCTTTCTAGATTGGCTCATTTACATGATTGCCTATAGCATAGTACTATTAACTGTATGTTTACTATTTCGAAAGACGATTATCATTGATGAACATTATTTTGGCCTATGGTTTTTTATTGCTACGGTCATTATTTACATTTTGAATAAAACCATTAAACCAGTTTTGATTTGGCTTACAATTCCTTTAACAGGAATGACATTAGGTCTTTTTTATCCTTTTATTAATGTCTTTATTTTAAATATTGTTGATTTCATTTTAGGGAATCATTTTGAACTCCATGGGTTATTTATGTCATTTATTGTCGCAGTCTTAATTTCAATAATGAATGCAATTATGGATACAATAGTAGTAGAACCATTATTAAGGAGGTCAAAAAAATGAATCCTGTTGCCTTTAGTTTGGGCCCCATTACAATTTATTGGTATTCCCTTCTTATTTTGACGGGCTTAATCATTGGGTCCATCATTGGTTTTATCGAAGCAAAGAAACATCAAATATCATTCGATTTTATGATCGATTTGTTATTTTATATGGTTCCACTCGCCATTATTTGTGCTAGAATCTATTTCGTAGCATTCCATTGGGATTATTATCACTTTAATCCGATAGAAATATTATATATCTGGGAAGGCGGACTTGCCATTCATGGTGCTATCTTAGGTGGTTTTGCCTTCCTATTATACTTTACGAGAAAACATCATGTAAATCCTCTTTTGTTAACTGATATTATTGTCATAAGTCTTATTCTGGGGCAATCCATTGGTCGCTGGGGAAACTTTTTAAATAGTGAAGCCTTTGGACCTGCTACGACATTGTCGCATCTCCAATCACTCCAGATTCCGCAATTTGTTATTGATGGAATGTATATTGATGAAATTTATCATATACCAACATTTTTTTATGAATCAATTGCTTGTCTTTTTGGTTTTTTCATGTTATTACTATTCCGTCAACGAAAACAATTAAAATTAGGCCAATTAACGAGTATATATTTAATTTGGTATGGCGTAATTCGTTTCTTTATTGAAGGTTTACGAACGGATAGTCTTATGCTAGGAAGTTTAAAAATAGCACAATTTGTCTCAATTATTATGATTGGGATTGGAATTATTCTTTGGATAAATGCAGTTAAAACGAAACGACTTTACCATAAGGAGGTAGCAAATGAAATTTAATTATGATTGTATTATCATCGGTGCCGGTGTTGCTGGAATGACAGCTGCCATTTATTTAAAGAGGGCTGAACTAAATATCTGTATCATCGAGAAGGCCGCTCCAGGTGGTCAAGTAAACAAGACCAGTGTGATTGATAATTATCCAGGTTTTGTCGGGGATGGACCAACTCTAGCAATGACGATGTTTCACCAAGTAAATCAATTAAACATTCCTTATTTATACGGTGATGTCCAAGATATTATCGCCCATGATCAGGGATACGAAGTTATTACGGATCAACAACACTATACAACTAAAAAAATAATTTTAGCGACTGGTCGAATTCCGAATAAATTAGGATTAGATTTAGAAGACAAACTAACCAATCATGGTATTAGTTGGTGTGCGATCTGTGACGGCCCATTATTTCGTGATAAGACAGTAGCCGTGGTTGGAAGTGGAAATAGTGCCCTTGAGGAAAGTCTTTATTTGGCTAGCATTTGTGATAAAGTAATTCTCCTTAATCGTAGTGAAAAATTTAAGGGCTCTAAGATGCTCGTCGATAAAATGAAAGCCCTTGATAACGTTGAAATATATTATGAAACAGTCGTTAAACAATTACATGAGGCGAATGGAAAATTATCAGGTTTGACCGCCTTAAAAGATCGTGAAGTCTTTGATCTCAAAGTAGATGGCTTATTTATATATATTGGTTTTCAGCCCGAATATCAATATTTGAAATCATTATCGTTGGAAAAGGAAGATGGGTATCTTAAAGTTGATTCGATGATGCAAACTTCAATGCCGGGGATCTATGCTTGTGGAGATTTAATTAAAAAAGAATATTACCAAATTTCTACGGCTGTTGGCGAGGCTGCGATTGCCGCTTTGAGCATTGCTAAGGCCTTAGAATAGATTTTTATCTCTTAAGAAATATAGAACTTGTAATTTATAAATATCATTGTTGTCATATAACTGACAACTTTTTTATTACAATAAAAGAATAATAGAAGTCCTAACATCAACCAAATGGTATTTTTTGAATATGATATAATGATTATATAGATCTCTATCATGAAAGAATGATATAATAAAAGAAAATGGAGTGATTTGATGAAAAAAGAAAAAATTGTCGTTTTAGGTGGAGGAACTGGTATGTCAACACTATTACGAGGATTAAAACAATTTCCCTTGGATATTACAGCAGTAGTTTCTGTTTGTGATGATGGGAAAAGTACTGGACGATTACGTGAGGAATTTCATATGCCGGCCGTTGGGGATATCAGAAGAGTCTTAGTATCTCTTTCAGAAGTAGAGCCTTTGGTCGAAAAATTAGTCAATTATCGTTTTAAAACAACCAGCGACTTAAACGGCCATACAGTTGGAAATCTGCTCTTAACAGCGATGAGTAATATTAATGGAAATATGTCTGATGGAATAGAAGCTCTTAGCAAAGTATTTAATCTCAAAGGCAAAGTACTTCCTCTCACGGAAGACAATGTTATTTTAATGGGGACAATGACCGACGGACGAACGATTGAAGGCGAACATAAAATCACCCAGACCAAAGGAAATATTGCCAAAGTATTTTATAAAGAAGCACCAAAAATAAATCCCAAAGTGCTTGAAGAAATCAGAGAAGCAGATTTAATTATCTTTAGTATGGGAAGCCTTTATACGAGTATTATTCCTAATTTATTAGGGCCAGAACTCATTCAAGAGTTAGATCAGTGTCAGGCAAAATTAATGTATGTTAGCAATATGATGACCCAGCCAGGTGAAACAGATTCTTATACTGTTTCTGATCACGTCAAAGTAATAAACTCCTATTTAGGAACACATAAAATAGATGTTGTTCTAGCCAATGATGGAATGATTAGTGAAGAACTGGTAGAAAAGTATTCTGATCTTGAACAAAAGGATCCTGTTCAACTAGATCGCAAGACTTTAGAAAAAATGAATGTTGAATTAATCACCGATAATTTTGTCATTGTTGAACCAGATTCGCAATACTTAAGACACAATGTCGTGAAACTAGCCTTTCATATTTTTTCTTATTTACTATAGAAGGAGGTAATTATGTCTTTTACCAGTACCGTGAAAAATGAAATTAGTAGTAGTATTACCAATGAAACCAATCATGTCTCTGAATTATCGGCTTTGGTGAAGACGATTGGAACGATCAAAGATCATGCTTTATTGCTTACCACTGAAAATGTTAGTGTTGCCAATCACTTGTATCAATTATTAAAAGAAGTTTATGATATATATGCTAGAATTACTGTACGAAATGGTTATAATTTCAATAAAAATTATATTTATATGTTAGAAATCAACCAACGGGTTTCCTTTCTACTTAATGATTTGGCAATTATGGACCAACACCAAGTATTACCTTATCCGAAAGAATATATCATTGCTGATGATGATCTCATTCGGGCTTATTTAAAAGGTGTTTTTTTAGGAATCGGTAGTGTTAACGATCCTAGTACATCACGCTATCATTTAGAATTCTTGGTCGATACGGAAGAATATGCCAATTTCATTGCCTCATTATTAAATCGCTACCACTTTAATAGTAAGGTATTAAAGCGAGAAAATAAATATATGATCTATATGAAAGAAGCGGAAAAAATTAGTGATTTTTTACGTCTTATTCAAGCCAATCAAGCGGTATTGTACTATGAAAATATTCGAATTTATCGCGAACAAAAAAACATGGCTAATCGTCTTAATAATTGTGAGCAGGCCAATGTCGACAAATCGATTCAAACAGCTGCGAACTTAATTCATGATATTACGTTATTAGAAGAAGTTGGCGCTTTGGAACTATTGGACGAAAAGGTTTATGAGGTAGCAATTTATCGTCGCCGTTATCCTGAAGCTTCTTTAGGAGAACTCAGTAAGATTATCAGTATCGAAACGGGAAGTGCTATTACCAAATCTGGGCTTCATCATCGACTTAATAAAATTAAAGATATGGCTCATCGAATTCGGGAAAAGCAAGAATGAAAAAAATCTATAGTAGATTGGATTATAAAAAATAGATATTGTTAAAAAATCTCAAGTGATAAAAATTGAGATTTTTTAATAAGAAAGCAATTGATCACTTCAATCTAACATGGACAAAAGAGTAGTAAATATAGTATAATGGACCTAGGTGATGTTATGACGGAAATGTATAAAGATTTGACAAAATTGATTAAAGAACATAATCATATTTTTATTATGGCCCACAAAAATATCGACCTTGATGGTTTAGGGTCGGCCATTTGTCTTTATACTATTATAAAGTCTTTTAAAAAAGATTGTTATGTCATGCTAAATGAACATGAAAAAAATACGTCAATTGTCAAAGCATTAGCGAATTTAAAAGAAACAAACATTACGATTGATTTTGTTAGTCATACCAATTATGCATCTTATGTTGCGTCTGATTCGATGGTGATTGTATTAGATACTCATAAGCGTAATATGGTAGAATGTCCTACTTTATTGGATCGAGTAAATGATATTGTCGTCATGGATCATCATGTAAAAAGTGGTGATACCATTGATCATACGGTTTTATCATATGTTCAAGCAAATTTATCGAGTATGAATGAACTAATGGTTGGTTATTTGCGCTATTTAAATAAAGAGGTAGATGCCACCATTGCGACTATTATGTTGGCAGGTATCGAAATTGATACCAATGCCTTTAACATTAAAACATCAATTACTACTTATGAAGCTGCTGCTATATTAGCGCGGATGGGAGCTGATAACATTGTTAAACAAGAATTACTCCAAGAAAATAAAGAAGTTTATATCAAGCGCCAACAGTTAATTTTGAATAGTTTTCACTATGGCGATAATTTTGAAATCTGTGTATTAGATGATCATATATATGAGCGAAAAGATTTGGCCCTTGTATCGGAGACATTATTAAAATTTGAGGATGTTGAAGCTTCTTTTACGATTGGAAAAACAGGTCCATATAAAGTTGGCATTAGTGCCCGATCTTTGGGGCGGGTAAATGTGGAAAAGTACATGGCCTTACTTGGTGGTGGTGGGCACTTTACAGATGCCGCTGTCCAATTGATTGAAACGGATGTCGAACAAGTGAAAGAATTATTATTAAATACAATTAAAGAAGGAGGAAAGCAATGAAAGTAATATTTATCAAAGATTTAAAAAATCAGGGAAAAAAAGGAGAAGTAAAAGAAGTCAAAGATGGTTATGGAATGAATTTTCTAATTAAAAATGGTTATGCCATTCGGGCAACTGATGGTAGTATTCAAAAACTACAAATTCAAAATGAACAAACAGCTCTAGAAGAACATCTCCTAATTCAGGAAAAGTTGCTTGAAAAAGAACAATTAGAAAAAGAACAATTAACCTTTTCCGTAAAAACGGGAAAAGATGGAAAAGTATTTGGAACCATCACAACAAAACAGATTAAAACTAAGTTAGAACAACTTGGCTATCAGATCGATAAAAAGGCGATTCATCTTGATCATGTGATTGCTTCGCTCGGTGTACACAATGTTGAACTAGAGTTACATAAAAAAGTAATCGCTACTATCAAAATTCATGTAATTGCCAACTAAAAGCGGAGGAATGAAATATGTTAGAAAAAGTAATGCCACATAATATTGAAGCAGAACAATCAGTGTTGGGATCAATGTTTTTAAATAAGTATGCGGCTCAAAAAAGCGTTGAAAATTTAAATGCCGATGTCTTTTATCTAGATAGTCATGCGAAAATATTTGATGTGTTAAGTACTTTTGTGGAAAAAAATATTCCCATTGATTTGACGACAGTGACTGCCGAATTAGATCAACGTAAAATTTTAAAACAAATTGGTGATGTTGAGTATTTGACAGAAATCATTAATACTGTTCCTACTGCTTCGAATATTGATGAATATATTAAGATTGTTGAACATTGCGCCATCAAACGGCGGTTGATTAAAGAATCGAGCGAAATCGTCGAGGCTGTCTATCAGTCCACCGATGAGTTAGCTGATTTATTGGACAATGCTGAAAAAAAGATCTTAAATGTTGTAAAGACTAGAAAAGGAACAGAATTTCGTTCCATTCAGGATGTCTTATATAAAGCCCAACAAGATTTAGAAAAGCTATCGCAAAACAAAGGTGATATTACGGGAATTGCCACGGGATTTTATGATATTGATAAAATTACTTCAGGTCTTCATCCTAATGAGTTAATTATCATAGCTGCCAGGCCAGCCATGGGAAAAACGGTAATTGCTTTAAATATTGCCATTCATGTTGCCTCTCATCAAAAGAAAGCAGTCGCGTTATTTAATATGGAAATGGGTGCTGAACAATTGGTCATGCGAATGCTTGCAAGTGTTGGACAAATTAGTCAGAATAAGTTAAAGACGGGACATTTAGAACATCAAGATTGGAAACGGGTTAACGAAGCAATTAGTAAATTAGCAGAGAGTAACCTATTTATTGATGATACGCCTGGTATGACAATTGGTGAGATCCGTGCAAAGTGTCGCCGTTTGGCCAGTAGTGAAAAAGGTCTTAGTCTTGTCGTAATTGACTACCTTCAATTAATTAGTGGTGGTGGAAAATATGGAAACAATCGGCAACAAGAAATTTCTGATATTTCCCGGGCTTTAAAAACAATGGCTATGGAACTAGAAGTACCTGTGATCGCCTTAGCGCAATTATCTCGTAGTGTTGAGGGTCGTGATGATAAACGTCCAATCTTAAGTGACTTAAGAGAATCTGGATCAATCGAACAAGATGCCGATATTGTCGCCTTCTTATATCGCGATGACTATTATAATAAAGAAAGTGCGATTGATGAAATGACCTCGAAGAGTGAATTTTTAATTCGAAAACATCGTAGTGGTCCAACTGCGGAAATCGATTTGATTTTTAAACGGGATACGGCGACGTTTGCAAATTTTATCGATCGTGAAGAAGGATAGGTGAAACATGAAAAAATATGGAATTGGCTTACTCATTATCTTGATTTGTTTATCAACTTTTGTTCTAGGCTTTCATAAAAAAGATCATCGGGAACCTAATTTATTTTACCAGGTCTATCTTGATGATACTTTAATTGGAACGATTCGCTCAAAGGATCAGTTACTTAATATGATTGATAAACAAGGGGAATATATCAAACGTAAATATAAAGTATCCAAGGTATTAGCCCCTAATGGTTTAGAAATAAAAAAAGTCAATACATATCATGATAAAATTGAGTCCTCAGCGACCATTTATGATAAGATTCAAAAAAAGCGCCCCTTTACAATTCCTGGTTATCAGTTAACATTAAAGGATGGCGATAAGGTTACGAAACTTTATGTTACGGATAAAAAAATGGTGAAACGAGCGATGGAGAATGTTGTTAAAACGTTTGTTGGTGAGGATGATTATCGCAACTATATGAATGAAACACAACCTAAAATCACTACGACGGGAACGCAAATTGAAAATATTTATATTCAAACGTATATGACAATGAAAGAAATGAATATTTCTGTAACGAATCAAATTTATACGGATGAAACAGAATTTTCAAAATATTTACTATATGGTGATGCAACCAAAGAAACTCAGTATACAATTGGTGTTGGTGATACCATTGAAAAAGTTGCTTACAGTAATAAAATTAGTCCCGAAGAGTTTTTAATATACAATCCGCAGTTTACTAGTCGAACTAATTTATTATTTCCTGGTCAACTAGTACGAATTGGGATGATTGATCCTAAGATTAAAGTCGTTGTTGAATCTAAGGTAGTTCGAGATGTTGTTACCAATTATAAAACTGAAGAACGTTATGATGAAACGAAATTAGTGGGCGATGATAAAGTAATACAAAAAGGCGAAAATGGCTTGGTGCGTTTGACGCAAAAGGTTTATAACGTCAATGGTTCTAATATCGGAGCAGAAACCCAAAATAGTGAGGAATTAAAACCGACAATTAATGCTATTATTGTCCGTGGTGAAAAAGAAATTCCGACGGTTGGTAGTGGAATTTGGTACTGGCCAACCAATAGTTATTATGTAATTCGGGGAATGGAATATGGTGCCAATCCTGTAACAGGTATTCGGGAAGCCCATACCGGCATCGATATTACTGATGCCTGTGGCCAACCAATTTATGCAGCGAATAATGGAGTAGTACATACTGCTTCCTATCGGTATGATAATGGAATCTATGTCACCATCAACCATAATAATGGTTATTATACGCTATATGCCCATATGTCTCGTTCTATTGTCAGTCGTGGCCAAACAGTTGCCAAAGGTCAAGTGATTGGTTATGTTGGGGCAACGGGATATGCCACTGGTTGCCACTTACACTTTGAAGCATTAAGTGGTGGTGCTCCATATCAGGGTGGATCGTTCTTTGATGCAAGGGCGTTATATTAATGAAAGTATCTGTATTAGCGAGCGGTAGTAAGGGAAACTGTACTTATATTGAAACCGCGCAAACAAAAATTTTGATCGATTTAGGGACCTCTTCACTTTATGTTGAAAGAGCCCTTAAAGAGATGCAGGTCGATCCTCATGATATTCAGGCGATCCTACTAACCCATACTCATGTTGATCATATCAGTGGTCTACGAGTCTTTCTTAAAAAATACCACCCAACAGTCTATTTAACTGCAATTATGTTAGAAGAATTACAACAAACTGTTGTCTTAAATGATTATCAGTATATCGAATCAGACGTAATGATAGCGGACCTTTCGATCCAACCAGTAAAGACGAGTCATGATACGGGGGATTCTCAAGGCTATGTGATTGAAAGCAACAATCATTCATTGGTTTATCTTACCGATACTGGATATTTGAATGTTCAAAATCATTCTCGTCTAATGGATAAGGAACTGTATATTATTGAGAGTAATCACGATGTTAATTTATTGATGGAAGGGCGCTATCCTTTTCATATTAAACAGCGCATCCTAGGAGATCGTGGTCATTTATCTAATGAACAATGTGCTTATTATTTATCTAAACTAATGGGAATTCATACCAAACAAATTATTTTAATTCATTTAAGTGAGGATAATAATACAGAAGAACTGGCCTATGAAACGATTACGACGATGTTAAAAAAACATGCGAAATGTGCTCAAAATATTTTAATCTCTAAGCAAAAAGAACGAACGGAATTGATTGAGTTATGATAAAAATAATCTGTGTTGGCAAAATAAAAGAGTCATTTTATCGAGAGGCGATTCAGGAATATCAGAAGCGCTTGACCAAATATACCAAATTAGAAATCATTGAGGTACCAGACTCTGGTAGTAAGCAACCAAGATATAATCAGCAACAAGAACGAGATGCAATTATGAAACATCTAAAACCAAAAGATTATATTATCACTTTAGAAATTACGGGGAAAGCTTATACTAGTGAAGCCTTAGCGATGCATATTGATCATCTAACAACGCATTATTCTAATCTCGTATTTATTATTGGTGGATCAGATGGATTAGATGAACAATGGAAAACACTTCGTCATGAAGCCATCTCTTTTTCTAATCTAACTTTTCCGCATCAATTATTTCGTGTTTTGCTATTAGAGCAACTTTATCGGTCTTATAAAATTAAAAATAATGAAAGTTATCACAAATAGTGTATAAAAACCATGAAAATCATCCACTATCAATTAGGGGATGATTTTTATATGAAAAAATTATTAATTGTAATCGTTGTTTGCTTCTGCTTTTATCTATTTACCAATGTTCATGCTGAAAGTTTAATGATTCCAGAGGAAGCCATTCGAATGCGTGTTCTCGCCAATAGTAATTCAGATTATGATCAGACGATCAAAAAAGAGGTTAGTATTGAATTACAAAAGAGTATGTATCATCTATTAAAAAATACCAAAGGTGTTGAACAAGCGCGCAAAGTAATCACCAATAATATGGATGAAATCGAAGCGTCTGTCAAAGCAACGTTAGTTCGTTTAGATTATGATGCTGGATATCAAATTAACTATGGAATGAATTATTTTCCCAATAAAGAATTTCATGGTGTTACTTATGAAGAAGGTTATTATGAATCAGTATTGGTAACGCTCGGAAGTGGTGAAGGAGATAATTGGTGGTGTGTTCTATTTCCTCCTTTATGTTTATTGGAAGCAGAAGAAAGTGATCAAGTAGAGTATCAATTTTATGTAAAAGAATTAATTGATCAATATTTATAGTATAAATTGTCCTTTTATAAATACAATTTTATAGGAGGATTTTTTTATGCATGTACTGATTATCATCATCATTGCTGTAAGTCTTAGTATGGATGCGTTTAGTCTTTCTTTAGCTTATGGAACTCTAAATATTAGTCGATCTAATATGCGTCAACTTGCTTTTATTGTTGGGGTATATCATTTTATGATGCCGTTACTAGGAATGTTTGTCGGTGGACTGATCTCTAGTTATTTCGCCATTGCCCCTGATTTGCTTATTTTTATTGTTTTATTATTTATTGGAATCGAAATGATAAATGAGAGTAGAGAACAAAGCCACGATGTTAAAATTATGGATTTAAAAGAATTACTATTGTTTGGTCTGGCAGTAAGTCTTGATAGTTTTTCGGTCGGAATTGGCTTGGAAACGATATCGCACCATTATGTAATAAGTGCACTTCTATTTTCCATGTCTAGTTTTTTCTTTACTTATCTTGGATTATTTCTCGGGAAAAAAATTAATAATCGGGTGGGAAATATTTCCACTTTAGTTGGTGGTATTACTTTAATTGTCATTGGTATTTTATATTTATTATAATGTTGATAGAGAAGAAAAATATAACAGATTGGCGAGAATCTGTTTTTTTTGTATCATTCTTAGTACCCCATGATGTTATCAAAAATATTTGTGATAAAAATTATAATTCAAAAGTATAAAACTTGTACGCTACTAAAAATATTGTCTTAGAATTGTAAAGTATGGTGATAAAGATTGATAAAACAAGGAAAACATATTATAATGAATATGGTGACTCATCATAATTAGTCCAGTAAGTGGTTGTAATAAGATAGAAACAAATTCTCAGGGTGGGAGTTATTATAGAAACATTTAATAAATCAAAAATATAAATAGAAAGGAATCAATTAAATAGAATAATCGTTCTATAAGATTGATAATACATGATACTATGATAGTAAATACAAAAGAAATGTTAGAACAGGCTAAACGCGAACACTATGCGGTTCCTCATTTTAATATCAATAATTTAGAGTGGACAAGGTATATTTTGGAAGCCTGTCAAGAAAATAAGAGCCCCGTTATTATTGGGGTCAGTGAGGGTGCCATTCAATATATGGGAGGAGCACTCACAGTTGCCAATATGGTGCGATCTTTGGTTCAAGATTTAGCCATCACCGTTCCCGTTGCGATCCATCTTGATCACGGTAGTAGTGTAGAATCTTGTAAGACATGTATCGATGCAGGTTTTACTTCTGTAATGATTGATGCTTCTAAATATGATCTAGCAGAAAATATTCGAATTGTCAAAGAAGTGGTGGCATATGCCCACCCTAAAGATATTACGGTAGAAGCAGAAATTGGTCATATTGGGGGAATGGAAGATCATGTGAGTTCTTCAATTGCCTATGCTGATCAGAATGATGCGATTCGGCTTGTAACGGAAACGAAGATTGATACACTAGCACCAGCGGTTGGTAGTGTTCATGGTATATATAAAGGATTACCTAATATTCGTATTGATTTAATCAATGATATAAAGCATGATACTGCATTACCGCTTGTGTTACATGGTGGTAGTGGGATTCCCGATGATATTATCCGAAATAGTATTATAGCGGGTATTTGCAAATTAAATATTAATACGGAATTACAATTAGCGTGGAGTCAAGCAGTGCGCCAATATTTACAGGAACAACCTGATATTTATGATCCGCGAAAAATTATTAAATCAGGGGCATCGGCAATGAAGCAGATGATCAAAGAAAAAATTTTGTTATTAGGTAGTAACGACAAGGCCTAGGCGTAACAACATCAATTGAATGACATATAATATGTATAGAACTTGGGGGATAACATGAAACAATTAGTAGTAACAGGAGGAACGACACTTCGTGGTGTTATTCCGATTAGTGGGGCCAAAAATAGTGCTGTAGCTCTTTTACCAGCCGCTATTTTGTGTAATGGGGTAGTTACAATTCACAATGTGCCCAATATCTCTGATATTGAAGCAATTAAAGAGATTTTATTATATTTGGGAGCTAATATTACCTGTAAGGAAAATTCGATTATGATCGATAGTCGTGATATAAAAAACCAGACAATATCGGAAACGATGGCAACAAAATTACGGGCATCTTATTACTTTATGGGGGCTTTATTAGGACGGTTCCAAGCTTGTAATATGTCTCTACCAGGGGGGTGTCCTATTGGGGCCCGGCCTATGAATCTTCATTTGGAAGGTTTTGAGACTTTGGGGTGTACTATTACACCTGAGAAAAACCAGTATATCGTTACGGCGAAAGAATTAAAGGGAGACGACATAGATGTTCAGCACAGTGTTGGCGCGACCATTAATTTATTATTCGCTAGTGTTTTAGCCCATGGTGAAACCAGAATTCATCAAGCAGCAATGGAACCGGAAATTACCAATGTAATTGAGCTTTTACAACAAATGGGAGCTGATATCAAGGGAACAGGGACAGATGAATTAATTGTGAGTGGGGTTTCGCAACTACATGATGCAGAAATTACCGTCATCCCAGACCGAATTGAAGCTGGTACTTATTTGATTGCCGGTGCTTTATGTGGAGAACAACTAGAGATTACCAATGTTTATCCAGATCACATTACTGCTTTATTAGAAACATTACAACAAATGGGTGTTCCATTACAAATACAAGATCAATCAATCATTGTTTCTAAACCAGAAACGGTATATCCATGTGAGATTGAAACAGCAGTATATCCGGGGTTTCCTACTGATTTACAGCAACCAATTACACCACTAATGACCATGGCGAGTGGTTTATCTAAGATTACTGAGACGATTTATGAAAATAGATTTAAACATGTTCCTTATTTGAATCAAATGGGAGCTGATATTAAGGTGGAACAACGTTTACTAGCGATCATCGGGCCAACAGAGCTTCATGGGTCTACCGTTGAAGCAACCGATTTACGAGCTGGAGCGAGCCTAGTACTTGCTAGTTTGATTGCTAAGGGGCAAACTTTTATTACCGAAGTTAATCATATTCTTCGTGGTTATGAAAATATAGTGGAGAAATTGCAATCCGTAGGTGCTAAAATAGAATTAAGAGAAATATAATGAAAGTAGAGAATACTCTACTTTTTTTAGGAGGAAAAATATGAAATTAAAAGGCTTACTAGTGATTGGAATTAGTGCATTTCTCGTGTTTCTTATTTACTTAAGTAATATTGATTCTAAAATTTACTATTTAACACTGGGAGATTATTCGGTTACGACTAAACAGAATGGTTATACGAATATCATTCGTCAAAACTTAGCAGATAAAGGAAAACTGGAAACCTATGTTACTGAGTTTAATACGGATAAGGCCCGCATAACCGATTTAATTAATGACATTAATCAAAATAAAAAAGTGGTAATCAACCATGAAGAAAAAACGATTAAAAATGCCTTAATTAAAGCCGATTTTGTAATTGTTTCCGTGGGTTCCAATGATTTATTTTATGAATTAGAGACGAAACCGACTTTAACCGAAGCATTATATGATAAGGTTGATCAGATCCTCGCTGATGGAATGACATTGTACCAATTATTGCGAAAATATTGTAAAGAAGATATTTTTGTTACAGGTTTTTATAATCCATATGAAAAGGAGTATGATGAGCTTATTGAATATGCCAATACCAAACTAAAAAAACAACTAGCAGATCAAGACATTACTTATATTAATGTACAGGGTTGTGTCGCAAATGATTCCCCGCGGATTCAATTTCAGTTAACTGAGGAAAATAATCAGTGCGTAGCCAATAAAATTAAAAACCAAATGCGAGCAAAGTTATTTGAAGAGGTGGTTGCTTCCCAATAAGAATCATGATAAAATGAGGGAAAGAGGTGAAAAAAATGAAACAAAATAAGTTGTTTCCCATGGTGTTTTTATGGATGTTTGCTGGATTACTTGTAACCGCTCTCACGAGTTTGTTTGTTGTATCGAATCCGAACATCTTATTAAATGTTTTTGGTAGTAGTGTTTACTTTATATTAATTTTGTTGGAATTTGGCTTAGTAATCTTTTTGTCGGCCCGGATTCATAAGATGAGTTATTTAACAGCAGCGACATCTTTCTTACTCTATGCGCTCGTAACCGGAATAACTTGTGCGGGAATTCTCGTTGTTTATCAAATTGGTTCTATTATCTTGATGTTTGGTCTTACTGCTTTTCTCTTCCTGATATTTGGAATCATCGGATATGTTACCAATCTTGATTTATCAAAAATTGGAACTATACTATTCATCGGGCTTGTTGGGATTATTTTAGTGGGGCTTGTTAATTTCTTTCTTGGAAATACGATTCTTGATATGATTATATGTATCGTTGGAATTGTTATCTTCTTGGGATTAGTTATGTATGATGTCAATAAAATAAAGGCCTATTTAATGGATGGTGATGCGCCCAATAAAATGGCAATCTATGGGGCTTTAGAGTTATATTTAGACTTTATTAATATTTTTCTATATTTATTACGACTTTTTGGAAAGTCAAACGATTAATAAAAAACAGTTGACAAGTTTATTACAATCTTGTTATACTATATGAGTATGAAATTACTATGACATGAAGAAATGTCATGGCGGAAGGAGAGCGTTATGAAAAAAGGAATTCATCCAGAGTATAAAGATACGGAAGTAGAATGTGCTTGTGGTAATAAGTTCACCGTAAGATCAAATCATGAAAAGGTTCATTTAGAAGTATGTAACAAATGTCATCCTTTCTATGTTGGAGATGGAACAATTACAAACCGTAAAGCTGGAAATGTTGAAAAATTTAATCGTAAATATGGTTTAGAAAAAGAAGCAAAATAAGCTTCTTTTTTTCATACTTAGATTATCGTTTAAAGTGACGATATAGTTTTTTGGCAGTTGGTAAAAAGGTTTCAATTGGATAGTATAAAAGCCTATGAATAATGAAATCATATTCGCCGGCAAATTCCCATATGATCGCATTAAAGCGGGATTTGAAGGTTGTTAGATGATCATCTAATGTTCCACTAACGCCACCCAAATTACAAAAATGACATCCTTGTTCTAACGAAAACTTACAAATATCATAAACTAGTCCATAAGAAACATTTAATTTTGCCAGTTGTAAATCATTTCCAGCATAGAGATACTCGCTTGTTCTAATTCCCTTTACGTTTTTCGGTAAAATAACAAGTGCAGCTGATAAATTTATAATTTTGTTACCTTTTTTTATTAATTTCTCAACTTCAATGATTTCACTCTCTTTTCCTTTTTCTTGTAAAAATGTCAAATATTTTGTCAAATCAACTTTACCGAAGAAAAGGTAAGCATCAAAGTGTTGCATAATACTAATAAAATATTCTTTATTTCGAAGCATAATGTTTTGACGCTCTTCTGTTTTATTAATGATATCAATAAATTCATCAATCCGCGTAATATCTTTCGTATGTTCAAAAAAGACACCACGTTTTTGATGATAATTTCCAAGATATTCACGAACACGCTTTTTAAAACTACTTTTAATTTGTTGTTCATTTAATGGTTTTAATTGTTCATCGATCAGGGAAATGGCCATTTGGAACCTTGGCTGACTAGAATCGTTTAGATTGGTTGATAGTTTATGGCGATGGAATCCGGCGGCAATTAAATTTTCATGCTTTATTTGATAATCATGTGAATAATAAGAGGGAATGGCATTTTGTTGGTGATTTTCTAAATCCTTGCAACTATATTCTCTAATACAAAAATTAGGATCAATTTTAACAGAATAAGCATGGTACTGTTTGGCTAACTTTTTAATTTCTTGAGTAAATTGTTTTACTAATGTTTGATCAGTAAAATCGATCACGTAACCTCGGGGAATATAAAATAATTTCATTCCCATTGGGAGTGGACGAATTAATATTAAGCAGGAGGCAACGAGCTTTTCTTGCTGATACATTCCACAATGAAGGTGGTTCCAGTCCTGTTTTACGCTTGCCCAATCATATTCTTGCATAAAAGATACCGTTCCAAATTGTTTAATAAATTGATTGTATTCCTCTTGTTTTATATCACTTTTAAATAGATATTCCATCTTCTCACCCTTTGCTATAGTATATTTAATCTATATATTAAATTCTTCTATAAAAGTATATCATAATTCTACTCGTTTTGGTAAATAATAATCTGTTATAAATGATGAAATTGTTGAATTCTTGGGATATAATAGAAATTATGAATTCGGAGTTTGATGAAAATGAAATGCGATTCATAAATAGAACTGAGAATTAAAAGGCTATTTTACGATTCTACTAGTGTGTATTATGATCAATAGAATATTAGATAAAAGAAAATGTTTAAAGTCAGAAATACCAGCGGATTCCTTATTCTTATTTGACTTTAGATATAAAAAAAGATATACTTACTATGATATTATAATTGTGAAAAAAAAGATCATAATAACAAGAAAAGGAGGCCAAACATGAGAATAAACGAGGTAACAGCTCAAGAATTTACGGCATTTGCTGAACAACACCCCCTTTATAGTTTTTATCAGACAACGGAGTGGGCAAATTTAAAACACCATACCGGCTGGGATCATCATTATTTATTAATGAGTGATGAAAACAAATCCGTAGCTGGTTGTATGGTACTTGTAAAAGATACTCCGCTTCATAAAAAAATATGTTATGCGCCCCGGGGATTTTTAATTGACTATCATAATGAATCATTGGTGGCAGAATTTACACGACAAATCAAAGCCTTTTTAAAACAGGAACAAGGTATTTTTTTAAAAATTGATCCTCCAGTTTTGTATCGTGAAAAAGATATTAATGGCGATCTTGTTCCTGATGGAATCGATAATCGTCAGGTAGTTGATACTTTAAAACGACTTGGTTATCGTCATTATGGTTTTGGAAAATCGATTGCTAAGGAACTTCAACCACGATGGGTTTTTGTTTTAGATTTGCAAGGGAAAGATAAAAAGACATTGTTTCAAAATTTCAATAGTAATACCAAACGAAGTATCAAACGAGCTGAGAGTTTTGGTTTAGAAGTGCGCCAAATGCGCCCAGATGAGTTAGAGGAATTTAAAAAAATTATGCAACATACCGCCGATCGTCGTGGTTTTTTAGATCGTTCATTTTCATATTATCAAAATATGATGGAAGAAACGAAAGAACATTGTAAAATTTTTCTTTGTTTTTTAGATACGAAAAAAGCAATTACTAATTTAGAACAAACGAAACAATCACTAATTGCGAAAAAAGAGCGATATGAACAACAATTAAAGGAGAATCCATCTCACCAAAAGGCGATCAATCAACAAAATGAAGTAATGCGTCAACTAGCGAGTTTAGAGAAAAAATTGGATACCACCATAACTTTACAAAAACAGTATGGTAACAAAATTACCCTTGGAGGTTCAATGTTTTTACAGTACGGTAAGGAAATGTTATACTTGTTTGGTGGATCTTATGCTGACTTTATGTATATGAATCCGCAGTATTTAATTCAATGGTATTCCATTCAATATGCCCTTGATCATGGAATTCATGTGTATAATTTTTATGGAATTGATGGCCATATCAAAGAAGATGGAGAAATGCATGGTGTTTATGAATTTAAAAAAGGATTTGATGGGAAAGTTGTTGAATATATTGGGGAGTTTGATCTCATAATTCATCCGCTTTATTATCAATTATACAAATTTAGTTTTGCCCTTTATGGAAAAATGAAAAGGATCAAACATCATTAAGGAAAGGAGAAATTCGATGCGTTTTGTAGAACTTAACCAGGACGAATTTGTTCAATTTTTAAACCATCATCCGCTCCGCACTTTTTTTCAATTACCAGCTATGGATTTTCTTGGTGAAAAAGGTGGATGGACGAGTGACTATGTTGGAGTTAAAGATGATCAACAACAAATTATCGCAGCTAGTCGAATTATGTCGTGCCCAACTCGCTTTGGGAAACGAATTTTTTATGCACCTCGGGGAATTTTAGTCGATTATGAGAACAAAGACCAATTGACTTTTTTTACGAACGAATTAAAAAAATTTATTAAGGCGAAACAGGGATATGTATTACATATTGATCCACCTCTTTTATATAAAGAACGTGATATCAACGGAAATCTCGTTGCTGGTGGATTTGATCATCATCAAGCTTATTTGAATTTGTTATCGCTGGGATATCAACATGGTGGGTTTATTCGCCATTATGAGGAATCACGGCAAGTACGCTGGGGATTTGTTTTGCCGCTTGAAAATAAAACGGAAGATGATATTTTAAAGGGAATGAAAGGGAATACCCGCCGTACCATTCAACGAGCTATGCATTATGGGGTGACAGTCCGTTCATTAGAATATGATGAGTTAGATAAATTTATTCATATTATGGATAGTACTAGTGCCCGTCGTCATTTTTCAGATCGTGGGTTAGATTATTATCAGACAATGTATCAGATATTTCATGATCAAGGGTATGTAAAATATATGTTAGCTGAGGTTCATATTGATGATACGATTAAGGTGTTACAGGCTGATCGTGATGAATTATTTAAAAAATCCCAAAAAGAAAACATTCGTCAAAAACAATTGGCAGAATTAAATCGTAATATTGCCGCAGTTGATAAAAAAATTGCCACGATGAATGAGTTAAAAGAGAAGCACGGGGAACATCTTGAATTGGCCGCTGGAATGTTTATGTTTTATGGGGATGAGGTTATTTATTACTATAGTGGTTCTTACGGAGAATATATGGTCTTTGGTGGTCAACACATTATTCAGTGGCGAATGATTCAAGAAGCGTTAAAGCAGCACAAAAAAAATTACAATTTTTATGGCATTAAAGGTATCTTTGATCCCAAAGATAGTGATTATGGTGTTTATGAATTTAAAAAAGGATTCAATGGTCATGTTATTGAGTATATTGGCGATTTTTTTCTACCCATTAGCAGTTATTATTATATCGAGCAAATTGCTAGAAAGTTAAAACGATTGAAAAGAGGAAAATAATGGAATTTGGAGAATTAACAGCAAAAGAATATGATGAATATTTAAGAAATTATCCTAATAAATGTTTTTTGCAGACCTCAAATATTGCAACGCTAAGGGAACAATGGGGTTGGAAAAAGCACTTTGTCGGAATGAAGCAACAGGGAAAGTTAGTAGCAGCGACGATGATGCTTTCGAAAAAACATGGTTTTCATGACGAATTCTATGCATTAAGAGGCCCTATTATTGATTTTAATAATCTAGAGTTATTGACTGCTTTTATTCAAAAATTAAAAGAATATATTCGGGATCATAATGGCTATATGTTGCGGATTGATCCCTATGTTATCTATCATTCACGAGATAGTCATGGTACAATTACGCCTGAAATTGATCATCATAAAATGGTGGATCATTTAAAACAGGTGGGATTTCATCCAGTTTTAGAATCAGAGGCAATACAAGCAAAATATATGTATGTGATCGATCTAAATTCAAAAAGTATTGATGATATCATGCGTGAGATGACCTCCAAGACTCGTCAGATGATTCGGAAAAATGAGCGCAATGGGGTTGTGATTCGAACGGGATCGATCGATGATATCGAATTATTTGCTGATATTATGGCGAAGACAGGTGAACGACGCCAATTTGATGATCGTGGTGTATCATTTTATCGTGATCTTTATCAAGCATTGGACCGCGATCAAATGGTACGACTCATCTTTGCTGAACTGGATATCAAAGAGGCTTTAAAGAAGATAACGGAAGAACAAAAAATGATTAAGCGGAATCAGCTTGACCGTGAAAAAAAATGGCAAGCAGGAAAAATGAAAGAAGCAAAATACCAGGCAAGTCAACAAGCTGATATGAAAAAATTGGACCAATTACATCAGAAACAAATGGCGTATGAAAAACTCCAAACAAAACATAAAGACCGTATTACCTTAGGTGGGATCATGTACATTATCTATGGTGATGAGGTTGCTTCTCTTTATGGTGGTGCTTACGAAGAATATATTCAATATCAACCGTTTTATACCATTCATGATCATATGATTCGTGATGCCGTTGAAAATGGCTATCAATTGTATAATTTTTATGCAATTCCCGATCCTCATGACTTAGAAAGTAGTCAACAAGGAATTTATCAATTTAAAAAAAGTTTTGGTGGTCATGTTCAAGAATTTCTTGGTGAATATGTTTTACCTGTTCGATCATTAGATTTTCTTTTATATAAAATAAAACGTAAAATAAAAAAATAAAGGACATCATAATTGTTGAGTCCTTTTTAATTGATAATTTTTTCATCTTATAGTATACTAAACTTGGAAGTGATAAAATGAACGTTTATATTGCCAGTGACCATGGTGGTTACCAAAAAAAACAACAGTTAATAATTCAATTACAACAACAAGGTTATCATGTCATTGATATGGGAGCAACGACTTTACTCCCTACTGATGACTATCCTGACTATGCCTTGACCCTTGGTAAAAAAGTGATTCAAGATCCTACTAGTCGCGGAATTTTAATTTGTGGAACGGGAATTGGTATGAGTATTGCTTGCAATAAAATAAATGGGATTCGCTGTGCCAAAGTAGGTGATGAGCAAGAGGCTTCGCTAGCCCGTCTTCATAATGATGCGAATGTGATAGCTCTTTCTGGACGAAAACCAGAGGAACAATTGTATCGTTTCATCGAGATTTTTTTAACGACTGACTTTTCAATGGCCGAGTGGCATCAACGGCGGATTGCCAAAATAAGGGCATATGAGGAACAACATGAGTATTAAATTAATCTTATATTGTTTTCTCTTGCCATTGACGATTTGGTCGCTAGAAAGTCTTGATCTAAATCGCTTTTTTAAAAAAGGCCGTGTTTTGCAAGCCCAAGTATTTTATTTTATCTTGAGTCTTGCGATTGCTTACCTTGCAGTTAATTTTTGTTATGATGTGTTTTTAAGTTCATCATTATTACCATAAGGGAGGAAAAATAGAAAGTATGAAAAATGTTACAAATGAAATTATGATTAATCAACCAGTCTATCTAGGAGAGCTATATCAAGAAATTCCTGGGATTACAAATGAATATATGGGATATATCGCATATGTAATCAGACAGAAAGATGGAACCTATTATGCACAAAATGTATTTCAATATATCCATACGCATGGGGAACCATTTCAAATTAATCATCAATTAGATGAGGGTGGTTATGATTTGTTTTTTGGTAACAACGTGTTAAAAGTCCCTATCGAAGAAGCGCCAGTTCCTTTTAAAAAATTACCTGGCACGGTTGTCGGTGGAATTCTTCTTAGTGATGGACCTATGACCGAAGAGGAGTTGGTTAACCGTATCAATGAAGCGGGAGTACCAATGATTTTATCCTATGTGACACTATATGGAAGAAAGAATATTTCTATGGAAAAACAACTCAAAAAAGCAGGATATCGTGGTTAATTTCCCCGATATTTTTGTATATTGTAATATTCTTTTCATAAAATAAGATAAGATGCAATAGAGAACAAAAAACGACATCTCTATTCGATATACTATACGTAAGAAAGTCGTGTGATCTTATGAAAAAAGTCTTCCTTATAACCATCCTCATTCTTGTGATTCCTTATTGTATTGTCACCCTTTTTATGCATGAAGAAGAGATGAAATTTTATTATGATAGTAATCAAGTGGTTCGAGTAAAACGTCAAAATACGAATACAATTGAGCGAATTCCTTTTGAATTATACGTTAAGGGTGTTTTAGCTGGGGAAATGCCTGCTAATTTTGAGGAAGAAGCTTTAAAAGCCCAGGCCGTTGCCGCCCGAAGTTATGTATTAAAAAAAATGGAACAAAATAAAGAGAAGGAGTATGATGTTGTCGATACAGTTGATAACCAAGTATATCTTTCCGATGAAGAGTTAAAGGCGAAATGGAAGACTGATTATGTTGGGAAAATGAATAAAATAACAGCGGCAATTACAGCGACCACCGGAGAATATCTATCTTATAATGGAAAGGTCGCCGAAGCTTTCTTTTTCTCAACAAGTACGGGAATGACAGAGAATAGTGAAGAGGTTTTTAGTGAAAAATTGCCTTATTTAAGAAGTGTAAAATCAGAATGGGATGAAGAAGTATCACCGGTTTTTAAAGAGCATCATGACTTCTCACTAAATGACTTTTATCAATTATTAGGGTTAAAATATCAGACAAAACTACAGGTTACGATTACGAAGACAACTTCAACTGGTCGAGTGAAGGAATTAATGATTAATGGAACAACATTTACGGGCAATACAGTTTACCAAAAGCTAAAATTACGATCGACTTTTTTTACAATTACGCAACATGGAAATTCGGTTAGTGTTACGACCAAAGGATACGGTCATGGAGTTGGCATGAGTCAGTATGGGGCTGAAGCAATGGCTAAAAAAGGATACCGTTATGATGCGATTTTAAAACATTACTATCAAGGAATTGAAATAAAAAAAATTGAAAAAGATGTATAAATTATAGAAAATATGTTCACACTCTTAATAGAGGTGAAAAAATGGTAAAAAGAAAATTAAAGAAATCAGTAATACCAACGCTTTATGTATGTGCAATTGTTGCCGTATTGGGATGTGCGTATATGATCGAAAATGCAATTTCGAATCAACAATTTAATGAGGATGATCATTATGGATATGTCAATAAAACTATTTTTGATGAATCAGTACCGGTTGTGAATGAAAATGAGACGAAAATGATTCGTCCTTATAAAGACACCAATGTGAAAGTTGTCAAAAATTATTATGATTACAAAGCAGATAGTACTCAGCAAGAAAATTCATTGATCTATCATGATAATACCTATATTCAAAATAGTGGTGTTTCCTATGGTGGAGTTGATAACTTTGATGTGGTATCGGTATTAGATGGAACTGTTATCGATGTCAAAGAGGATAAATTACTTGGAAAAATTGTTCAAGTCAAACATGCGAATGATATCATTAGTGTTTATCAAAGTTTAGGGAAAGTGAATGTAAAGAAAAATGATACGCTAAAACAAGGCGATGTAATTGGAACTTGTGGAATGTCTAATCTTTCAAAAGAATTAAACAATCATCTTAATTTTGAGCTTATCAAAAGTGGACAGGTTGTTAATCCTGAAGAATTTTATGATAAAGTACCAAGTGAAGGATAGAGCATTGTGCTCTATTTTTTAGGTATAAATGGATAACGCCAACAGTAAACTTTACTAGAGGTGTTAAAATGAATGTATTAATAGAGGAAAGAGTTCGCAAAGAAGCAGACTATATGCTGACAACTGGGAAGACTGTTCGGGAGATTGCGAAATACTTCCAAGTATCAAAAAGCACGGTTCATAAAGATCTTCATGAACGATTACAAATTCTTGATGCCCGTCTTTTTGAGCAGGTTGATGAGATTATGAAATATCACTTGCATATTCGCCATATTCGTGGTGGTGAATCGACCAAAAAAAAGTATCAAAAAATTGGAAAAAATATGTAAAATCAATACCTAATATGGTATAATAATGAAATAACAGAAGAAATGAGGGTGAAGAGAAATGTTTGCAAAAGATATCGGAATAGATTTGGGAACAGCCAATGTATTAATTTATATCAAGGGACAGGGAATTGTCCTCAATGAACCAAGTGTTGTTGCCATCGATTCAGAAACAAAAAAAGTATTGGCCGTAGGTAGTGAAGCACGAGAAATGTTAGGGAGAACACCTGGTCGTGTGAAAGCAATTCGCCCGATGAAAGATGGGGTGATTGCTGACTTTAATATTACGGAAGAACTTCTTTCTAATTTTATTCGAAAAGTCAATGGCAAGAGTTTATTTTCGAGACCGCGAATCTTAATCTGTTGCCCTTCTAATATTACCCAAGTAGAGAAAAATGCTATTAAAGAAGCAGCGGAACGAATTGGTGCTAAACGTGTATTTTTGGAGGAAGAACCAAAGGTGGCTGCGGTTGGTGCTGGTCTTGATATTTCAAAACCAAGTGGGAATATGGTAATTGATATTGGAGGAGGAACTACCGATATTGCCGTTTTATCGCTTGGAGGGATTGTCAATAGTGCTTCGGTAAAAATCGCTGGGAATAAGTTTGATAGTGATATTGTCAAATATATTAAAGATAAGTATAAATTATTAATCGGTGATCGAACTGCTGAAGAAATTAAGTTAACCATTGGAAATGTGTTTCCAGATGATAAAGTAGAAAAAATGGAAGTTCGAGGACGTGACTTAGTAACAGGTCTTCCCCATACGATTACGATTAATTCCAATGAGGTAGAAGAAGCGTTACGTGAAAGTATTTATATTTTAGTGCATCAAACAAAAAGTGTTTTGGAACAAACACCACCTGAGTTATCAGCTGATATTATCGATAAGGGAATTGTCATTACTGGTGGGGGAGCATTGATTAAGGGCTTTGATAAATTACTCGCTCATGAGTTAAAGGTTCCTGTCTTTGTTGCTGAAAGTCCACTTACTTGTGTTGCTGAAGGAACTGGAGTTTTACTTGATAATGTTCATTTAATAGAACGATAGTATCTCCGGATCCTTTTTTTGTGCAATCATGTAAGTTTTTTTTCTTTGTGAGCAAATAAAAAAAGGAAATTATGCATTTCCTTGACTTAAATCATTCCATTCTTGCGTTAACATTTGACTAGTTTGAGAAATTTTATCAGCTGGTGCTTTTTCCATCGGATACCATCCACAGCGAAACATTAATTCATATACCTCTCTTTGTAACGCTGCAATTCCATTAAACATGGTCTTATAAGATTGATATAAAGTTTCATTACTTGCCTCGGTTAAAGCAACGGCATAATTTTTTTCCATACATTTTAATTCTGATAAAATTCCCCCAATATGATCTTTATCATTTAGGGCCATTCCTTTTGGAACTTCTACTTTAGGGTTTGTAATTTGTTGATTATTCATTTTGCCCACCTCCTAAGATGGATAATATGGTAGTAACGTGATTCGAAAATAATTGACCTGCTTTCTCGATCATGGCTCTTATTTCTGGATCTTGCACTTGATTTTTACAATTTTCGGCCTTTTTATAGGCACTACAATTCCATTCGAACATATCTTTTAGATAGTCTAAATCTTTTCCACTAATGATATTTGGGACTTCTGGGTAATTTACATTCATTATAATATCTCCTTTCATTTTCATAATGAGCATTTTAAAAACATTTATACAAAAAAAGAGAGACTGCTGAAAAAGTAGTCAAAATTAAAACTGATATTTAGAAATAAAAATCT